>NZ_FOEB01000009.1:0-277154 GCF_900110515.1 Methylobacterium sp. ap11 | reverse complement strand
ACGTGCTTGGCCGGTCTGGTGGTCAGAGCGGGGTGATCAGAACCCGATCCCATCTCGAACTCGGCCGTTAACCGCCCCAGCGCCCATGGTACTGTGTCTCAAGACACGGGAGAGTCGGTCACCGCCAGACCTGCCAAGCACGTACACCTTCCCTCGACACGATCCGGATCGCGCCTTGGCGCGGGGTGGAGCAGCCCGGTAGCTCGTCAGGCTCATAACCTGAAGGTCACAGGTTCAAATCCTGTCCCCGCAACCAAACCACACGAAAAACCCCGCTCGGCATTGCCGGCGGGGTTTTTCGTTTGGCTGATGGCGCTTCAGTAGTTGCGGCGCGTCACGACCCAGATGGCGTGGATCAGGCCGGGAATGTAGCCGAACAGCGTCAGCAGCACGTTCAGGATGAACTGCAGGCCGAACCCGACGGTGAACAGCACGCCGATCGGCGGGATCACGACGAGCAGGATGATGCGGATGATGTCGCCCACGGTATCTCCGTCCTGACGTTTGGAAAACGAAAAGCCACGCTGGGAACGGCGGGGCGCCCGAACTGTTCCCGCGCCGGCGCCCGAAACCTCCCGCCGCGGGCGGGAGGGGAGGGGGGTCACGGCCGCAGCAGCACCTTCCCCATCGCCTCGCGGCGGGCCAGGATGCCGAGGGCGCTGGCGGCCTCCTCCAGTGGGTAGACGCCGTGCACCTTGGCGGAAAGGCGGCCCTCGCGCACCAGCGACAGCAGGCGGGCCTGATTGGCGGCGTGGCCCTCGGGCTCGCGCTTGAGGAAGGCGCCCCAGAACACGCCCTGGATATCGATCCCCTTCAGGAGGGCGAGGTTGAGCGGGATCTTTGGAATTTCGCCAGCGGCGAAGCCGACGACGAGGAAGCGGCCCTTCCAGTTGAGCGAGCGGAGCGCCGGCTCGGAATACTCGCCGCCGACGGGGTCGTACACGACGTCGATGCCGGCCTCGCCGCCGAGCCGCTTCAGGCCCTCGCGCAGGGATTCGCGGCCGTAATCGAGGGTGAGGTCGGCGCCGTGGGCCTTGGCGAGTTCGAGCTTCTCGGCCGAGGAGGCGCAGGCGATCACCCGAGCGCCCATCGCGTGGCCGAGCTCCACCGCCGCCAGCCCGACGCCGCCGGTGGCGCCGAGCACCACCAGGGTCTCGCCGGGCTGCAGGTTCGCCCGGTCCTGCAGCGCGTGCAGCGAGGTGCCGTAGGTGACCGAGAGACCGGCCGCCTGCTCGTCGCTCACGCCCTCCGGCACCCGGGTCAGGCCCGAGATCGGCGCCACCACCCGCTCGCGGCAGGCGCCGTAGCCGAGGTGGACGATGACGCGCTCGCCGACGCGGAACGCCTCGGCGCCCGGTCCGACCGCCTCGATCACCCCGCAGGCCTCGGCGCCGGGCGAGAACGGCAGGTCCGGCTTCACCTGGTAGCGGCCCGCGATGATCAGCGTGTCGAAGAAGTTGAGCGCCGCGACGCTCACCCGCACCAAGGCCTCGCCCGGCCCGGGCACGGGATCCGGCACCTCCTCGATCACCAGGTCGTCCGGGCCGCCGAGCGCCTTGCACAGGAGTGCCTTCATCGCCACCGATCCTCCCCGCCGCGCGTCCGGCGGCTTGCGCCCCGAGAGGTGGGCCAGGCCGCGGCCGCTGGCAAGCCGGCACGCGGTCCCTCAGGGTCGTTCATAGGTCGCGGTCAGGGCGCCCTTGGCGAGGACGTGCCCGTGCATCGCCTCCAGGAGGGCGCCGCGGCCGGGCGTCCCCTCGAGGCCGAGGCGCCGGTTCAGCGCGTAGACCTGGAACAGGTAGCGGTGCGGGCCGTGGCCGGTCGGCGGGTCGGGCGGCAGGTAACCGGCCTTGAGGAACGTGTTCTTGCCGACTTCCCCGATCGTGCCGTCGGAGCCCGGGCTTGCCAGCGCCCCCTCGGCCAGGCCGTCGCTCGTCGGCTCCAGGTCCCATGCGATGGCGTGGACGATCGGCTTGGGCGTCGGGCTGTCGGCGTCCTCGACCAGTAGCACCAGGGCGGCGGTACCCGCCGGAATCCCGTTCCAGGCGAGCGGCGGCGAGAGCCTCTCGCCGTCCTGCGTGAAGCGCGGCGGCATCGCGGCGCCCTCGCCGAAGGCCGGGCTCGTCACCCGGATCGCCTCGGGCGCGCCCTCGAACTTGGCGTGGTAGGCGGTCGTCTCGATGCCGGCGCGAAGGCCCGACAGGGCCTCGCCCAGGGCGTGGGGGATCTTTTCCAGCATGGACCCGTCTCTCCTCGGTGTGTCGCGGCGACAACCGGGGGAGGCGGGTCCGGGTTGCGGCCCTCAGGCGCGCAGGCGCTCGGCCGCGATCATGTAGTTCACCGCCGTGTCGCGGGCGGCGCTCCAGCGATTGGTGAGCGGGTTGAAGACGACACCGGTCGTATCGGTGACGGTCAGGCCGCCGCCCTCGACGGCGTCCTGCAGCTCGTCGGGCGTGACGAACTTGTTCCAGTCGTGGGTGCCCTTGGGCAGCCAGCCGAGGACGTATTCCGCCCCCACGATGGCGAGCGCGAAGGAACGCATGGTCCGGTTGATCGTCGCGGCGAAGAGCAGGCCGCCGGGCTTCACCGCCGTGCAGGCCGTGCGCACGAAGGCCGGCATGTCGGTGACGTGCTCCACCACCTCCATGGCGCAGACCACGTCGAAGCGTTCGCCGGCCGCCACCACGTCCTCGATCGTCTCGGCCCGGTAGCGCACCGGCACGCCGGCCTCGTCGGCATGGGCTTGCGCGATCTTGACGTTGGTCACCGCCGGGTCGAGGCCGGTCACCTCGGCGCCGAGCCGGGCGAGCGGTTCCGACAGGACGCCGCCGCCGCAGCCGACATCGACGAGGCTGAGGCCCGCCAGCGGGTTCGGGGCCAGCGGGTCGCGGCCGAGATGGCGGCAGACCGTGTCGCGGATATAGGTGAGGCGCACCGGGTTGAAGCGGTGCAGCACCCGCATCGGTCCCGTCTCGTCCCACCAAGTCGCGGCGAGGCGATCGAAGCGGGCGACCTCGTCGCGGTCGATCGAGGGTCCGGTCGGTTCGCTCATCGGCGCCAGGCCTTCCTGTGGGCGGGAGAGAAAAGATCTCTCGAAGGGTCTCTCGGCGTCGAGGTAGCGCAGCCGTCGTCCCGGGCCAACCGCCGTGATGCACCGCCGAGGGGACCGCGACGTTGACACCGGCCCGGGGCGCTTGTACCCGCCGGACGCCCACCATCTCGCGCTGCGGCAGACGCGTCGCGAGGGCGGTCGGCGAGAGCAGTTCGCAAGAGCCGTTTGTTCGAAGCAGTTTGTTCGATCGGATCCCCATGCCCCGCCTGGTGATGAAATTCGGCGGCACCTCCGTCGCCACGGTCGACCGCATCCGCAACGTCGCCCGCCACGTCGCCCGCGAGGTACGGGCCGGCTACGAGGTGGCGGTCGTCGTCTCGGCGATGTCCGGCAAGACCAATGAGCTGGTGGCCTGGTGCAAGGACGCCTCGGCCCTCTACGCCCAGTCCGAGTACGATGCGGTCGTCGCCTCCGGCGAGCAGGTCACGTCGGGCCTGCTCGCCATCGTGCTCAACGAGATGGGCCTCAAGGCCCGCTCCTGGCAGGGCTGGCAGATCCCGATCGAGACCTCCGACCAGCACGGCTCGGCCCGCATCCAGAACATCGACGGCGCCCGGCTCGATGCCGGCTTCCAGCGCGGCGAGGTCGCGGTGATCGCCGGCTTCCAGGGCATCCATCCCGAGACCGGCCGCCTGACCACGCTCGGGCGCGGCGGCTCCGACACCAGTGCGGTCGCGATCGCGGCGGCGATCGGCGCCGAGCGCTGCGACATCTACACCGACGTCGACGGCGTCTACACCACCGACCCCCGGGTGGTCCCGAAGGCTCGCCGCCTCGAGCGGGTCGCCTTCGAGGAGATGCTCGAGATGGCCTCGCTGGGGGCCAAGGTGCTCCAGGTGCGCTCGGTCGAGCTCGCCATGGTGCACCGGGTGCCGACCACCGTGCGCTCCTCCTTCGACGACCCCGACGACGCCCGCCCCGGCACCCTCATCTGCGACGAGGACGACATCGTGGAACAGCAGATCATCACGGGCATCGCCTTCTCGAAGGACGAGGCCCAGATCACGCTTCGCCGGGTGAAGGACAAGCCCGGCATCGCCGCCGCCATCTTCGGCCCGCTGGCCGACGCCAACATCAACGTCGACATGATCATCCAGGTCGTGTCGAGCGATGGTGCCGCCACCGACATGACCTTCACGGTCCCGGCCGCCGACTACGAGCGCGCCCGCGCGATCCTGGAGGCGCAGTCCGGCACGGTCGAGTGCGAGCGGATCGAGGGCGCCACCGACGTGGTCAAGGTCTCGGCGATCGGCATCGGCATGCGCAGCCATGCCGGCGTCGCCGCCAAGGCGTTCCGGGCGCTGGCCGAGAAGGGCATCAACATCCGGGCGATCACCACCTCGGAGATCAAGTTCTCGGTGCTGATCGACGCCGCCTACACCGAACTGGCGGTGCGCACGCTCCACGCCCTCTACGGCCTCGACAAGGCCTGACGGGTCCGGCAGCCCTGGGACAGGGCCCGCGACACGTCGCCGAACCGACGCCCCGTCCGCGAATCCCGCGGGCGGGGCGTCGTCGCTTGGGACGGATGTCGCCGCCCGATTCCCAGCGGGCGGGGCCGTAACGCCGGCCTCTCCCCCGGAAGGACGCTTGCCGGCCGGGCGTCGGACTCGCTATACGGCGATGACGGGGCCGATGCGTCAGACCCGCGCGGGCCGACCCTCGGGTTGCGTCGCGCCGGGTCCGGCTCGCTAGAGGGTGGAACACGAGACGATGCCCGCAGCGCCTGGAGGCCCGCGCCTGCTACTGCGCCGCCTTCGCGAGGCCATGGCGGAGCCCGTCGGCCCGCAGGCGCGCCTCGACCGTATCGTCGTCCTGATCGCGTCCAACATGGTCGCGGAGGTCTGCTCGGTCTATGTCCTGCGCGACGACGGCAACCTCGAGCTCTTCGCCACCGAGGGCCTCAACCGCGAGGCGGTGCACCTCACGACCATGCGGGCCGGCGAGGGCCTGGTCGGCCTGATCGCCGCCACCGCCGAGCCGCTCTCCCTCTCCGACGCCCAGTCGCATCCCGCCTTCTCGTACCGGCCCGAGACCGGCGAGGAGGTCTACCACGCCTTCCTGGGCGTGCCGCTCCTGCGCGCCGGCAACACGCTGGGCGTGCTCGTGGTGCAGAACCGCACCTACCGGGTCTATTCCGAGGAGGAGATCGAGGCGCTCCAGACCACCGCCATGGTGCTGGCGGAGATGATCGCCTCGGGCGAGCTGCAGGCGCTGTCGCCCGGCACCGTCAGCGCCTCGCGCCGGGCGCTGAGCCAGTGCGGCGTCGCGCTCGCCGACGGGGTGGGCCTCGGCCACGTCGTGCTGCACGAGCCGCGCATCGTCGTGCGCACCCTGATCGCCGAAAACGTCGAGCGCGAGGCCTCGCGCCTCGACACCGCCATCGCCGAGGTGCGCGCGGCCATCGACGACCTCGTCGAGCGCGGCGACGTCGCGGGGGCGGGCGAGCACCGGGAGGTGCTCGAGACCGTCAGGATGTTCGCCCACGACCAGGGCTGGCTGCGCCGGATGCGCGAGGCGGTGCTGTCGGGCCTCACGGCGGAAGCCGCGGTGGAGCGGGTGCAGTCCGACAACCGCGCCCGGATGCTGCGCCAGAGCGATCCCTACCTGCGCGAGCGCCTGCACGACCTCGACGACCTCGCCAACCGGCTCCTGCGCCAGCTCGTCGGCCGCGAGACGATCGGTCCGGACGCGATGCCCGAGAACGCCATCCTGGTGGCGCGTTCGATGGGCCCGGCTGCGCTCCTCGACTACGACCGCGCCCGCTTGCGCGGCGTGGTGCTGGAGGAGGGCGGCCCGACGAGCCACATCGCCATCGTGGCCCGGGCTCTGGGCATCCCGGCGGTGGGCGAGGTGGCCAACGCCACCGCGCTGGTCGAGACCGGGGACGCCATCATCGTCGACGGCGGCACCGGCGAGATCCAGATCCGCCCCGGGCCCGAGGTCGAGGCGGCCTACGCCGAGAAGGCGCGCCTGCGGGCCCGCCGCCAGGAGCAGTACCGCTCCCTGCGCGACGTGCCGGCGGTCACCCGCGACGGCGTCTCGGTCGGGCTCCAGCTCAATGCCGGCCTCATCGTCGACCTGTCGCACCTGCACGAGACCGGCGCCGAGGGCGTGGGGCTGTTCCGCACCGAGCTGCAGTTCATGGTCGCCGAGCGGATGCCGAGCGCGGCCGAGCAGCAGATCCTGTACGAGACCGTGTTCGACGCGGTCGGCGAGCTGCCGGTGACGATCCGCACCCTCGATATCGGCGGCGACAAGGTGCTGCCGTACATGAAGGCCCTGGAGGAGGAGAACCCGGCGCTCGGCTGGCGGGCGATCCGCATCGGCCTCGACCGGCCGGGCCTCCTGCGGATGCAGCTGCGCGCGCTGCTCAAGGCGGCGCGCGGTCGCCCGCTCAAGATCATGTTCCCGATGGTCGCGACCGTGGACGAGTTCGTCCAGGCGAGGGGTATCGTGGAGCGCGAGAAGGCGCACCTCACCCGCCACGGCTACCCGCTGCCGTCGGAATGCCGGCTCGGCGTGATGGTCGAGGTGCCCTCGCTGCTGTTCCAGATGGATGAGATCGCGGCCGAGGCCGACTTCCTCTCCGTCGGGTCCAACGACCTGATGCAGTTCCTGTTCGCGGTCGACCGCGAGAACCGCCAGGTCGCCAACCGCTTCGATCCCCTGAGCGCCGCGGCGTTGCGCGCCTTCCGGCTCATTGCCGAGCGGGCCAACGCCGCCGGGACCCCGGCGACGGTCTGCGGCGAGATCGGCGGGCGGCCGCTCGAGGCGATGGCGCTGATCGGCCTCGGCTTCCGCGCCCTGTCGATGTCCCCGGCCTCGATCGGCCCGGTCAAGGCGATGGTGCTGGGGATCGATGCCGGCGCCGTCGCGGCCTTCCTGGAGCAGGAACTGGCGCGGACCAAGGATGGCGCGTCCCTGCGCCCGGCGCTCGCGGCCTTCGCCGAGGAGCATGGCGTCCCGATCTGAGCGGGCCACGTGCGCGCACCGACCCGAAAGCGGTCCGGTGACCCGGATCGACGATGACGTAACGTTGGGAAAGATCCGCTCCGGCCGGGGAGTGGGAGCCTGTTTGACCGATCGATATAATCTAACCTACAAGCAACCTCATCCTGAGGTGTTGGCGATCGGAGATCGCACGCGATTAAAGATCGACTGACCTCGAAGGAGGGCTCCAGAAGTCTCCGAGATCACTGGATCCCTCCTTCGAGGCTCAGCGATCTTCGATCGCCCGCGATCTATGATCGCCAGTATCTCAGGATGACGTGGAGGATAGGATAAAAAATCCCCTCTCGATCGTGTCGTTGTAATTCAAACAGGCTCCGGGAGATCTGAACGGCGCGCCGTTCGTGACCATCGCCGTCATCGAACGCCCGACCGGATCGGCTTTCGCCGTCACGATCGGGCTGGGCTCGCGACCTGTCCCTGACAAGCGGGGTCGCGAGATTGCCACCTCGCGGATCGTCGCCTGGAAGACGGAGCGGGCGGATCCTGCCCGCTGAGATCCCGCACGGCCTCGGAGTGCGGCAGGGCGGTTTTCGGCGTCGGGCTGGATCCGGCGTCTCGACGGCCGCCCTACCGGCCGGGCGCGCGACCCGTCCAGCTCGCCTGGGCCTCGGTGTCATCCCACGCCGAACCGACCGGCTGCAGGACGACCCAGGTTTCCGCCAGCCGGCCGGCTTCCGTACGATAGGATTGCAGACCGGCGCGGGTTCGCAGCTCGCGGCTTTCGAGGTCCGTCCATCTCATCGTGAAGCGAAACCAGGCGCGATCACCGTGGAAGTTGTGATCGTAGACGATGATCCTGAGATCGGGCCGCGCCTGCCTCAAGCGCGAGAGTTCCGCTGCGTAGTCCTCGCGGGCGACGGTGCGGTCGCCCATCTCGTCGTGCCGGACGTAGTACGGCGCGACGCAAGACTCGACGAGGTCGAAGGCGCCCTCGTGCCAGACGCGCTCCCAGCGGTCGAACAGATCCTCCAGCACGGTGGCATCCATCGCGGTCGGCTCCCTCTGCGAGATCGACCGTTCGCAAGCCCCTTGCCAGGTCGGTCGGCCGAAGGCTCGGGTGTGACGGGCGGTGCCGTACTGCCATGGTGCAAGCGCGTGCGAGCCCGCACCGACTCCCCATCCCCCGCAGACCTGCTATACGCGGCACCATCTCCGGCACCGGGCGCGGGCCGCCCCGGCTGAACCGTCCGCTGCGCATGGCCTTATCCTTCGTATGATCGCGATCCCGTCCGACCGTCTCGACGCCATCCTGGCCCGCCACGACATCGTCACCGCTATCCTGAGCGCCGGCGAGGCCGACGCGGAGAGCTTCGTCCAGCTCTCGCGGGAGCTCTCCGACCTCGATTCCGTCGTCGAGGCGATCCACGCCTTCCGGGCCGCCGAGACGGCGTTGCACGGGGTCGAGGAGATGATCGCCGAGGGCGATCCCGAGATGCGGGCGCTCGCGGCGGAGGAGAAGCCGGAGGCCGAGGCCGCCCGCGACGGCGCGGCGCGCGCGCTCCAACTCCTGCTCCTGCCCAAGGACGCGGCCGACGAGAAGAGCGCGATCCTCGAGGTGCGCGCCGGCACCGGCGGCGACGAGGCGGCGCTCTTCGCCGGCGACCTGTTCCGGATGTATTCCCGCTACGCCGACCTGAAGGGGTGGAAGGTCGAGGTCATCTCGGAGAGCGCCGGCACGATGGGCGGCTACCGCGAGGTCGTGGCCGAGGTGAAGGGCCGGGGCGTGTTCGCCCGGCTGAAATTCGAGAGCGGCGCCCACCGGGTGCAGCGCGTGCCCGACACCGAGACCCAGGGGCGCATCCACACCTCCGCCGCCACCGTCGCGGTGCTGCCGGAGGCGGAGGAGGTCGACATCCAGGTCAACGAGTCCGACCTGAAGATCGACACGATGCGGGCGCAGGGCGCCGGCGGCCAGCACGTCAACAAGACCGAATCGGCGATCCGCATCACCCACGTGCCGAGCGGCATCGTGATTTTCGTCCAGGAAGAGCGCTCGCAGCACAAGAACCGGGCCCGCGCCATGGCGCTGCTGCGGGCCAAGCTCTACGACCAGGAGCGCAGCCAGAAGGACGCCGCCCGCGCCGCCGACCGCAAGTCGCAGGTCGGCAGCGGCGACCGCTCGGAGCGGATCCGCACCTACAACTTCCCGCAGGCCCGGGTGACCGACCACCGCATCAACCTGACCCTCTACAAGCTCGAGGAGGTGATGGCCGGCACCGCCCTCGACGAGGTGGTGGACGCGCTGATCACCGAGCACCAGGCGGCGCTCCTCGCCGCCGAGGGGATGGCGTGATCGCGCTGGCCCCGGAGACGAGCCGGATCGCGGCCCGCGCCCGGGCCGTGGACGTCCTCGTCGCCGGCGGCATCGAGACCGCCGCCCTCGACGCCCGCATCCTGGTCGAGGAG
This sequence comes from Methylobacterium sp. ap11, assembly GCF_900110515.1. Classification (NCBI taxonomy): domain Bacteria; kingdom Pseudomonadati; phylum Pseudomonadota; class Alphaproteobacteria; order Hyphomicrobiales; family Methylobacteriaceae; genus Methylobacterium; species Methylobacterium sp. ap11. Next base: position 267,622 of record NZ_FOEB01000009.1, on the reverse strand, counting down.
GCGCTGGGCGTCACCGCCACCGACCTCGCCCTGCGCGGCGACGCGCCGGTCGGCCCGGAGGGGGCGGCGCGGCTCGCCGCGTTCCTGGCACGCCGCGCCGCCGGCGAGCCGGTGGCCCGCATCATCGGCGCCTGGGAGTTCTGGGGCCTCCCCTTCGCCCTGTCGCCCGAGACCCTGGTGCCGCGGCCCGACACCGAGACCCTGGTCGAGGCCGCCCTCGGCCTCGGCCTGCGCCGGGACGGCGCCCATCGCCTCGCCGATCTCGGCACCGGCTCGGGCTGCATCCTGGTGGCGCTCCTCAGCGAGTGGCCGCGGGCCTGGGGCCTCGGGCTCGACCGCTCGCCAGGAGCCCTGCGCACCGCCCGGGCCAACGCCGCCCGCAACGGCGTCGGCGATCGCGCCGCCTTCGCGGCCGGGGACTGGGCCGCGGCGCTCGCCGGGCCCTTCGACCTCGTCGTCGCCAACCCGCCCTACATCGCCAGCACGGTGGTCGACGGCCTGTCGGGCGAGGTCCGCGACCACGATCCCCGGCTCGCCCTCGACGGCGGCCCCGACGGGCTCGACGCCTACCGGGCGATCCTCGCCCAGGTGCCGCCGCTGCTCGCGCCCGGCGGGCATCTCGTGGTCGAGATCGGCTACGACCAGGAGGCGGCGTTGTGCGGGCTCGCCGCGGCGCACGGGCTCACGTCCGAGGTCCGGCGCGACCTCGCCGGGCATCCGCGCGTCGTCGTGATGGCGCCGCGGATCGCGACGTGACGCCGATCTGTCGGGTTCCTGACGCATTATCCCCGAAACCGGCCCGGACGAGACGGGAAATCGACTCGAAATCACTTGGCGGCGCCGGCCGAAACCGCTAACGTCCCAGGGTAGATCGTGAACGGTCCGGATATCACAGCCAGGCTCGGTTCTTGGGCGCGACATCGGGCGCGGACCTTCGGACGATCTTCCACCACCGGGCAGACCAATCAGCGCGTAGGCGGTCCGGTGACCCGCATCTGTGGATCGAGGGCGGCCGGCGGCGAGACGGCCCGCGGTCGCACAGGGCACGGCGGACATCGCTGCGGAGACGGAGCAGGCCGGCACACGGCCGCCGGATCCGCGGACGAAGCCCCGCTCCGCGCGTGAAGCCCCGCCCTTCAAGTCGTCGAAGAGGGTCAGTCGAGACCGATGAGACCGAACCAGAACAGGCGTATGCGTGGTCGCAACCGCACCAACAACAAGGGGCCGAACCCGCTGACCCGGGCCTACGAGTCGAATGGTCCCGACGTCAAGATCCGCGGTACGGCCCAGCACATCGCCGAGAAGTACGCCCAGCTCGCCCGCGACGCCCAGGCGAGCGGCGATCCGGTGATGGCCGAGAACTACTTCCAGCACGGCGAGCACTATTTCCGCATCATCACGGCGGCGAACGAGCAGTATCGCCAGCAATACGGCGGTACCTACGGCCGCCAGGGCTACGACGACGAGGACGACGGCGACGACGAGGGCGCGCCGACGAACGGCTACGCCGTCCAGGAGCGCGGTCAGGACCGGGGCCAGGAGCGCGGCAACGGCTACGCCCAGTCGGGCTACGGTGCCGCCGACGATTACGGCGATCCCGCGCAACAGCCGCAGCCCTATGACGGCCGCGGCGAGGACCGTCCCTCGCGCTACGAGCGCCAGGACCGCGGCGAGACCCAGCGCCAGGACCGTCCGGACCGGCAGGAGCGCCGCGAGCGGTTCCAGCAGAACCGCCAGGATCGACAGGACCGCCAGCAGCGCGACCGGCAGGACCGTCCCGAGCGCAGCGAGCGTCAGGACCGCCAGCCTCGTTCCGAGCGCCAGGACCTCTCCCGCGTCGAGCAGCCGCGGCAGGACGACACCCGGCAGGACGCGCCGAGGCAGGAATCCGTTCGTCAGGATTCCCCTCGCCAAGATTCTCCTCGTCAGGATTCGCCCCGTCAGGAGGGCTACCGCGAGGGCGGTCGCTCCGAGTTCCGCCGCGAGCGCCGCCGCGAGGAGCCGCGCTCCGAGCCGGCCCTCGCGGCCGACGAACCGACCGGCCTGCCGGCCTTCCTGACCACGCCGGTGCGTCCGGCGGTCTCGAACCCGGCCCCGGTCGAGGAGGCCCCGCCCGCCCCGCCGGCGACCCCGGTCGAGGCATCGGACGAGGCCCCGGCGCCTCGTCCGCGCCGCCGCCGCCGCACCCGCTTCGAGGGCGCCGAGGGCGAGGGCCAGCCCTCCGGCGAGCTGTTCCCGAAGGCGTCCGAGTCCTCCGGCGAGTAGGCCTGCGGACATCCTACCGAGCGACGAAGAGAGCCGGCTCCCCAGGGGCCGGCTCTTTTCTTTGTTGGAGTCGCGGACGTCCCGACGCGGATCGGCCGGATGCAGCGACATTTTTTGCGCCGCCGCGTGTGGCGTTTCCCGCGCGACTGCCTACCTGCCGGCCTGAAGCACGGGACGGAGGTCCCGCAGACCGGCATCCTCCAGGATCGCCCGAGGTGGAGCGCAGCATGACTCACCATCCCGCCCTCGCGCAGGGCCGCGTCGCAGTCGTCACCGGCGCCGCGAGCGGCATCGGCCTTGCCGCCGCCAGGGCGTTCGCCGAGGCCGGGATGCGGGTCGTGCTCGCCGACCTGCCCGGCGAGGCGCTGACGGCAGCCGGCCGAGACGTCGCAGCTGTGGCCCGGGGCGGCGAGGCGGAGGTGCGCGCGGTGCCGACCGACGTGGCCGACCCCGAGGCCCTCGCGGCTCTCGCCCGCGAGGCCGCCTCCCTCGGCGAGGTGTCGATCCTGATGGCGAATGCCGGGATCGAGGCCGGCGGGCGATTCTTCTCCGATGCCGCGACCTGGCACCGCATCCTCGACACCAACCTGTGGGGCGTGATCAACGCACTCCAGGCCTTCGTGCCGGGCATGATGGAGCGGGGGCGGCCCGGCGCCGTGATCGTCACCGGCTCGAAGCAGGGCATCACCACGCCGCCGGGCAACACGCCCTACAACGTCAGCAAGGCCGGCGTGAAGGTGACGGCCGAGGCGCTGGCCCACGAGCTGCGCGAGGCCGGCTCGCCGGTGACCGCCCACCTGCTGATTCCGGGCTTCGTCTATACCGGCCTGACCCGAGCCCGCGGCGTGACCGAGAAGCCGGCCGGCGCCTGGACGCCGGAGGAGACCGTCGCCCTGCTGCTCGACCGGATGGCGGCGGGCGACTTCTACGTCCTCTGCCCGGACAACGAGACCACCCGGGAGATGGACGAGAAGCGCATGCGCTGGTCCGCCGACGACGTGATCCGCAACCGCCCGGCCCTGTCGCGCTGGCACCCCGACCACAAGGCCGCCTTCGCGGCCCACATGGAGGCGCCGCTCGCGGGCGGCAGCACCGGGGCGGACGAGGGGATCAGGGAGGCTGCGGCGACGCCGGCCTCGTTCTGACGCGGCACGCCCGCGAGGCCGCATCTTCATCGCGTCCCGGGTGCGTCGGAGGCACGGACGCGCCCGGGACGCATGCCGAATCGAGACGCCGCGGGATGTCGGGCGCGAAACGTGCTCGTCCCGCGGCAGGAGGCCGGCTATTCCCATGCGGAAGGGGCGCCGGCGAGGAACGGGAGACCCGTCACCCGATGCACAAGATCATTCCCGTCGCCGCCTTCGACGCGGTCGTGTTCGGCGCCACCGGCGACCTGACGATGCGCAAGCTGCTGCCGGCGCTCTACCAGCGCTTCCGCGATCGGCAGATCCCGGAGGAGAGCCGCATCGTCGCGGCGGCCCGCACCCATCTCGGCACCGACGAGTACCGGAACCTCGCCGCCACGGCGCTCGAGCGCCACGTCCCGGCGGCCGACCGTGACCCCGACACGGTGGGCCGCTTCCTCGCCCATCTCCACTACGTCGCGGTAGACGGGGCGGGCGACGAGGGCTGGGACGACCTGGCGAGCCTGCTCGCCGAGCGCCCCGACCACGTCCGGCCCTACTACCTCGCCACCTCGCCGAGCCTCTACGGCTCGATCTGCCGCAACCTCAGCGCCCACGGCCTGATCGGCGAGCGCTCGCGCGTGGTGCTGGAGAAGCCGATCGGCCACGACCTCGCCTCGGCCCGCTCCATCAACGACCAGGTCGGCAAGGTCTTTCCCGAGAGCCAGATCTTCCGCATCGACCACTATCTCGGCAAGGAGACGGTGCAGAACCTGCTGGCGTTGCGCTTCGCCAACACGATCTTCGAGCGGCTGTGGAACGCCGACGTGATCGACCACGTCCAGATCACCGTGGCGGAGACGGTCGGGGTCGAGGGGCGCGGCGGCTACTACGACACGTCGGGCGCGCTGCGCGACATGCTGCAGAACCACATGCTGCAGCTCCTCTGCCTGCTCGGCATGGAGAGCCCGCTCTCGCTCGATGCCGACGCGGTGCGCGACGAGAAGCTGAAGGTCCTGCGCGCCCTCAAGCCGATTCCCGCCCACGAGGTGGCGATGCGCACCGTGCGCGGCCAGTACGTCGCCGGCGCGGTCAACGGCCAGCCGGTCGCCTCCTACGCCGCCGACCTCGGCGGCGAGGCCCACAGCCTGACCGAGACCTTCGTGGCCCTGAAGCTCGAGCTGATGACGCCGCGCTGGGCCGGCGTGCCGTTCTACCTGCGCACCGGCAAGCGGCTGCCCCAGAAGGTCTCCGAGATCGTGGTGCAGTTCCGCTCCTCGCCGTTCAGCATCTTCTCCGACGAGTTCGCCCGCGAGCCGAACCGCCTGGTGATCCGTCTGCAGCCGCAGGAGGGCATCAAGCTCGAGGTGATGACCAAGGAGCCCGGTCCCGGCGGGATGCGCCTGCGCGCGACCGGCCTCGACATCTCGTTCGAGGAGACTTTCAACCAGCGCTACCCGGACGCCTACGAGCGCCTGCTGATGGACGTGGTGCGGGGCAACGCGACGCTGTTCATGCGGCGCGACGAGGTCGAGGCGGCCTGGGCCTGGGCCGATACCCTGCTCGACGCCTGGGCCGACCGTCCCGAGCCGCCGCGCCCCTACCAGTCCGGCACCTGGGGGCCGACCGCCGCCATCGCGCTGATCGAGCGCGACGGGCGCACGTGGCACGAGGATCTCGGCTGACGCCGAGCCGGCACGAAGACCTCGGCTGGCGCCGGGCCGGCACGGTGATCCCGGTCGAATGCCACTGATTGGAATGGATCCAAGATAATCGAAGGATCTCAACGGCATGGCCCCGGGTTCGACCGTCCGGCGGCTTCCCTTCCGGCCCGCCGCGCTCTAGACGGGCGGCGAGACACAGGCCCGTTCCGCGCCCCGGCGCGGGCGGGTGCCGAGGAATCGATCATGCCGCCCTGCCGCCTTCCCGTCGCCAGCCTGCTGGTCCTCGCCGCGTTCCTCGCGGGTCCCGTCCGTGCCCAGGAGGAGCCCGCCGTCGAGGCCCCGGCGGCGGAGGCGCCGCACAAGGCCGCGCCCAAGCCGGTGCGGCGCCCCGCCCCCAAGCCCGCCCCGGCCCCGAAGGCGGAGGCCGCGCCGCCCGTGGTGGCGGCGCCCGTCGGTGCCTGGCCCAACGGCGCCAGCGCGGTGAGCGAGGTCTACGGCGACTGGACCATCAGCTGCACCCGCGAGAACGAGAAGCGCCAGTGCCAGCTGTCGCAGGCGCAAGGCGTGGCCCAGACCGGGCAGCGCCGCTTCAGCATCGAGCTCAACCCGCCGCAGGACGGGCGCAGCAACGGCCTGCTCCTGATGCCGCTCGGCCTGTCGATCGAGCCCGGCGTGACCTTCAAGCTCGACGACGCGACGCTCGGCAAGGGCGCGCCCTACACCTCCTGCGTCCAGGCCGGCTGCATCGTGCCGATCAGCTTCCCGACGGTCGCCACCGACGCGATGAAGACCGCCGTCAACCTGCGGGTCACCGGCACCAAGCCCAACGGCGAGGCCGACACCATCACGGTGCCGCTCGCCGGGTTCGCCGCGGCCCTCGCGCGGATGGCGCAGCTTTTGAGCTGACATCTTCACCGGCTGGTCACGCTTGGGCGGCAGGCTTTCGGACATGAGCATCGATTCCGCCTCCCTCGCCGCCTTCGCCGCCGCCACGCAGGGCGCCAATTACAGCCAGCAGGTCGCGACCCTCGTGACCCGCCAGGCGCTGGACGCCGAGCGCAGCGTCGCCGCCTACGTCGCCGAGACGGCCAACATCCCGGCCCCGCCCCCGCCCGGCCAGGGGCAGATCGTCGACGTGAGCGTCTGATACCGTTTCCGGAAGATCCCTTTCGGAAACGGTATCACCAGCCCGCGCGGCGCCTGAGCGAAGCCGAAATCCGCATCGCGGAGCGATCAACCGGATTTCGTATGAGCGGCTCCGGCCTCCCGCTGCCGCCCCGCGCGCCAGCTCCTGCCTGCCCTACAGGCAGGCGGGCGGACCCTCGATCCGGTGCGATCCCCGAAGAACCGGCCTCCGAACACTGGCACGAAAGCTGCAAACGACCCCCGCAGGCTGGCCTCACGGCCCGCGGGGCAACGACGCCCGAGCCTTGGACAGGGATGTCCGACAGACGGAGGAGCGTGAACGGGCCTCGCCGGTTCCGCACGATCCTCGCCCTGAAGCGCGTCGAAGACCCCCCGCGGGGGCTATGCGTGAGGCTCGTGAGATGGCCAGTTTCAAGACCGTGATGAAGTCGGGCCATCCCCCGACCCTGTTCGCCGCATTCCTGTACTTCGATTTCTGTTTCGCGATCTGGGTGCTCAACGGCGCCATGGGTCCGTTCATCACCGAGCACTACAAGCTCACGCCCGCCCAGACCGGCTTCATGATCTCGCTGCCGATCCTGGCCGGCGCGATCATGCGCTTTCCCCTCGGCGTGCTCGCCCAGTATATCGGGCGCAAGAACGCCGCGATCACCGAGATGTCGCTGATCGTCCTGGCGATGGCCTACGGTTTCTTCCTGGTGCACTCGTTCACCGACGTGCTCGCCATGGGCGTGCTGCTCGGCATCGCGGGCGCGTCCTTCGGCGTCGCCCTGTCCCTCGGCTCGGGCTGGTTCCCGCCGGAGCACAAGGGCTTGGCGATGGGCATCGCCGGGGCCGGCAACTCGGGCACCGTGCTCGCCGTGCTGTTCGCGCCGCCGCTCGCCCAGGCCTATGGCTGGCAGGCGGTCTACGGCTTCGCCGGCGTGTTCATGCTGATCCCGCTCGCCGTCATGATCGTCTTCGCCCAGGAGCCGCCGGACCGCGAGCACCAGAGCTTCAAGCAGCACGTCTCCTGCCTGTTCGAGAAGGACGGCTGGGCCTTCAACTTGGTCTACGTCATCACCTTCGGGGGCTTCATCGGCCTGTCGAACTTCCTGCCGACCTTCTTCTACGAGCAGTTCGCCGTCACCAAGATCGAGGCCGGGCGGTTGACCATGCTGGCCGCCCTGATGGGCTCGGGCATCCGCATCCTCGGCGGCTACTTCGCCGACCGGATCGGCGGGATCCTGGTCCTGACCGTGGTGCTGCTCGCCGCCGTCGGCTCGTTCCTGATGCTCACCGCGGCGCCGACGCTGCTGGTCACCACGATCCTGTTCATGTTTTGCTTCGCGGCGCTCGGCGCCGGCAACGGCGCGCTGTTCCAGCTCGTGCCCCTGCGCTGGCCGACCAACACCGCGGTGGCGGGCTCGATGATCGGCGAGGTGGGCGCGCTCGGCGGCGCCATCCTGCCGAACGCCATGGGCCTGTCGAAGCAGTATACCGGCGGCTTCGCGGCGGGCTTCCTGTTCTACGCCGCCTTCACGGCGGTCGTGCTCGGCTGCCTCGCCCTGTGGTCGCGCAAGTGGGTCGGCGTCTGGGTCGGTCCCCGCGGCAAGGTCCTGAGCACGTCCGGCGAGCCGGAGGCCGGCCAGGCGAACCCGATCGGCGGCGTGCAGCGCGCCTGATCTACACCACGTCGCGCCCGTCGCTGACCACGCGGGCGAAGACCAGCACGTCGACCGCTGCCGCCCCGCCGCGCAGGAGCGCCCGGGCGGCGGCGTTCGCCGTTGCGCCGGTGGTCAGCACGTCGTCCACGAGCAGCACGCGCTTGTCCTGAAGCCGCGCCCGCGCCGCTTCCGGCACCCGGAATGCGCCCTGCAGGTTCTCGGCCCGGGCGGCCCGGGTCAGGCCCACCTGCTGGCGGGTCCGCTTCACCCGGGCGAGGAGGTCCGGCGCCACCGTCACGCCGCTCCCGCGGGCCACCACCCGGGCGAGCAGATGGGCCTGATTGAAGCGGCGCCGCCACAGCCGCCAGCGCCAGAGCGGCACCGGCACCACGAGGTCGGCCTCGGCCATGAGTTCGGCGCCCGCCCGCGCCATCATCCCGCCGAGCGCCCCCGCGAGGTCGAGGCGGTCCTCGTATTTCAGTCGCTGCACCAGGCGCCGCGCCGTCGCGTCGTAGCGGGCCACCGCCCGGGCGCGCTGATAGACCGGCGGGTCGGCGAGCGCCGCCGGGGAGAGCAGGCCGGGCGATCCGAGATCGACCGAGAACGGCGTCCCTAGCCGCTCGCAATAGGGCCGCTCGATGAAGCGCATCTCGCGCCAGCAGCCCGCACAGAGCGCGTGCGGCACCGCCGTGGCGCCCCCGCAGGCGATGCAGCTCGGCGGATAGACCAGACCGACGACCCCGCGCAGCGCGAGGCCCGGCAGCCCGGCGAGGCGGCGCAGGTCCGTCATCGCCGCCGCGGCCCCGACGCACCGGGTCCTCCCGCGTCCCGAGGGACGGCCAGGCCAGGGACGAGGGGACGGGCGCTGGAAACAGGCAACATGGTGCCTGCTTGTCGCCCATGACGGTTGCAGTGTGAACACCTGTTGCGCACGATCGTGCTCAAGACCAATGCGATGGAGGAAACGGTCATGAACGCGGTCTGGGCTCCGTCCTTGTCCAAAGCCGGGCTCGGTCGCGGTCCCGTCGCGGTCTCCGTCGAGGAACTGCGCGAGCGCGCCCGGCGCGAGTTCAAGCGTGTCTGGACCCTCTGCGCGCTGGCCCACTGAACGCCAGGTCGACCGGTAACCCCGATAGTCCGCGGAATGTCCCACCCGCGACCTTATCCTGGGGTCGCGGGTCGGACGTGGGACCCATCGAAACATTTCGCCCGCAAGCCGACGGGCGCCGTGCAGCGGCCGCCCCATCGGCCGCGTGGCGCGCTACAGGTCCGGCAGCTCGTCGTGGTGCAGCAGCAGCACGTCGGTGACCGCCGCGAGCTTGCGGGCCGCGGGCGTGAAGCCGGCATTCGAGACCACGGCCGCGTGGTCGGCGTTCCAGTAGCTGCGCGCCGCGATCACCTCCTGCACCGCACCGTTGCCGACCGGCTTCGCGTAGCGCTTGCACTGCACCACCAGCCGGATCCCGTCGCGCTCGGCCACCACGTCGGCGCCCTGGTCGCCGGCGGCCTTGGTAGTGCGTGCGTCCCATCCCGCCCGGTCGAGCAGGGCGGCACAGAAGCGCTCGTAGGCGATGCCGTCCTCGGGCAGCGCCTCGCCCTCGTCCGGCGGCCCGACGCTGAGCGACGCCGCCTCGACGATCTCCAGGATCTCGTCGTAGCGCGCCGCGATCAGGTCGCCATAGCCCTCGGCCTCGAGGCGCGGCAGCACCGTCCGGTCGGCGAAGTAGCTGCGCTCGCGCAGCCAGCCGTCGAGGATCTCGTTGCCGTAGGGATCGACATAGCTCTCCTGGCGTCGGCGCAGCGCCAGGGTCTCGCGGTGGCGCCGCGCGATCGCCCGGACCCGCCGGCGGAAGCGGCCGCCCCGGCCGAGCCGGTGCAGCACCAGAACCAGGGCCACCAGCCCGGCGACCCCAAGGGCCTTGGGCCCGAACCACAGGCTCGCCGCGCCACCGACCAGGATCGGCCAGAACAGGCGATCGGCGAGGCTGGAGGTGCGGCGCATCGGGAAGGACTCTCGCGCCGCGCGATGCGGCTGGACGGTCCGGACTCTCGCGGGAGCGCGTTGTCCCCAGCCTAAGGCGGGGCCTGTCCCCGGATTCATCCACAGCAGAACGCCACCTCGCCCCGGGGGCCCGCATCGGCCTCGAGACGGCGGTCCCTCACGCGAGCGTGTCGAGGCAAGGCCTTCGCGGCGCTTGCATTCGGGCGGCCGCGCGGCCGATCCTGGTGCTCCGCCGGGGTGTCTCGGGCCGGCGCACGGGAGTCCCCGGATGAGGTCACGCGTCGCCGCGCTTCTCGCCTGCCTCCTCGCCGCCATGGCGGCCGGCCCTCCGGTCCGGGCCGCGGACGCGCCGGTCGAGGTCGACGTCGCCCTCGTGCTGGCGGTCGACGTCTCCCTGTCGATGACCGGCGACGAGCAGGCGGTGCAGCGGGAGGGCTACGTCGAGGCGTTCCGCAACCCGGCGGTGCACAAGGCGATCCGCCAGGGCATGGTCGGGCGCATCGCCGTGACCTACGTCGAATGGGCCGGGGTCGGCAACCAGCGGGTCGTGGTGCCGTGGACGCTCATCGCCGGGGCCGAGGAGGCCGCCGGCTTCGCCGAGCGGCTGGTCCAGAGCCCGCCCCGGCGCTCGACCTGGACCTCAATCGCCAGCGCGATCGACTTCTCCGCCGGGCTCCTCGCCGGCAGCGGCTTCGAGGCGACGCGGCGGGTGATCGACGTATCGGGGGACGGGCCGAACAACCAGGGCCGCTCGGTCACCCGGGCGCGGGACGACGCGGTGGGGCAGGGGATCGTCATCAACGGCCTGCCGTTGATGATCCGCGAGCCGAGCGGGCCGTGGGACATCAAGGATCTCGACCGCTACTACCGCGACTGCGTGATCGGCGGGAGCGGGAGCTTCATGGTGCCGGTCCGCGAGCGCGACCAGTTCGCCGCCGCGATCCGCACCAAGATCATCCGCGAGGTGGCGGGCCGCGAGACCGGCCCGCTGCTGCAGCGGGCCCAGGGCGAGCCCCGGGCCAACTGCCTGATCGGCGAGCGCCCCAACCCCGACTGGGATTAGCGCGACTCCGTCTGCAATCTGAAGATGCAGAGGGCCGCTCGTCGGCCCGCGGGCCGGCTCAGCCCTCGTTGCCCCGCAGCGCCTTGCGCCGCTGCTGCCCGAGGCCCATGGTCTTGGCCAGTTCCGAGCGCGCCGCGGCGTAGTTCGGTGCCACCATCGGATAGTCGGGCGACAGGTTCCAGCGCGCGCGATACTCCTCCGGCGTCAGGCCGTAGCGGCTGCGCAGGTGGCGCTTCAGCGACTTGAACTTCTTGCCGTCCTCGAGGCACACCAGATAGTCCGGCATGATCGATTTCTTGATCGGAACGGCCGGGGTCAGCGGCTCGGCCGGCTCCGCCGTCTCGGTGTTGCCGAGACCGCCCAGCGCCGAATGGACCGAGGCGATCAGGGCGGGAAGCTCGGCGACCGGCAACGAGTTGTTGCTCACGAATGCCGCCACGATGTCCGCCGCCAGCTGGATGTGGTCCGTCGACGCCTCGCTGTCACTCATCACTTAGTCCTCTTCTCCCGATCGATCCATGAGACGTTCGGACATCCCCGCCTCGGGACTCTGTGTGAGGGCGCCGAAACGCGGGCCATGTCCGGCTTTGCTTCTGCGTGCAACTATGGTGTCGGCGCCAGAACCGCAAGAGAAAAACAAGCAACCTTCCCCAACGGTCCAACGCCGTTCATAAAACTTGCAGGAATGGACATCGAGGCTGGGTTGTGCTCGCCTCAGCCTGCGCGGCCAAGGCACCTATCTCTCCCGACGGCGGTGCCCCGGCCATATCCTCTTCGGCTTATGCCATCCGGAGGATTCATTGTCTTTTGGAGGATGCGGATTTCATCCGATCGTCGCAAGTCAACGACCGATGCCGGCGTAATCGCCGGCCACCGCTCCCGACCGATCGGACCACCAACCACAAGGTGTCGCGGGCGACCGCGAAGAGTCGTCGGGTGATTGGGACTGCTGCAATTCGTTTATGCGCGAATCGATCGACGACGAATCGGCGCAGGGCAGCGTTTCCCCGCGCCGGCGGGTGCGCCGATACAGTTCGCTGGGCGGTGAAGACTGTGGCGCGCGAACAGGCCTGTCGTAACGGCAGCCGATCGATGCGCGATCGGCTGCCGGACACCGGTGGGATCGCTCCGCGATGCCGGACCGGGCGGCCGAGTGCTGTCGGTCGATTGCCGGAACCGGGCCGGTCGCGCGGCCTTTTCAGGCCGCCGTCCGCGTCGCCGGCTCGAGGGCCGCGACGGCCAGGACCTGGTCGCGTCCGCGCACCGCGTGCTCGCCGAGCGGACGCGCACGCACGTCTTCGGGCAGGCGCGGCAGCTTCGCCAGCAGGTCGCCGGAGATCAGCACCGGCGCGTCGAGGGTGCGGCACAGGGCCTCAAGCCGGGCGGTGACGTTCACCGCATCGCCGAAATACGCGATCTTGTGCCGGTCGACCCCGATCTCGGCGGTGACCACCGGGCCGCCATGCAGGGCGGCGCGAATGCGCGGCACGGTGCCGAAGCGCTCCTGCCAGGCCGCCGCGTCCCGGGTCAGGCTGTCCTGGATCGCCAGCACGCAGGCGACGCAGCGGGCGCCCTGCAGGCCGCGGGCCATCGGCCAGGTGATCATCGCCATGTCGCCGACGAAGTCGTCGGTCGAGCCCTGGCAGCGCCGCACCGGTTCGGCCAGGGTCGCGAAGACGGCGCTGAGGAACGCCTGCGTCCTCAGCGCCCCGTGGGTCTCGGCATAGGCGGTGGAGCCGACGACGTCGACGAACAGGAAGATGCGCTCCTCCTCGACCGGCCGGTGATAGCGGCCGACCAGCAGGTTGACGAAGACCTCGGCGCCGATGAGGTCGCGCATGCGCACCACGAAGACGAGCAGCGCCGAGACGGCGAGCGCGTAGACCAGCACGCGCAGCGAGGGCACCACCGCCTCGGCGAAGGGCTCCGGGCTCAGGCCCGTGCTCCAGACGATGACGCCGCCGGTGGCGTGCCCGAGGGTAATCATGCCGACATAGGCGAGCTCGGCGATCGGCACGTACAGGAAGGTCGGCAGCCGGCGCAGCCGCGCCTGCAGCCGCGGCAGCAGCGTGCCGCGCTCCATCAGCAGCGCGCAGGCGCCGATGAACACGCCGTGGATCGCCGCGACCAGCGGGATGCCGTTCTTGAACAGCGCGTCGTAGAGCAGGCCGGCCCCGGCGCTGAGCGCCAGGATGCCGATCCAGAACCAGGCGTGCTGCGGGATCGGCAGCCGCAGCGTGCGCAGGAACTCGGCGGCGCGCGCCCAGGGCCCGGCGGAATCCGGCTCCCCCGATGAGCGGTGGTCGACGGGGCCGGCTGCGGGCACGATGGCGCTCTCCTGGGCCGGCGGACTCGGGGCAGGCCCGCGGCATCGGGGCAGTTCAGCCGGGATTCGCGCCGATTTGAGGGCACCGGCGCCAAGACGGCGCGGATCGCCGGCCGCGGCGGCCCGATGCCGCCGTGATCGCCGTCGCACCGCGGAGCCGGTCTGCTGTGGAAACCTGTGGAACTGTTGGCTTGACCATGGCGTTTGCAGCCCGGACACAGCATTCGAGCCCGGAGCCCACAATGTCTCTTCGTCTTGCTACCCTCGCGACGCTCGCCGCCCTCGTCACCGTTCCGGCGCTGGCCGAGGACGTGACGGTGATCCGCCGCGATTCGGCGCCGGTGGAGCGCAGCACCGTGATCGAGAAGCGCTCGGTCGAGTCGACCGGCTCGGTCGGCGGCTGCGAGACCAAGACCGTCAAGAAGACCAACGAGTACGGCGACAGCAAGACCGTTCGCAGCGAGCGCTGCGACTGATCCCCCGATACGGCTTTCCGGAAATCATCTCCCGGAAAGCCGTATCGCGTGCCGGCGCTGCGCCCGAGCGACGCCGGTTTCTACGTCGCGACGCGATCGGTCGGGCATCGTACGACGACAGAAGGGCGGCTCCGCGAGGGGCCGCCCTTTTCGGTACTCGTCACCCGGCGTCCCTGGCAAAGCCCCCCTCCGCGGGAGGAGAGCCTTGCCGGCAGCCCTTACTTGAGCAGGCGGGCCAGGGTCTTGCCGGCCGGGCTCTTCATCTCCTTGGCGTCGAGCGTGCCGTCGTTGTCCGGGTCGGCGGCCTTGAACAGGCTCTCGGCGAGGGCGACGTACTCGTCCTTGGTCAGCGTGCCGTCGTTGTCCGGATCGGCCTTCATCAGCTGCTGGCGGCTCAGGCGGCCCTTCAGCTCCTTGGCGTCGAGCGTGCCGTCGGCATCCTTCTCGAGCTTGTCGAACACCGCGGCGGCGGCGGCCTTGACCTCGGCGATGTCGATCGTGCCGTCGGAGTCGGTGTCGACGGCCGCGATGGTGCGGTCGGCCTTCGGCTTGGCCTCGGCGGAGGCCGGGAGCGCCAGCGGCGCGGCGAGCAGGGCGGCGAGAAGCAGGGTGCGGTTCAGCATGGACAGTCTCCGGCGCAAGCGTCGTCCATCCCTCGTCGTTCAAGGGATGGGATAATCTGGCAAGCGGATACCTAACCGTTGCGGGAAGCTTTGCAACCCCGTCTGACGCAAGGGAGGGTCACGCGCCGAGCCGTTCCGCCAGGATCTTGTCGACCCGGCGCCCGTCCATGTCGACGACCTCGAAGCGCCAGCCGCCGCGCTCGAACCCGTCGCCGGCGGTCGGGATGCGTCCGAGCTGGAAGATCACGAAGCCTGCGAGCGTCGAGAAGTCGTCGGTATCGGGCCGCTCGGTGAGGCCGAGGCGCTCGAAGGCTTCGACCGCGGGCATCATTCCATCGATGAGCAGCGAGCCGTCCTGGCGCTCGACCACCATCGGCTCGTCGTCGTCGGTCTCCGGGATGTCGCCGGCGATCGCCTCGAGGAGGTCGGTCTGGGTGACGATGCCCTCGAGGTCGCCGTACTCGTCGACGACGATCGCCATCCGGACGGGCTTGGCCTTGAACGTCTCCAGCACCCGCAGGATCGGCATGCCCTCGTGCACGACGATCGGCTCGCGGATGATCGCGTCGAGGCTGATCGGTGCCCCGTCGAGGAGCTGGTTGAGCACGTCCTGCTTGCGCAGCACGCCGACGATCTCGTGGATCTCGCCGCGGCTCGCGACCAGCTGCTCGTGGCGGCAGGCGCGGATCGTCTCCAGCACCGCCTCACGCGGATCCTCGACGTCGATCCAGTCGACTTCGTGGCGCGGGGTCATGATGTCCCGCACCCGCCGCTCGCCGATGCCGAAGATGCGCTGGACCGCCGCCTGCTGCGATTCCTGGATCAGGCCGGCCTCCTGGCTCGCCGCCACCAGGAGCGACAATTCGGCGGTGGAGTGGAGCGAGCCCTCGCCGGAGCCCGGCTGCAGGCCGCACAGCCGCAGCACGCCGTTGCCGAGCCCGTTGAGGAACGAGATCGCCGGGCGGAAGATCAGCAGGAACAGCCGCAGGGGCCGCACGATGGCGAGCGCGGTGCGCTCGCTGCGCTGCAAGGCCAGGCTCTTCGGCGCCAGCTCGCCCAGCACGATGTGCAGCGAGGTGATCACCACGAAGGAGAAGACCACCGCGATGGCGTGGGCGCCGGCCGTGCTGACGCCCTGCGGCAGGAAGGCGAGCAGCGGCTCGATCAGGTGGGCCAAGGCCGGCTCGCCGACCCAGCCCAGCGCCAGCGACGAGATGGTGATGCCGAGCTGCGTGGCGGCGAGGTGCGAATCCAGGCTGTCGACCGCCCGCTGCAGGGCGCCCGCATTGACCCGCTTCTCGGCGACGAGCTCCTGGACCCGGCTGCGCCGGACCGCAACGAGGGCGAACTCGGCCGCGACGAAGAACCCGTTCGCGAAAACGAGGAACACGATGGCGAACAGGCCGAGGCCCGTCCCCCAGGGACTGTCGGAGAAAATCACCGCCTCCCGTGGCGCGACCGGCCGCTCCCGGGGCGGGGCGTGGCCGGCCCCCTCATAGCAAGTCTGCTCCTCCGAGCCTATCCGTCCGATGCCCGATCCGGCCGTTCCTCCACGGGCGATGCCGCGGCGGAAGTCCGGTCGCGCGGGCGGTGGACGACCGCGCTCATCCCGCGGCGCAACATCTGGCCTCGACCCGCGGTTTCTGCTAGGCGCCGGCAAAGATCCTGCGCCGGCTCAGGCTTCTTCCCTTGTCCGGGATCTCCGCCGCGCCGCGCTCCACGACCGAAAGACCCGGTTCATCATGGCGAGCGACCTGTCCCGCATCTCCCGTGCGCTTCTCTCCGTCTCCGACAAGACCGGGCTGGTGGAGTTCGCCCGCGCGCTCGCCGCCCGCGGCGTGACCCTGGTCTCGACCGGCGGCACCCACCGGGCGCTGACCGAGGCGGGCCTGACGGTGACGGAGGTCTCCGACCTCACCGGCTTCCCCGAGATGATGGACGGTCGGGTCAAGACCCTGCATCCGGGCGTGCATGGCGGGCTGCTCGCGATCCGCGACAATCCCGAGCACCAGGCCGCCATGCTGGCCCACGGCATCGCGGCGATCGATCTCCTCGTCGTCAACCTCTATCCGTTCGAGGCGACGCTCGCCGCCGGCAAGCCCGCCGCGGAGTGCATCGAGAACATCGATATCGGCGGACCGGCGATGATCCGCGCGGCGGCCAAGAACCACAAGGACGTCGCCGTGGTGGTCGACGTCGCAGACTATGATTCGGTGCTGGCCGACCTCGACGCCCATGACGGCGCCGTCGCCTTCGCGACCCGCCGGCGGCTGGCCCAGAAGGCCTATGCCCGCACGGCCTCCTACGACGCCGCCATCTCGACCTGGCTCGCTGGCGAGATCGAGGCCGTGCCCGAGATCCAGACCTTCCGGGCGCTCGGCGGTACGCTGGCCCAGGGCCTGCGCTACGGCGAGAACCCGCACATGAAGGCCGCGTTCTACCGCACCGCCGGCGCCCCGCGCCCGGGCGTGGCGACCGCGCGCCAGCTCCAGGGCAAGGAGCTGTCCTACAACAACATCAACGACACCGACGCCGCCTACGAGGCGGTGAGCGAGTTCGATCCCGCCCGCACCGCGGCGGTGGTAATCGTCAAGCACGCCAACCCGTGCGGCGTCGCCGAGGGCTCGAGCCTGATCGAGGCCTACGAGCGGGCGCTTCGCTGCGATCCGGTCTCGGCCTTCGGCGGCATCGTCGCGCTCAACCGCACGCTGGACGCGGAAGCCGCGAAGAAAATCGTCGAGATCTTCACGGAAGTGATCATCGCGCCCGACGCCACCGAGGAGGCGGCCGCGATCGTCGCCGCCAAGAAGAACTTGCGCCTCCTCACCACAGGCGGCGTCGCCGATCCCCGGAGCGCCGGCCAGGTCTGGCGCACGGTGGCGGGTGGCTTCCTGGTCCAGGACCGCGACAACGCCGTCGTCGACGACATGCCGCTCAAGGTCGTGACGAAGCGTGCGCCGACCGAGGCCGAACTGTCGGACCTGCGCTTCGCCTTCCGGGTTGCCAAGCACGTCAAGTCGAACGCGATCGTCTACGCGAAGGACGGCGCGACCGTCGGCATCGGTGCCGGGCAGATGTCGCGGGTCGATTCCTCCCGCATCGCCGCCTGGAAGGCGGCCGAGGCCGCCAAGGCCGCGGGTCTGCCCGAGAGCCTCGCCCGCGGCGCGGTGGTGGCCTCCGACGCGTTCTTCCCCTTCGCCGACGGCCTGCTGGCTGCGGCCGAGGCCGGCGCCACGGCGGTGATCCAGCCCGGCGGCTCGATGCGCGACGACGACGTCATCCGAGCCGCCGACGAGGCCGGCCTCGCCATGGTACTGTCCGGCTACCGCCACTTCCGGCACTGACCGATCAAGGCCGCCCCCCGATCGAGGGGCGGCCTTCGCCGACCGGACCGTTGACCCTCGGGCCGGCCTCGGCCAAGCCTCGCCGGGACGACAGGCGGGACCTCGACGAATGCGGCTGGACGAACACCCCTTGCGGGCCCGGGTGCTGGCGGAGGTCCACGCCCGGCCGTTCACGCCGGTTAAGACGCCCCGCCGCTTCCTGCACTACGCCTTCCTGACCGACGGCGATGCCGCCGCCGCCGACCGCGACGCGCTCGAGGCCTATTGCACGGGCTTAGGCCATCCCGGCCCGGCCTTGGGCGCCAAGCAGCACCGGGTGATCTTCTCCGGCGCGATCCTGCGATGGGAGAGCCACAGCGAGTTCACCACCTATACCTGGGAGTACGGCGACGCCCAGGGCCAGGCCTTCCAGCCCCAGCCCGACGCGATCGAGGGCGCGATGGGGGAGGTGGCCCAGCCCGGCCCGCTCCTCGTCGCGGTCGACCTCCATCTCCTGCCGGCGGTCGACGGGGGCTTGCCCCCCGACGTGGTGTCGGGCTTCAACGCCGCCTCCCTGGCGATGGCGGAGGCCGAGGGCGGTGCCGCGGTGATCGCCACCGACTTCCAGCCCGACCCGCACGGCTACGTCCGCATCGTGGTGGCCGACCGGCGCCTGAGCCGGCTCGGTGCCGGAACCCTGGTGCAGCGCCTGCTCGAGATCGAGACCTACCGGACCCTGGCCCTCCTCGGCCTGCCGGAGGCGCAGGCGCTCGGTCCGACCATCCGGCGGATCGAGACCGCGCTGCCGCCCCTGATGGAGGCGATGCGCTCCAGCGAGGGGTTCGAGAAGAACCACGCCCTCCTCGACGAGCTGATCGGGCTCGCCGCCGAGCTCGAGGCCGGGGCGTCGCGGGCGATGTACCGCTTCGGCGCGACCCGGGCCTACGACGAGTTGGTGCGCCTGCGCCTCTCCTCCTCGGGCGAGCACGCGCTGCCCGGGCAGACGAGCTGGTCGGTCTTCCTCGCCCGGCGCTACAACCCGGCGATCCGCACCTGCACGACGATCGCCGAGCGGCAGGACCTGCTCTCGCGCAAGCTCGCCCGGGCGGCCCAGATGCTGCGCACCCGGGTCGACATCGAGCTGGAGCGCCAGAACCAGGCCCAGCTGCAATCGATGAACGACCGGGTGCGGCTGCAACTGCGCATGCAGCAGACCGTCGAGGGCCTCTCGGTCGCGGCGATCACCTACTACGTCGCGAGCCTCGTCCACCACGTCCTGGAGGGCGTCCACCATGCCGGCGTGCCGGTCGACGCCACGGTCGGGACCGCGATCGCGGTGCCGGTGGTGCTGGCGGGCGTGTGGTGGACGGTCCGGCGCATCCGGCGGATGCATGCGGAGCCGGGCCACTGAGGGGGTTGCACCGGTTCGTCCGTCGCGACGATCTCGGCACCCTTTAGGAATTTGCAACAATGCTTCCGCCATCCGGACGAGGGCGGATAGCAACGTCGTCACCGGACAACGAGAAAGGGGCGGCGGCCGCAACGGCCGCCGCCCCTCGTTGCATCAATGCGCGTGCGCGCCGGACGCCCCGATGCCGGTCTCGGAGCGCACGTACTGCGCCTCGAAGGCGGCACGCTCGCGCTTCGCCCGCACCGAGTTGTCGATCTTCGAGACCGCCCAGATGCCCAGGAAGGCGAGCGGCATCGAGAACAGCGCCGGGTTGTCGTAGGGGAAGAGCGCCGCCGGGTGGCCGAAGGTGGTGACCCACACGGCCTTGGACAGCACCACCATCACGACCGCGCTGACGAGACCGACGAGGCCGCCGACGAGGGCGCCGAGCGTCGTCGTGCCCTTCCACAGGATTGACATCGCGAGCACCGGGAAGTTGCAGCTCGCCGCCACCGCGAAGGCGAGGCCGACCATGAAGGCGACGTTCTGGTTCTCGAACACGTAGCCGAGATAGATCGCCACGATGCCGATCACGACGGCCGAGATCTTCGACAGCCGCACCTCGCCGGCCTCGGTCGTGCGCCCGCGGGCGAAGACCTGGGCGTAGAGGTCGTGGCTGACCGCCGAGGCGCCGGCGAGCGTCAGGCCGGCCACCACCGCCAGGATGGTCGCGAAGGCCACCGCCGAGATGAAGCCGAGGAAGAGCGAGCCGCCCGTGGCGTTGGCGAGGTGCACCGCCGCCATGTTGCTGCCGCCGAGAAGCCCGGTGATCCGGTCGTAGGCGCCGTTCGCCCCGGCCTTGAAGTAGCTCGGGTCGCCCATCAGGAAGGTGATGGCGCCGAACCCGATGATGAAGGTCAGGATGTAGAAGTAGGCGATGAGGC
Organism: Methylobacterium sp. ap11; assembly: GCF_900110515.1. Lineage (NCBI taxonomy): Bacteria > Pseudomonadati > Pseudomonadota > Alphaproteobacteria > Hyphomicrobiales > Methylobacteriaceae > Methylobacterium > Methylobacterium sp. ap11. The sequence continues at coordinate 247,630 of NZ_FOEB01000009.1, read as the reverse complement.
CGGTGGCGTAGAACACCGACTTGCGGGCGGCCTGGGCGTCCGACACGGTGAAGAACCGCATGAGGATGTGGGGCAGGCCGGCGGTGCCGAACATCAGGCCGATGCCGAGCGACAGGGACGAGATCGGGTCGGCGACGAGGCCGCCCGGCGCCATGATCGCCTCGTGCTTGGGATGCTCGGCGACGGCGGCCGCGAACAGCGCCTCCGGGTTGAAGCCGTAGCGCCACAGAACAGCAAGCGCCATGAAGGACGCGCCAGCCAGCAGCAGGCAGGCCTTGATGATCTGCACCCAGGTCGTCGCCTTCATGCCGCCGAAGGCGACGTAGACGATCATCAGGATGCCGACCGCGACGATGGCGGTGAGGTAGTCGAGGCCGAACAGGAGCTGGATCAGCTTGCCGGCGCCGACCATCTGGGCGATCAGGTAGAACGCCACCACCACGAGGGTGCCGGTCGCCGACAGGATGCGGATCCGGGTCTGGTCGAGGCGGAAGCTCGCCACGTCGGCGAAGGTGAACTTGCCGAGGTTGCGCAGGCGCTCGGCGATCAGGAACAGCACGATCGGCCAGCCGACCAGGAAGCCGATCGAGTAGATCAGCCCGTCGAAGCCCGACGAGAAGACCAGGCCCGAGATGCCGAGGAACGAGGCGGCCGACATGTAGTCGCCCGCGATGGCGAGCGCGTTCTGGCCGGCCGAGATGCCGCCGCCGGCGGCGTAGAAGTCGGCCGCCGACTTCGAGCCCGCGGCGGCCTTGTAGGTGATGCCCAGTGTGGCGAGCACGAAGAGCAGGAACATGACGACGGCGGTCCAGTTCGTCGCCTGCTTCTGCACGGCGCCGAGATCCGGTCCGGCGGCGAGCGCGGCGCCGGCCCCGACGATCGTCAGGAGCGCCACGACGGCGATGCGGCGGGCGGTCATCGGCCGAGCTCCCGGTTGAGGTCGCGGGTCAGGTCGTCGAAGCGGCCATTGGCCCGGGCGACGTAGATCCCGGTCAGCACGAAGGCCGCCACGATGACGACGAGGCCGAGCACGATGCCGAGCGAGGTGACGCCGGAGCCGACCTTCGTCGCCATCAGGCCGTGCGCGAAGGCGACGAGCAGGATGAAGACGAGGTAGATGCCCAGCATCACGCCGGACAGGATCCAGCCGAAGCGGGTGCGTTCGGTGACGAGCTGCCGGAATTTCGGGCTCGACAAAACCCGTGAATGATCGATCTCCGCCATCGGCGGGCCTCCTCCCTGTTGTCTTTCGCCTGTCGGTCTTTCGTCAGCCGGGCGCAGGTCGCCTCGCGCCCGTCATCGACGGGGCGGCGATGAGGCGGCCGATGCGGGCTGAGAATGTTGCCGGATCGTAACGGACAATCTTGTGCCGACTATCCGCTGCTGCAGCGCACACAGCGAATGACCTGAAATGGCGGCGATTGCCAGTGCGAAACGATTGAAAAGCCGGGTCGTGCTACGAAGGTTTAGTATGTCGCCGGTGGCGTGATCGACGGCTTTGCTGGCCGCGGCGGCGATTCCGCATAGGAGAACGCCGCCGCGCGGTCGGCGCGGCGGCGTCTGCCGGAAGTCGAGCCGGCGCGGGCCCCGATGGTCGTGCCCGGGGCCCGGCCGCCGGATCAGTGGGTGCGGTTCTGGCGGTTCTCGATCAGGTCGTCGACGACGGCCGGCTCGGCCAGCGTCGAGGTGTCGCCGAGCGACGAGAATTCGTTCTCGGCGATCTTGCGCAGGATGCGGCGCATGATCTTGCCCGAGCGGGTCTTGGGCAGGCCGGGCGCGAACTGGATCAGGTCGGGCGAGGCGATCGGCCCGATATCCTTGCGCACCCAGGCGACCAGCTCCTTGCGGAGCGCGTCCGAGGGCTCCTCCCCCTGCATCAGGGTGACGTAGGCATAGATGCCCTGGCCCTTGATGTCGTGGGGATAGCCCACCACCGCGGCCTCCGAGACCTTCGGGTGCGCGACCAGCGAGGATTCGACCTCCGCCGTGCCCATCCGATGGCCCGAGACGTTGATGACGTCGTCGACCCGGCCGGTGATCCAGTAATAGCCGTCCGCGTCGCGCCGGCAGCCGTCGCCCGAGAAGTAGCGGCCCGGGAAGGTCGAGAAGTAGGTCTGGACGAAGCGCTCGTGGTCGCCCCACACCGTGCGCATCTGGCCGGGCCAGGAATCGTCGATGCAGAGGTTGCCCTCGCAGGCGCCGTCGAGGACCTTGTTGTCGCTGTCGACCACCACCGGCTTGACGCCGAAGAATGGCCGGGTCGCCGAGCCGGGCTTGAGCGGGGTCGAGCCGGGTAGGGGGGTGATGAGGATGCCGCCGGTCTCGGTCTGCCACCAGGTGTCGACGATCGGGCAGCGCTCGTCGCCCACCACCCGGTAGTACCACTCCCAGGCCTCCGGGTTGATCGGCTCGCCGACCGAGCCGAGGGTGCGCAGGGACGCGCGCGAGGTCTTCTTCACCGGCTCCTCGCCGGCGCCCATCAGCGAGCGGATCGCGGTCGGGGCGGTGTAGAAGATGTTGACCTTGTGCTTGTCGACGACCTCCCAGAACCGCGAGATCGATGGGTAGGTCGGGATGCCCTCGAACATCAGGGTCGTGGCGCCGTTCGCCAGCGGCCCGTACAGGATGTAGGAGTGGCCGGTGACCCAGCCGACATCGGCGGTGCACCAGTAGATGTCGCCCTCGTGGTAGTCGAAGACGTATTGGTGGGTCATCGCCGCGTAGACGAGGTAGCCGCCGGTGGTGTGGACCACGCCCTTCGGCTGGCCGGTCGAGCCCGAGGTGTAGAGCAGGAAGAGCGGGTGCTCGGCCTCGACGTGGGTGACCGGGCACTCGTCGGTGACCTGGGCGGCGGCCGCGTCGTAGTAGACGTCGCGGACCGGGTCCATCTCGACGGCGCCGCCGGTGCGGCGCACGACGACGACGTGGTCGACGCTGTCGGCGGGCAGGCGCTGGATCGCCGCGTCGACATTGGCCTTCAGCGGCACCTTGCGGCCGCCGCGCAGGCCCTCGTCGGCGGTGATGACGAGCTTCGAGTCGCAACCCTGGATGCGGCCGGCGAGCGAATCCGGCGAGAAGCCGCCGAACACCACCGAGTGGATCGCGCCGAGCCGGGCGCAGGCCAGCATCGCGAAGGCGGCCTCGGGGATCATCGGCAGGTAGATGGTGACCCGGTCGCCCTTCGACACGCCCCGGTTGCGCAGGACGTTGGCCATCCGGCACACTTCCGCGTGCAGCTCGCGGTAGGTGATGTGGCGCGATTCCGACGGGTCGTCGCCCTCCCAGATGATCGCCACCTGGTCGCCGCGGGTCTCGAGGTGCCGGTCGATGCAGTTGTGGGCGGCGTTGGTCACGCCGTCGGAGAACCACTGGATCGAGACGTCGCCGGGGCCGAAGGTCGTCTCCTTGACCTTGGTGTAGGGCGTGAACCAGTCGATCCGCTTGCCGTGCTCGCGCCAGAACGCCTCGGGATCGTCGATCGAGGCCCGGTACCAGGATTGGTACGTCGCCTCGTCGACATGCGCCCGCGCGCGCGCATCCTGGCTGACCTCGACGACCCGCTGGCTCATGGCGTTCTCCCCTGCCTCGTCCGCCCGGTCACGGCGCAGGTCCCGGGCTGGTTGCGGTCGGTGTAGGCGTCGGCTCGCGGCGCCCGCAACCGATCATTCCGTCTAATGCACCTTGGATTAATGCGCCGGGCGAAGGGCACGGCGCCGGAGCGGGCTACTCGGTGCAGCCGGTGCAGATCTCGGTCTCGATCTTGCGGCCGATCTCGCGGTCGCGCGCCTGAAGCTCGGGGGTCAGGCCCGAATCGGGACCGAGCGCCGCGCCCGGCGGCTTGGTCTGGCCGACACCGGTGGTTGTACGGCTGCCCGGCCCGAGCGAGCCGGTGACGGCCGTGTCGTGGACGGCGATGTCCCGCGTCTCGGGGGCGACCTGGGCGAGGAGCGGGGCGGGAGCGAAGGCCGTCGCCAAGAATCCGGCGAGACCGAGGGCGGCGAGACGAAGCGTCGAACGCATGAAAGGCCTCCTTCGAAGATCCGAGGCTTGCGGAACCAATTCCGAAGCATCCTCGAAGGACAACGCCGCGACGGGTGAGGGGTTCGCCCGGGATGTGCCGTCCCGCACCCCGCCTCTCAGTACGGCACCCGGTCGGCCTTGGCCTCGTAACGCTCCCAGACCTCGATCGCCTCGGCCCGCATGATCTGGCGGATCGGGATCTTGCGCTCGCCCGCGGGCTTGCGGATCTCCTCGTAGATCATGCTGTCGTCGAAGTTGCCGTGCTTCAGGGCATCCTCGTTGGTCGAGGCGTAGAAGATCCGCGAGATGCCGGCCCAGTAGGCGGCGGCCATGCACATCGGGCAGGGTTCGGCCGAGGTATAGAGCGTCGCGCCGTGCAGCTTGAAGTTGCCTTCCTTGCGGCAGGCGTCGCGGATCGCCGCCATCTCGGCGTGCCAGGTCGGGTCGTTCTCGGCGACGACCCGGTTGGCGCCCTCTCCGACGATCTGCCCGTCGCGCACGATCACGGCGCCGAAGGCGCCGCCGGCGCTCTCGACGAGGGAGGTGTGCTCCGACAGGGCGATGGCCCGCGCCATGAAGGTCTCGTCGTCGGTCATCGGGGCTCCTCGCGGCCAGGCCTTACGGTCACCCGAGGAGCATGGCGCCGCCTGCCGGAAAGGCAAGCGGGGAGAGGGGGCCGCGAAACCGGCCGCCCCGCCTCAATAGGTCCAGCGCTGCGCCTTCGCGACGAGGAAGTCCCGGAATGCCTGGACGCGGGCGACCGTGCGCATCTCCTCGGCATAGACGAGGTAGCTCTCGAGGTTCGGCATCTCGTAGTCGCGTAGCACCTGGACCAGCTGCTCGTTCCCGTCCGCCACGTAGTCCGGCAGGATGCCGATGCCGGCCCCGGTCTCGACCGCGAGCTGCAGCGCCGAGATGTTGTTGACCGTGAAGTGGATGGTGCGGTGCTCGCGCCCCTCGCGCCCGACGGTGGCGAGCCAGTGCGTCGCCATCAGGTAGGAGGGCTGGTCGCCGCCGAACGAGACCAGGCGGTGCTTGTCGAGGTCGTCGATGGTCTTCGGCTCGCCGAAGCGCTTGATGTATTCGAGCGAGGCGAAGACGTGGTAGTGCACCGTGAACAGCCGGCGCTGGATCAGGTCCGGCTGGGCCGGGCGGCGGAGCCGAATGGCCACGTCGGCCTCGCGCATCGCGAGATCGAGCTCCTCGTTGGTGAGGATCAGCTCGACGCGCACGTCCGGGTGCAGGTCGAGGAACTCGGCCACCCGCTGCGACAGCCAGGCGGTGCCCAGCCCCACCGTCGTCGTCACCTTGAGGTCGCCCGACGGGCGCTCGCTGGTCTCGACGAGGCGCGCGCGCGTCGTCTCCAGCCGCATCTTCATGTCCCGGGCGGCCCGGAACAGGAGGTCGCCCTGCTCGGTCAGGATCAGCCCGCGGGCATGGCGGTGGAACAGCGGCGCCTTCAGCTCGCGCTCGAGCGCGCTGATCTGGCGGCTGACGGCCGACTGGCTGAGGCCGATGTCGTCGCCCGCCTTGGTGAAGCTGCCCGCCTCGGCGACGTTGAGGAAAATCCGGATCTTGTCCCAGTCCACGGCCGTCAACCCCTCGCCAGAGCTCCGGCCGGCTCGGATGAGCCGGTGAGTTCAGAGCGAACGCCACAAGGCCGGAACCGGGGCTCATCCCCGGCCCCGGTCGATTGTCCCCTACTCGGCCGCCGCCTTGCGCGGCTCTTCGCCGATCGCGAGGTTCGCCAGGTACTTCTCCGCCTCGAGGGCGGCCATGCAGCCCATGCCGGCGGCGGTGATCGCCTGCCGGTAGACGTCGTCGGTCACGTCGCCCGCCGCGAAGACGCCGGGGATCGCCGTCATGGCGGTGCCGGGCGTCACCTCGAGGTAGCCGCCGGCGCGGAAGGGCAGCTGCCCCTCGAACACGGCCGTGGCCGGCTGGTGGCCGATGGCGATGAACACGCCGTCGGCCTTGCGCTCGGTGATCGCGCCGGTGACCGTGTCGCGCAGGCGCAGATGGGTGACCGAGGGGGCCGGCTTGTCGCGGCCGCAGACCTCCTCCACCGCGTGGTTCCACACCACCTCGACGTTCGGGTGCTTGTACAGGCGCTCCTGCAGGATGCGCTCGGCCCGGAAGCTGTCGCGGCGGTGGACCACCGTCACCTTGGAGGCGAGATTGGCCAGATACAGCGCCTCCTCGACCGCGGTGTTGCCACCGCCGACGACCACCACCTCCTTGTTGCGGAAGAAGAAGCCGTCGCAGGTGGCGCAGGCCGAGACGCCGAAGCCCTGGAACTTCGCCTCGGAAGGCAGGCCGAGCCATTTGGCCTGGGCGCCGGTGGCGATGATCAGCGCGTCGCAGGTGAAGACCGCGCCGGAATCGGCCTCGAGGCGGAACGGCCGCTGCGCGAGGTCGACCTTGGCGATGTATTCCGAGATGATGCGGGTGCCGACATGCTCGGCCTGGGCGCGCATCTGCTCCATCAGCCACGGGCCCTGGATGGCCTCGGCGAAGCCGGGATAGTTCTCGACGTCGGTGGTGATCATCAGCTGGCCGCCGGGCTGGAAGCCCGAGATCAGCAGCGGCTCGACCATGGCACGGGCGGCGTAGATCGCGGCGGTGTATCCGGCCGGGCCGGAACCGATGATCACGAGCTTCTCGTGCTGGGGAGCCTGCGGGGTCGTCGACATAGGAATCTCCGGGGCTGCCGCCGATCGGGCTCTAGCGAGCCGTCCGACGGGCGAGCGCGTCGCGATGCCCCATATAGGCATTCGCCACAGCCTGCGCGATCGCGAGGGTCATGTCTAAGGGTTTGGGGCGCAACGCTTCAACCCGTCCGTCGAAGGCATGCACAGTTCCGTGCCGTTTCAGGGCCTCGAACAGCGTGCGATGGCGGGCGTAGACGTTCGCCGGCTCGAACAACTGCACCGGAACGCCGGCGGCGCAGGCCTCGACGACCATGTTGGCCGAATCGCCCGTCGCCACGATCGTGTCGGCGAGCGCCAGCATCGCGAGGTAGGGATTCTCGCCGCCGCCGTCCCAGACGAATCCGCCGCGGCGGCGCACGAGGTCGGCGAGCGCCGCGCGCAGGGCCGCGGGCGTGCGCCGCGAGGCGGTGACCATCAGGCTCGCGCCCTCCGACAGGCGCTCCAGCCCGGCGAGCAGGCGCGCCGCATCCGCCTCCGAGAAACGCCCGTGCCGGCTGTCGCCGCCGACCAGCACGGCGATGCGGGGCGAGGGGAGGGCGGCGAGGCGCGGATCGGGATGGGCGCGCGCCGCGGCGAGGCGGGCGGGCGAGACCGGGTGAGGGCCGGCCTCGGTCACGATCACGTTGGGCCCCCGGAGCCGGTCGTGGGCCGGCACCCAGATCAGGTCGGCGGCCCGCGTCCCGATGCGCGGATCGCGCAGGAACACCGTGAAGGTGTCGTTCCCCGAGCGGCGCTTGATGGCACGCAACGCCGGCACCGCCCGCCGGCCGGTCGCGATGGCGAGATCCGGCCAGGGCGGGGCGAGCGCCCGCTCGCGAGGGTCGGCCGGGCCGCGGGGCGCCAGCCAGGAGAAGGGCGGGCGCGGTGCGATGCGCCGCTCCTCGGCCGTCAACCCCAAGGCCTCCGCGAGGCCGCGGCACGGCGCGAGGTCGCCGGCCTTGCCGTCGGTGACGAGCCAGACCGTCGTATCGGGCGGCACCAGGCCGTCTGGGGGAGGGGAGGCGTCCACCACCGTGGCGATGCGGCGGCGGGGCAAGCGCTGTCAAGCCGGCATCGCGGGTCGCGGCGGCAACCGGCCGATTGCGCCGCGCTCGGGCGATGCTCTACGAGGGCCGCATGGCACCCGTCGTCCGCTTCGCTCCCTCACCCACCGGCTTCCTGCATATCGGGAACGCCCGGCCGGCCCTGTTCAACGCCCTGTTCGCCCGCCGGGCCGGCGGCCGGTTCTGGCTGCGCCTCGACGATACCGACACGGCGCGCTCGACGGCCGAGTTCGCCGCGGCGATCGAGGAGGATCTGGGCTGGCTCGGCATCGTCCCCGACGGGATGTTCCGCCAGTCGGAGCGTCTCGCGATCTACGACGCGGCCGCCGAGCGCCTGAAGGCGACCGGCCGGCTCTACCCGGCCTACGAGACCGCCGAGGAGCTCGATCGCCGGCGCAAGCGCCAGCTCGGCCGCGGCCTGCCGCCGGTCTACGACCGCGCCGCCCTGAAGCTCAGCCCCGAGGAGCGCGCTGCCTTCGAGGCCGAGGGGCGCCGGCCGCATTGGCGCTTTCGCCTCGATCCCGGCACGGTGACCTGGGACGACCTCGTGCGCGGCCCCTGCCACGTCGAGGCCGACAGCCTGTCCGACCCGGTGCTGATCCGCGAGGACGGCAGCTACCTCTACACGCTTCCCTCCGTGGTCGACGACGCCGAGACCGGCGTGACCCACGTCATCCGCGGCGAGGACCACGTCACCAACACGGCGGTCCAGATCCAGATTTTTTCCGCGCTCGGCGCGCCGGTGCCGGTCTTCGCCCACCACAACCTGCTCACCACGGCGAGCGGCGAGGGCCTGTCGAAGCGCCTCGGCCACCTGTCGCTGCGCGGCCTGCGCGAGGCCGGCTACGAGCCGGTGGCGGTGGCGGCGCTCGCCGTCCTCACCGGCTCGGCCGAGGCGGTGCGGCCGGTGGCCGACCTCGACGAGCTGGCTTCCCTCGTCGACCTCGCCCACGTCTCGCGGGCGCCGGCGAAGTTCGACGAGCACGAGCTCGACGGCCTCAACGCCCGCGTGGTCCACGGCCTGGGCTACGCGGCGGTGGCGGAGCGCCTGGCCGCCCTCGGCGTCGCGCCTGAGCGGGCCGAGGCGTTCTGGGAGGTCGTGAAGGCGAACCTCACCCGCGTGTCGGACGCCGCGGAATGGTGGCGGGTGGTCGAGGGCCCGGTGACGCCGGTGATGGGCGAGACCCCGGATCTCTTCGCCGTCGCCCGCGAGGCCCTGCCGGCGGAGCCCTGGGACGCCACGACCTGGAAGCGGGTGACGGAGGCGGTGCGCAACGCCACCGGCTTCAAGGGCAAGGCCCTGTTCCTGCCCCTGCGCCTGGCGCTGACGGGGCTGGACCACGGCCCCGACCTCGCCGGCCTGCTGCCGCTGATCGGGCGGGCGCGGGCGCTGGCGCGGCTGAAGGGCGAGACGGCCTGACCGAGATCAGGCCACCACCGGCCACGGCCGGAGCGCCGGCCGGATCCGCTCGAAGGCACGGGCGAGCCGCAGCACCCCGACATCGTCGAAGCGCCGGCTGGCGATATGCAGGCCGACCGGCAGCCCGTCCGGGGTGAACCCCGCCGGCACCGAGATCGCCGGTTGCTCCGACATGTTGAACGGCACCGTGTAGGCGATGTGGTGCATCGCCCTGGCGGGGTCGTTGGTCGGCGAGGCGTGCTCGGCCGGGAAGGGCGGGTTCGGCGAGACCGGGCCGATCAGGAAATCGAACGGCCGGATCGCCGCGAGCGCGGCATCGCGCATCGCCGCCATCTGGCCCATGCCGTGGAAGACGGCCGCCCCGCTCAAACCCCGGCCGCCCGCCGCCCAGTCGCGGATGAAGGGCAGGACGCGGGCGCGCCGCGCCTCGTCGAGCGCCTCGATGTCGAGGGAGGCGCGCTGGCGCCAGAACCGGTCGAGCCCGTCGAGCATCTCCTGCGTCAGGAAGGCCGGCACCGGCGTAACGCGCGCGCCGGCCTGCGCCAGGAGCGCTGCCGCCGCCTCGATCACCGCGCGGTTGCCGGGATCGAGCGAGAGGCCGGCGCCCGCCTCCATCACCAGGCCGAGGCGCAGGCCCTTCAGGTCGATGCCGTCGAGGTCGAGCCAGGGCAGGTCGGCCGGGGGCAGGCCGGTCGGGTCGCGATCGTCGGGGCGGCTGATCGCGCGCATCGCCAGCGCCGCGTCGGCGACCGTGCGGGTGAGCGGCCCGGCGCAGCGGCCGTAGAAGGCGTTGTCGAGGGGCACGCGGCCGTGGCTGGGCTTGTGGCCGACGACGCCGCACCAGGAAGCGGGCAGGCGGATCGAGCCGCCGATATCGGTGCCGAGATGGATCGGCCCGTAGCCCGCGGCGGCGGCCGCGCCCGAGCCGGCCGAGGAGCCGCCCGGGCCTCTGGTCAGGTCCCACGGGTTGCGGGTGAGGGGGTGGAAGCTCGACAGGCCCGAGGACAGCATGCCGTAATCCGGCATCGTCGTGGCCGAAAAGATCACCGCCCCGTCCTCGCGCAGGCGGGCGGTGGCCGGCGCGTCGGCCGGGCTCGGGGGGGCGTCGTCCCGGGCGGCGGTACCGAGCGGCATCGGCACGCCCCTGGTGGCGATGTTCTCCTTGATGGTGACCGGCACCCCGTCGAGGGGCAGGGCCTCTCCTCGCATCCACCGCGCCTCGGAGGCGCGGGCCGCCGCGAGCGCTTTCTCCGGCGCGAAGGCGTAGAGGGCGTGCAGGCGGGGCTCGGCCGCCTCCGCCCGGGCGATCACGGCCTGCGTCACCGCGACCGGCGAGACGGCGCGGCGCGCGTAGAGCGTCAGAAGCTCGGTCGCCGTGAGGTCGGCGAGGTTGTCGGAGGCCGGCTGGTCCATCGCGTCAGCGGGCCTCGGGCGTCTTCTCGGGCCGCCCGGCGAGGGCGACGTAGAAGCCGAGCCCGTCCTGGGATGGCAGGGTCTGGAGCCGCTCGACCCAGCCGCGGCGCTTGGCGTCGAGGAGCTGGCGGCCGACCGGCTGAAACAGGGTCTCGCCGCCGCCGGGCACCGGCCCGTCGAACCGCACCGCCACGGTCTTGCCCTTGGCGAAGCGGCTGCGCTCCAGCATGTCGGCCAGCGAGGCCTCGGCCTGGGCCCGGGGGGCGCCCCGCAGGTCGAGCACCGATTCGGCGTCGGTCACCCCGAGGGAGCCGCGCAGCTTGTTGGCGTAGAATTCGTCGAAATGGGGCAAGGGCGGCTCGGGCGTCAGAGGGGAAGGCCGTGATACAGGGCGGCAACGGGGATTTCCCCGCCGAGATCGGGCAGCGGGATCGTGTCGTCGTGGCCGAGGACACGCAGGGTCCAGTCCGGGCCGTTCCCGCGTGACCAGACCTCCACCCGGGCCTCGTCCTGATAGACGATCAGGTAGGCGCGCAAGGTCTGGAGGCCCTGGTAGAACGCCGCCTTGCGACCGCGGTCGTTGTTCATGGTCGAGGGAGACAGCACCTCGGCGACGATTAAGGGGTCGCGGGCGTAGCCGTCAGGAAGAAGGGGACCGCAACGGACGACGAGATCGGGGATCGGGGCGTAATCGTCGACGAAATCGTTGCGCAGGCCGAGCCCGGGCAGCGCTCTGCATCCCAGCTTCTCCGCCAGCGTCGCAAGCTGGCGACCCAGGTTCATGACGATCTGCTGATGCCGCTCACCCGGCGGTGCCATCAACACCGCCTCGCCGTCGAGAAGCTCCCAGCGCTCCTCGTCCGGACGGTCGCGGATCATGGCGATGAAATCGGCGACCCGCATCCGCGGGGCGCGCCGCAGCGCGAGCGACATGACGGCTCCCTGTCACCGGCGCGATGGTAGCACCCGGCGGGAGCGGACGACAGCCCGCGGCGGTGAGGCACCGCGCCCGAAGAAGGGGCGCGGTGCCGCAAGCTCAGGCGTTACGCACCGTGCACCAGCACGTTGCGGAACTGCCAGGGATCGCTCTCGTCGATGTCCTCCGGGAAGAGGCCCGGGCGGCCCGAGAGCGGGGTCCAGTCGGTGTAGACCCCGACCACCGGGCCGAGATACGGCGTCTGGACCTCGAGGCAGCGGCGGAAATCGACCTCGTCGGCCTCGACGATGCCGGCCTCGGGGTTCTCCAGCGCCCAGACCATGCCGGCGAGCACCGCCGAGGTCACCTGGAGGCCGGTGGCGTTCTGGTAGGGGGCGATGCGGCGGGTCTCCTCGATGGAGAGCTGCGAGCCGTACCAGTAGGCGTTCTTGCCGTGGCCGTAGAGCAGCACGCCGAGCTCGTCGATGCCGTCGACGATCTCGTTCTCGTCGAGGATGTGGTGCTTCTCCTGCACCTTGCCGGCCTGGCCCCACATCTCGTGCAGCGACAGCACCGCCTCGTTGCAGGGATGGTAGGCGTAGTGACAGGTCGGCCGGTAGACCGCCTTACCGTCCTGGCGCACCGTGTAGTAGTCGGCGATCGAGATCGCCTCGTTGTGGGTGACGAGGAAGCCGAACTGCGCCTGGCCGGTCGGGGTCCAGGAGCGCACGCGGGTGTCGGCGCCCGGCTGCAGCAGGTAGATCGCCGGGGCGTCGTTCGGCAGGGTGCGGCCGTTCTCCGGCATCCAGGTCTCGTGGGTGCCCCAGCCGAGCTCCGCCGGCTGGTTGCCTTCCGAGACGAAACCCTCGACCGACCAGGTGTTGACGAAGATGCCCTGCGGCTTCTCCGACTTGGCCCGCTGGGTGTCGCGCTCGGCGATGTGGATGCCCTTGACGCCGACCTCGCGCATCAGCGCGGCCCACTCCTCGCGGCTCTTCGGCTCGGGGGTCTTGAGGCCGAGCTCGGCCGAGAGGTTCAGGAGCGCCTGCTTGACGAACCACGACACCATGCCGGGATTGGCGCCGCAGCACGACACCGCGGTCGGACCGCCCGGGTTGCGGCGGCGGGCGTCGAGCACCTGCTCGCGCAGGGCATAGTTGGTGCGGTCGGCCGGACCCGCGTTCTTGTCGAAGTAGAAGCCCGGCCACGGCTCGGCGACGGTGTCGATGTAGAGCGCGCCGATCTCGCGGCACAGCTCCATGATGTCCCGCGACGAGGTGTCGACCGAGAGGTTGACGCAGAAGCCCTGGCCGCCGCCCTCGGTGAGGAGGGGCGTCAGGACCTCGCGGTAATTGTCCTTGGTCAGCGCGACCTGCTCGAAGCGCAGGCCGTGCTCGTCGGCGAGCGCCTTGTGGGCATCCGACGGCTCGACCACCGTGAACCGGGCCTTGTCGTAGGTGAAGTGGCGCTCGATCAGGGGCAGGGTACCCCGGCCGATCGAGCCGAAGCCGATCATCACGATGGGGCCGCTGATGCGGCCGTGGACGGGCCAGTCGGTCGTCGCGCTGTCGGTCATGGCGCTCAAGGTCTCCGGACTCGTGGTCTGTGGTATCGCCCCGCCTGCGGGGACACGCGCCCCCGAGCCGGTCGGCTCGACTAGCAGGCCAGGATGACGCGCGGGCGACGGGCTGATTGACCTCTCGTCTCCCCGGGGTCAACCCCGGGCAAGCCATTGTCCCGGAACGACCAGGCGTCACCACCGGGTTAACCGGCGCGGCGGAATCGGCATGCCGGAATCGCATGGCGCCGCTGCACCCGCGACGCTTGTGTGCAGCGCGGCAGCGTCCATATTGCGTTGCAACAAGAACACCGGAAACGCCCGCGCGCAATCTCACAGGAGATCCCGATGCTCGCGGTCATCACTCACTCCCTCATCGCCCCCGCCATCGACGAGCGCTCCGACATGGAGCCCGGCATCCTCACCCTCGTGAGCCGCATGGTCCACGCGATCCACGCCGCCAACCAGCGTCGCCTGGAGCGTCAGATCGGCGAGTACGTCGAGGTCAACGGCGGACGCATCACCGACGATCTGGAGCGCCGGATCGGCCAGCACTTCTGCTGATCGCACCGCCCCGGCGCGCCGGGGCCAAGCACTCGATTTGTTCAAGCAAGGCGCCAGGGGCGGCATACGCCCCTCGGGCGCCTTCTTGGTGTTTGGGGTGATGCTTCGGTGCGAGGTGCGTCAGCCATCACAGTACACGACACTGGTGCAAAGCCCGCGATCATCAGGCTTTTCCCATCTGCAACCTCATCCTGAGGTGTCAGTCCATCCTTCATGGACTGACCTCGAAGGAGGGCTCCAGAAGTCTGTGCGATCCCTGGAGTTCTCCTTCGAGGTCAGCCGATTTTCAATCGGCTAACACCTCAGGATGAGGTTGTGGGTGGGAGGGGTCGGCGACGCTGGGAGCAGCTTCCGTCGTGTGCCGTGCTCCGTCATATCGCATCAGCGATCTTGCGCCCCGATGCTCGACAGGAGATCGGCGATCTCATCTCCGCTTCTGAAGCGCGTGATCGTGCCTGCCGCACTCCAATGGGCAAGCTCCGCCTCGATTTGCGCACGCTGCTTGGCGTCGAACTGCCAAGCGTCCCGTATGAGTTCGACCGCATTCTACACGTTCCCTTCGCGACATCCTGCCGGAAGGTCGGGCCTGTCCGAGGTTCGCACGCTTCGCCGAGCGATGCAGAGTGCGAAGATCAGACGTGGGGTATCGAGCCAGACAGTCAGTTCGGCGCGCGGCATGCGGAGCGCGAACGTCTGGGAGGCGTAGTTGCCCTCGCAGATCCACGCATCTCCGCTCACCGCCTGCTCGACACGCTGCCGAAAGACCGCTTTGTCGGTCTTCTGCCATCCCGGCTCCCAGAACAGTCGGTCGAGATGGATGATCGGAAGATGACGCTTTTCGCCGAGCCTGAGGGCGAGGGTGGATTTTCCACTCCCGGCACTGCCGAGAATGTTGATCCGTCTCACCTCAATCCCCCACCAGCGCCAGATCGTCTCGGTGCACCATCGCGGCGCGTCCCGGATAGCCCAGTACAGCCTCGATCTCCCGGCTCGACCGGCCGAGGATGCGGGCGGCGTCGTCGCGGTCGTAGGCGACGAGACCGCGGGCGAGCACCGTTCCGTCCAGCGAGCGGATCGTCACCGCGTCGCCGCGGCTGAAGCTGCCCTCGACCCGGGTGACGCCGACCGGCAGCAAGCTCGCCCCGCCTTGCAGCGCCCGGGCCGCGCCGGCATCGATCGTCAGGGTGCCGCGGGGCTCGAGCGAGCCGCCGATCCAGGTCTTGCGCGCCGCGCCCGGCGTCGAGCCGGCGAGGAACCACGAGCAGCGCGCGCCGTTCGCCACCGCCTTGAGCGGGTTCTTGCCCCGGCCGTCGGCGATCATCATCTGGGTTCCGCCCTGGATGGCGATCTTGGCGGCCTCGACCTTGGTGCGCATGCCGCCGCGCGAGAGTTCCGAGGCCGGCCCCCCCGCCATCGCGTCGATTTCCGGGGTGATCCGGGCGATCACCGGCAGGTGTCGCGCGGCCGGGTCGCTCGCGGGAGGGGCGGTGTAGAGCCCGTCGATGTCGGAGAACAGCACCAGGAGGTCGGCGCCGATCATGGTGGCGACTCGCGCCGCGAGGCGGTCGTTGTCGCCGTAGCGGATCTCCGAGGTCGCCACCGTGTCGTTCTCGTTGACGACCGGGACGGCGCGCTCCTCCAGGAGCTTCAGGGTGGTGGCGCGCGCGTTGAGGTAGCGCCGGCGCTCCTCGGTGTCCTGCGGCGTCACCAGGATCTGGCCGGCGACGATGCCGTGATGGGCGAGCGCCTCCGACCAGTGGCGGGCGAGCGCGATCTGCCCCACGGCGGCGGCGGCCTGGCTCTCCTCCAGCCGGAGCGGGCCGGGGCCGAAGCCCAGCACCGTGCGCCCGAGCGCGATCGAGCCCGAGGACACCACCAGCACGTCGACGCCGCGGCCGTGCAGGTCGGCGATGTCCTCGGCGAGCGCCGCCAGCCAGGCGTGGCGCAGCCGCCCCCGCGCCCGGTCGACGAGAAGCGCCGAGCCGACCTTCAGAACGACGCGGCGGAACTGGTCGAGGCTGGGAGTGAAGGAAGGGGTGTCCGGGGAACCGGGCGCGGAGGTCGTGAGCATGGAACCGAACATCAGGGTGCGGCGGGAGTGAGGTCCGTGTGGACGACGACGCTCCCTGAAGAGAAGCGGCAGATCCCGGGCCCGTGCCACGGCCTAAGCCCGCCGCCGCCGCTCTTCAACCGCCCGGATGGATGAGAATCCGGTGAAACGCCAGCGCTCCGGCTCGTCCGGTGCGATCGCGACCCGCTTCCGCGATCCCGACGATCCCGTCGCCCTCGATGATCAGCCGCTCGATGATCGCGATCTCCCCGCCAAGTCGAACCTGCGGCAAGCGCGCCGTTGCATCCGGGGCGCAAGGGACAGGTCGGCGGGGAGGGGCTTCCGCTCCTCACGCCTCGAGCGCGGCTGCTTCCCGAGCGGCGAACTGGGCGCTTTCCTGGGCCGCGTCCTGCGCGGCGGCGGCCTCGTTGAGGCCGGGGCGGGGCAGGCGGACCAGCACGATCGTGCCGGTGCCTTCCTCGGAGCGGATGCGCAGGCCGCCGCCGTGGAGCTCGGCGAGGGAGCGGGCGATGGCGAGGCCGAGGCCTGAGCCCTTGTAGCTACGGGCGAAGTTGGTCTCGACCTGCTCGAACGGATAGCCGAGCTTCGGCAGCGCCGCCTTCGGGATGCCGATGCCGCTGTCCTCGACGAAGATGTGGACGGCGTCGAGGGCGCGGCGGGTGCGCACCGCGACCCGGCCTGCCTCGGGGGTGAACTTCACGGCGTTCTGCAGCAGGTTGACCAGGATCTGGTGCAGGGCACGTTCGTCGGCCATCACCAGGGTGTCGGCGCTCATCTCGACGCTGACGGTGAGGCCCTTGGCGCGGGCCGGCTCGGCGATGAGCTTGAGGGCGCGCTCCAGCGCCTCGCTCACGGCGACCGGCTGCTTGGCGAGCTTCACCCGGCGGGCGTCGATGCGCGACATGTCGAGGATGTCGTCGATGACCGAGAGCAGGTAATGCCCGCTCGATCGGATGTCGCGGCAGTATTCGCGGTACTTCTCCGAGCCGAGCGACCCGAACACCTCGCTCTCCATCACCTCGGCGAAGCCCAGGATGGCGTTCAGCGGGGTGCGCAGCTCGTGGCTCATGTTGGCCAGGAACTCGGATTTCGAGCGGTTGGCGCTCTCGGCCTGGGCCTTCTGGTCGAGGTAGCGCTCGGCGAGGTCGGCGAGCTGCTGGGTCTGGATCTCGAGGGTGCGGCGCGAGCGCTTGAGGTCGGCGATGGTGGCGATGAGCTGGCGCTCGGATTCCACCAGCCGCTCCTGGTGCCGCTTGAGCGCCGTGATGTCGGTGCCGACCGAGACGTAGCCGCCGTCCTTGGTGCGGCGTTCGCTGATCTGCAGCCAGCGCCCGTCGGCGAGCTCGGCCTCGAAGGTGCGGGCCCCGGCCTCCGGGAACTCGCCGGCGGGAATCTCGCGCCGCACGGTCGGCAGGGCGGCGCGGCCCATGATGGCGTCGTAGCGCCGGCCCGGCTGGGCCTCGTCGGCGGTGAGCGCGTGCAGGCGCCGGAACTTCGAGTTGCACAGGACGAGGCGGTTCTGCGCGTCCCACAGCACGAAGGCCTCCGACACCGCCTCGACCGCGTCGCGCAGGCGCATGTCGGCGGTGGCGGTCGATTCGGCGAGGCGGCGCTGCTCCGAGATGTCGATGACGATGCCGACGAGGTGGCGGCCGTTATCCTCGAGGTCCTGGACGATCTCGGCCCGGGCCTTAAGCCAAACCCACTCGCCGCCGGCACCGCGGATGCGGAACTCGTGGTCGACGGTGGTGTCGCGGGCCGCCAGCTGGCGCGCCAGCCCGTAGAGGTCGGTATCGTCCGGGTGGACGAGGGCGTTAACGTCGCCGAAAGAAAGAAATTCCTGCTCCCGGACGTAGCCGAGGAGCTGGTACATCGAATCCGACCAGTAGATCCGGCCGCGCGGGATGTCCCAGTCCCACAGGCCGCAGCGGCCGCGGCCGAGCGCCGTGTCGAGGCGCTGGCGGACCTGCTCGCAGACCCGGTCGACGGCCCGCGCCCGGTCGGCCTGGAGCGCGTAGGCGAGGCCGGTGCAGACCACCACCAGCGCCACCGCGCCGACCAGCACCGCGGCGGTGCGTGCCCGGGTCCCCCAGACCGCCGTCACCGAATCGAGGGTCTGGACTACCGCGACCTGCGCGACTCCGGTGCCGCCGGTCACCGTCCGGACGGTGGCGAGCGCCCGCTCGCCGTTGCCGAGCACCACCGGCAGCACGCCGGCGCGCTCGCCCATGATGCCGAGCACCTGCACCTCGCCGACGAGTTCGGCGAAGCTTCGGGGCAGGCCCGGGCGCTCCGGCAGGGCGGCCAGGATCGCGTCGTCGGCGCCGACCAGCAGGACGGTGCGGCCGGCCGGCAGGCTGCCGACGGGAAGCAGGCGGACCAGCCGCTCGCGCAGGGCCGCGGGCGTCGCCGTCTCGGGGAGGCCCAAACCGGGCAGCGAGGCGGGCCGGGCCAGCGCCGTCGGCAGCGTGCCGGCTAGCAGGCGGGCGACGAGGTCGATCTCGCGCCGCGCATCGCCCACCACCTCCTCGCGGTGACCGGTGAGCTGCAGGGCGGTGACGGTGGCGAGGCAGATCAGGAAGGTCGCCAGCATCGCCGGGACGGCGAAGCGCAGCCAGGATTCCGCATGGGCAAGACGCTGGTGCGCCGTCTTCGAAGACCGGCTGATCCCAAGGATCGTCGCGGCACGCTCCGAGAAGGGGGCGGGATCCGCCTCCAGCATACCCAAACCCCCAACGGAACAGAAAGACAGATGCCGCGGAGGTTTTCAGCGGGCCCCCGAATCGAGCCTCAATCTGGCATTTCCACAAGCATTTTGTCCAGCGCCCCGCATCCCGGAAATGAAGTGTTAACCAGTGATCCGGGGGCCGGGCGGGGCGGCGTCCTGCGCGATTCTGCTAGGTCTTACGGGGGTTTATGCATTATCTCGCCGGGGCGAGCGAGCGCCCGACGATGTCGCTGACGTCGGGGGAGAGGCCCGGCGCCTCGGCCACCCGGCGCAGCGCCGCCTCGGCGCGGAGGCGGCGCCCGCCCTCGACCATACGCCAAGTATTGAAGGCAGTTAGCAGGCGCGCCGCGACTTGCGGATTTTTTCCGTCGAGGGCCAGCACGACCTCGGCGGTCAGGTCGTAGCCGGCGCCGTCCGGGCGGTGGAACTGGGTCGGATTGTTGAGGCTGAAGCTCGCGATCAGCGAGCGGACCCGGTTCGGGTTGCCGAGCGAGAAGGCGGCGTGGTGCATCAGGCCGCGGACCCGCTCCAGGGTGCCGGCCTCCGGGATCATCGCCTGGAGGGCGAACCACTTGTCGAGCACCAGGGGCTCGCCGCGATAGGCCTCGCCGAAGCGGGCGAGCGCCGCCTCCCGGGCCGCGCCCGGCACGAGGCTCAGGGTGGCGAGCGCCGCGAGACGGTCGGTCATCGTCGCGGCGTTCTCCACCTGGACCAGCGCCAGGGCGGTACCGGCCTGCGGGTCGGCCGCGGTCGCGAGGTCGAGGGCGGCGTTGCGCAGGGCCCGGCGCCCGGCGCTGGCGGCATCCGGGCTGAACGGCGCACCCTCCGGCTCGGCCAGCGCCTCGCGCAGCGCCAGGAGCCGGGGCCCGAGGTCGCGGCCGAGCTGCACCCGCAGGGTCTGGCGCGCGCGCCAGATCGCGTCGGGGTCGATCTCGGCGCCGATCGCCTGGGCGATCTCCTGCTCGCCCGGCAGGGTCAGGACCAGGGCGGCGAAGGCGGGATCGGCGAGGGCTTCGCCGTCGAGGAAGGTCGCCAGCGCGGCGGCGAGGCCCGCGCCCTCCGTCCCGGCCTCCTCGGCCAGCGGGGCATTCGCGCGGGCGCGTCCGACCAGCACCTCCATGGCGAGGCTCTGGGCCGCCTGCCAGCGGTTGAAGGCGTCCTCGTCATGGGCGAGCAGCGTCAGGCGCTCGGCGCGGGTCAGCGCGTGCTCGACCTTCACCGGCGCCGAGAAGCCGCGAAACAGCGACGGCACCGGTGCCGCGTCCAGCCCGGTGAAGACCAGCGCGTCCTCGGCTCGCTCGAGCACGAACACCCCGTCGCGCACCCGCTCGCTCGCCGCCGCGACCGGGCCGCCGCCGGGGGCGACGAGGCCGAGCGCGATCGGGATCACCAGGGGCTGGGGCGCGGCACCGGCGGCCGCCTCGGTGGCGACGACCGGCAGGCTCTGGCGGAAGGTCAGCGTATAGGTTCGCGCGGCGGCGTCGTAGGCGCCCGAGACCGCGACGGTCGGGGTGCCGGCCTGGGCGTACCAGCGGGAAAAGGCGGCGAGATCCCGACCGCTCTCGGCGGCGAAGGCGGCCAAAAAGTCCTCGACCGTGGCGGCGGTGCCGTCGCAGGCGGTGAAGTAGCGGTCCATGCCGGCCCGGAAGGTCTCGGGCCCGAGGAGCGTACGCAGCATCCGGACGATCTCGGCGCCCTTCTCGTAGACCGTCGCGGTGTAGAAGTTGTTGATCTCGCGATAGGCCTGCGGCCGCACCGGGTGGGCCAGCGGCCCGGCATCCTCCGGGAACTGGCGGGCGCGGAGCGTCCTCACCTCGGCGATGCGGTGGACCGGGCGCGAGCGCTCGTCGGACGAGAATTCCTGGTCGCGAAAGACCGTCAAGCCTTCCTTGAGGCAGAGCTGGAACCAGTCGCGGCAGGTCACCCGGTTGCCGGACCAGTTGTGGAAGTATTCGTGGGCGATGATCGCCTCGATGTTGGCGTAGTCCGCGTCGGTCGCGGTCTCGGGACTGGCCAGCACGTACTTGTCGTTGAAGATGTTGAGGCCCTTGTTCTCCATCGCACCCATGTTGAAGTCGGAGACCGCGACGACGTTGAAGACGTCGAGGTCGTAGGCGCGGCCGAAGGTGCGCTCGTCCCAGGCCATCGAGCGGGCGACCGCGTCGAGGGCGAAGTCGGCGCGGCCCTCCTTGCCGGGCTCGACATAGACCGCGATCTCGACGTCCCGGTCCTCCATCGTGGTGAAGCGGGAGCCGACGCGGCCGAGCCGGCCGCCGACGAGGGCGAACAGG
Organism: Methylobacterium sp. ap11; assembly: GCF_900110515.1. NCBI lineage: Bacteria > Pseudomonadati > Pseudomonadota > Alphaproteobacteria > Hyphomicrobiales > Methylobacteriaceae > Methylobacterium > Methylobacterium sp. ap11. Next base: position 226,895 of record NZ_FOEB01000009.1, on the reverse strand, counting down.
TAGGCGGGCTTCGGGTGGGGGTCGTGCCAGATCGCGTAGTGCCGGCCCGGGCCCGCCTCGCCCTGCGCGACCGGGTTGCCGTTGCCGAGCAGCACCGGCGCGGCGTCCCGGCTGCCCTCGATCCGGGTGGTGAAGACCGCCATCACGTCCGGCCGGTCGAGGAAGTAGGTGATGCGCCGGAAACCGTCGGCCTCGCACTGGGTGCAGTAGACGCCGTTCGAGCGGTAGAGCCCCATCAGCTTGGTGTTGGTGCTCGGGTTCACCTGCGTCTCGATCTCGAGCACGAAGGGACGCTGCGGCGGCTGGTGCAGGGTGAGCGACCGGGGCGTCACCTCGATGGCACCGGGGCCGGTCGGCTGGCCGTCGAGTGCAATGGCGACGAGCGCCAGCTCGTCACCGTCGAGGACGAGCGGCGCGCCCGGCTCGCCCGCCGGGTTCGGCCGCAAGCCCAGCGTCGCGGTGATCCGCGTCTCGGTCGGATGCAGGCGCACGTCGAGGTCGACCCGGTCGATCAGGTAGTCGCTGGGGCGGTAATCGGCGAGGCGGACGATCGTCTGCATGGCGGGTCTCGCGGGCGCTCGCGAACGGCGCGGGGTCGGCGGGTCAAGGGATCAGGCTTTGCACCGCCGCCGGCCACAGCGCAACGCCGCAGCGAGGCCGGACCCGCTGGGGCCTCCGGCGAGAAAGCCCCGGGCAAGCAAGCGGGAGGGACCCGGGCAGCCCCCGGGCGGGAGAGGGCTCCCCGGAGGCCGACCCGCGCCCTAGCTACGACGCCGAAACCGGGCGGCCCCCGTGCGCCCGACCACGAGGACGAAGAGCGCCATGGAATACCTGCATACGATGGTCCGCGTCGCCGATCTCGAGCGTGCGCTGGACTTCTACTGCAACAAGTTCGGCCTGCAGGAGGTGCGCCGCACCGAGAGCGAGAAGGGCCGCTTCACCCTGGTGTTCCTGGCCGCCCCGGGCGACGCCGCGCGGGCCAAGGACACCAAGTCGCCGCTGCTCGAGCTGACCTACAACTGGGACCCGGAAGAGTATACCGGCGGGCGCAACTTCGGCCACCTGGCCTACCAGGTCGACGACATCTACGCGACCTGCCAGAAGCTGCAGGATGCCGGCGTGACCATCAACCGCCCGCCGCGGGACGGCCACATGGCCTTCGTGCGCTCGCCGGACGGCATCTCGATCGAGATCCTCCAGAAGGGCGGGGCGAAGCCGCCGCAGGAGCCGTGGGCCTCGATGCAGAATACCGGCAACTGGTAGAAACCGGCGGGCGGGCCTGATGCGGCCCGCCCTTCTCGCGGCGTCTACGCCCCGGCGGCGGGCGTGATGCCGAGCTCGGCGAGCTTGGCGTGGATCGCCGTGACCGGTCGCTTGAGCTTCAGGCTCATGACCGAGGCCGGGATGCCCTCCCGGGCCATGGTCCGCAGCTGCTGCACGGTGTCGAGCGTCCAGCCCGCCTCGATGTTCTCGCTCATCAGGGTTGCCTCCCGTGTCGGCCGCACGCATCCGTGTCGCGGGCCTTGAGAGAAGCAGGTAGGGAGTATCCGGGGTCCGGCAAGCCGATCGGGCGCGGCCGCCGCCTCGACGCGGATGCGCCCGCGTCCCCTTGATCCTCGACGCGGGCATGCCCGCGTCTCCCTGCGTCCGCGACGCAGGCATGCCCGCGTCGCCTGCCGCCTTGACGCGGCGGCTCCCGCGTCGCACATCGGCGCCGTCAGCCGGCCGGGCGGCCGCTCCGGTCCTGTCAGCGGGTTCGCCCGTGCGCGGGACCGGGGAGGAAAGTCCGGGCTCCATGAAGAGACGGTGCCGGATAACGTCCGGCGGGGGCGACCCCAGGGACAGTGCCACAGAGAGCAGACCACCGGGCGGGTCCTCGGACCCTTCCCGGCCAGGGTGAAAGGGTGCGGTAAGAGCGCACCGCGGACGCGGCAACGCGGACGGCACGGCAAACCCCACCGGGAGCAAAACCGAATAGGGGCGGCACGCGCGCTCGTCGCGCAGGGCTTCTTCAGGCCCGTCGCCCGGGTTGGTTGCTCGAGGCGGCCGGCAACGGCCGTCCCAGAGGAATGGCCGCCACGTTCGGGCGATCCTCGCGGATCGTCCGGGCCATACAGAACCCGGCTTACAGGCCGGCTGATACCCAATTCCCCGATGATCACACCCTCCGCCCCGCGGCGCGAACCCGCCGGGCGCGAGGGTTTGCCGACGTAGAGCGCGGCGCACCCCCCGAACAGGCGGCGCGGCCTCGACTTTGCCGGGGCGCCCGCCGTCGGGCACAAGCCTTCGTTAACCTTGCTGGTCTCTGATGGCACACGGACGGGTGCTGCCCGTCGCGTGTGCCCTCGCGTTGACGACCCCAGAGGCCCATGATACCCCGAGCCACCCCGTTCCCGGCGATTCCCGCACCGGCGACCGCTTCCCGCGCGAGCGGGCCCGATGGTCGCGCGGCGATGTCGGGCGTGGACAGAGCGGCGCCCCGGCGCCGATCCCGGCCGGCCTCGGCCCGGCCCGTGCGGACAGCGGAGCACCATGGATCGTCACGCGTCAGAGCGCGCTCGCCGCGCGCGGTGTGTCGTCGTCTCGGGAGGCCGGCCGTGACCGACGCGCCCCACATTCCGGTCCTGCTCGACGAGGTCCTGGGCGCGCTGCGCCTCGGCGACGCGCCGGCCCGCGTCATCGACGGCACCTTCGGGGCCGGCGGCTACACCAGGGCCATCCTCGCCGCCCATCCGGGCAACCAGGTGCTCGCCATCGACCGCGACCCGACCGCGATCGCCGCCGGGCAGGCGCTGGTGGCGGCCGAGGCCGGGCGCCTCGTCCTGGTCCAGGGCCGCTTCGGCGACCTCGATGTTTTGGCGCGCGACCACGGCTTCGCCGAGGCCGACGGCGTCGTCCTCGACATCGGCGTGTCGTCGATGCAGCTCGACCAGGCCGAGCGCGGCTTCTCGTTCCGGTTCGAGGGCCCCCTCGACATGCGGATGGAGAGGGCCGGCGAGAGCGCCGCCGACCTCGTCAACGAGGCCTCCGAGGCCGCGCTCGCCGACGTGATCTACCATTACGGCGAGGAGCGCCGGGCCCGCGCAGTGGCTCGCGCCCTGATCGAGGCGCGCCGGCGCGGCCGCATCGAGACCACGGCGGCGCTCGCGGAGATCGTCGCCGGCGTCGTGCGGGCCGAGCCCGGCAGCGGCATCCACCCGGCGACCCGGACGTTCCAGGCCCTGCGCATCGCGGTCAACGACGAGCTCGGCGAGTTGCAGCGGGCGCTGCACGCGGCCGAGCGGACCTTGCGCCCAGGCGGGCGCCTCGCGGTGGTGACCTTCCACTCGCTGGAGGACCGGATCGCCAAGCAGTTCTTCTCGGCCCGCAGCGGCCGGGCGGTGGCCGCCTCGCGCCACCTGCCGATGGCGGCGCAGCCCGCGCCCCGCAGCTTCGCGCTGGTCACCAAGGGCCCGGTCGCCGCGGGCGAGGCCGAGTGCCGGGCCAACCCGCGCGCCCGCTCGGCCAAGCTCCGGGCCGGCGAGCGCACCGACGCGCCCCCGCCGCCGCCGCTGACGGCGCTGGAGGCCCTGGCCTCCCTGCCCGAACCCCAGACCCGGGGAGGGCGCCGGTGATCCGCCTCCTGCATCTCGCCGCGATCGCCGGGCTCATCGCCTCGGCCATTTACGCCTACTCGATCAAGTACGACACGCTCTACCAGGCCGAGCAGGTCGCCAAGCTGAAGACCCGCCTGCGCAAGGAGCGCGACGCGATCGCGGTCCTGCGCGCCGAGTGGCAGCTGCTGACCCGCCCCGACCGGCTCCAGGGCGCGGTCGACAAGTACCTCACGCTGGAGCCGATCGGCACCAGCCACCTCGCGCGGCTCGCCGACCTGCCCGCCAAGGTCGATCGCGGCGACGAGATCGCCCGCAAGCTCGAGGCGCTCGGCCTCGGCGCCACCGCGACCCCGGCGGCCAAGGACCGCGCCCCCTCGACCACCGGCGCCACCGCGGCCCGACCCGAGGAGCCCCGCACCACCGGCTCCACCTCCACCCGCACCCCGACCGCCAAGAGGTAGGCGCCGTGACCCAGGATTCGGACTTCCAGGCTCACGCTCCCCTCGACCCGGATGCCGTGCCGGAGACCGGCGCGCAGCCCGTGGACGACGCCCCCCCGCCCGCGCCCCGGCGCAGCCTCGCCGCGATGCTGCGCGGCGGCGTGCTGGCGATGTTCCGCCTGTCTGTCGAGCGCAGCGCCGCCCGCGTCGGGCTCGTCAGCCTGGTCTTCGCCGGCGTCTTCCTCGCCCTGATGGGCCGGCTCGCCAGCTTCGCGCTGTTTCCCGACGATCCGGTCACCGCCTCGGCCCGGCGCGCCGAGGCCGGCGGCACGACCCAGATCCGGCCCGACATCATCGATCGCAACGGCGAGATCCTGGCCACCGACATCCGCACCGTCTCGGTCTTCGCCGAGCCGAAGAACATCTACGACAAGGACGAGGCGGTCGAGCTGCTCACCGCCGTCCTGCCGGAGATCAACGCCCGCGACCTGCGCGAGAAGCTGTCGTCGAAGAAGGGCTTCGTCTGGGTCAAGCGCGAGATCACCCCGCGCCAGCAGGTCGAGGTGCATCGCCTCGGCATCCCGGGCGTCGGCTTCCTGCCCGACCACAAGCGGGTCTACCCGAACGGCACCGCGGCCGCCCACATCCTCGGCGTGACCAACCTCGACAACGTCGGCATCGCCGGCATCGAGAAGTACATCGACCGCCAGGGCCTGCGCGACCTCACCAGCCTCGGCTTCGTCGAGAAGTCGACCGACATGGCGCCGGTCCAGCTGTCGATCGACCTGCGGGCCCAGCACGCGGTGCGCGACGAGCTGGCCTGGGGCATGGAGCATTACCGTGCCAAGGCGGCGGCCGGCCTGATCCTCGACGTGACCACCGGCGAGGTGATCGCCCTCGCCTCGCTGCCCGACTTCGACCCCAACGAGCCGAAGGACGCGCTCGATCCCGACCGCATCAACCGCATGAACGTCGGCGTCTACGAGATGGGCTCGACGTTCAAGGCGATGACGCTCGCCATGGCGCTCGATTCGGGCAAGTTCAACGTCAATTCGACCTTCGACACCCGCGGCGGCGTGCTGCACTGGGGCCGGCAAAAGATCCACGAGTACCATGGCACCAACCGGGTCATCACGATGCCGGAGGTGTTCACCCACTCGTCGAACATCGGCTCGGCCAAGATGGCGCTCGGCATCGGCGTGCCCGGCCACAAGGCCTTCCTGAAGAAGATGGGCCTGCTCGACCGCCTGCGCACCGAATTGCCGGAGAGCGCCGAGCCGATCATCCCGCCGCGCTGGACCGAGATCAACACGATCACCATCGCGTTCGGCCACGGCCTCGCCGTGGCGCCGCTCCAGGCCTCGGCGGCGGTCGCGGCGATCGCCAATGGCGGCTTCCTGATGACGCCGACCTTTCTCAAGCGGACCGAGGCCGAGGCGCGCGAGAAGGCGACGCAGGTGCTCTCGGCCCAGACCAGCGAGGCGATGCGCTACATCATGCGCCTCAACGCCACCGAGGGCTCGGCCAAGAAGGCGGCGATTCCCTACTACTACGTCGGCGGCAAGACCGGCACCGCCGAGAAGGTGATCCGCGGCCGCTACGTCAAGAACCGGCTGTTCACGACCTTCATGGCCGCCGCCCCCATGGACAAGCCGAAATACCTGTTCGTCACGGTGATGGACGAGCCGCAGCCCGTCGCGGCGGAATCCGGCCCCTACGCCACCGCCGCCTACAATTCGGGCGTCGTCACCGGCCGGACGATCGCCCGGGTCGCCCCGATCCTCGGCCTGCCGCCGCAATTCGAGCCGCCGGCCAAGCCCTTCCCGCTGATGGTCAAGCTCGGCGCCTACCACGTCAACATGCTGGACGGAAAATGAGCCCCACCCTCGGCGACCTGTTCGCGGAGGCCGGTGCGGAAGCCGGTCTTCCCGTCACCGGCCTCACCGCCGACAGCCGCAAGGTCGAGCCCGGCTTCGTGTTCCTGGCGGTGCCCGGCACCGCCGCCGACGGCCGGCTGTTCGCCGCCAAGGCGGCGGCGGCCGGCGCGGTCGCGATGGTGGCCGAAGGCGCGCGCCCCGCCGACCTGCCCGATCCGGTCGCCTACCTGGCGGTGCCGGACGCGCGCGTCGCGCTCGCCGCCGCCGCCGCCCGGCTGCATCCGGGCCAGCCCGGCACCGTGGTCGCGGTCACCGGCACCAGCGGCAAGACCTCGATCGCCGACTTCGTGCGCCAGATCCTCGGCCGCCTCGGCCGGCAGGCGGCGAGCCTCGGCACGCTCGGCGTCATCACCACCTCGGGCGCGGCCTACGGCTCGCTGACGACCCCCGACCCGATCACCCTGCACGAGACCCTCGACCGGCTCGCCCGCGACGGCGTGACCGAACTGGCGATGGAAGCCTCCTCGCACGGCATCGAGCAGAGCCGCCTCGACGGGGTGCGCCTGACGGCGGCCGGCTTCACCAATCTCGGCCACGACCACCTCGACTACCACGGCACGCCGGAGGCCTACCTCCAGGCGAAGCTCCGGCTGTTCACGACGCTCCTGCCCGAGGACGGCACCGCGGTCGTCAACGCCGACGGGCCGCAGAGCCAGGCGGTGATCGCGGCGGTGCGCGAGCGTGGAATCCGCCTCGTCACCACCGGCCGGGCCGGGGAGGGGATCCGCCTCGTCTCCGCCCGCCCGGAGGGTTTCGCCCAGCGCCTCGAGATCGCGGTGGCGGGGACGACCCACACGGTCGACCTGCCCCTCGTCGGGACGTTCCAGGTCGAGAACGCGCTGCTGGCCGCCGGCCTCGTGCTCGCGACCCCGGCCGGCGCCGGGCGCGAGGCCGAGGTGATCGCGGCGCTCGGCCACCTCGCGGGCGTGCCCGGCCGGCTCGAGCGGGTCGGCACGGTGCGGGATGCGCTCTGCATCGTCGACTACGCCCACAAGCCCGACGCGCTCGCCAACGTCCTCGAGGCCCTGCGCACCTTCACCACCGGGCGCCTCGTCTGCGTCGTCGGCTGCGGCGGCGACCGCGACCGCGCCAAGCGCCCGCTGATGGGCCGGATCGCGGCCGAGAGGGCCGATCGCGTCATCGTCACCGACGACAATCCCCGCAGCGAGGACCCCGCGACGATCCGCGCCGCGATCCTGGCGGCGGCCCCCGGCGCCGAGGAGATCGGCGACCGGGCCGAGGCGATCCGGGCGGCGGTGCGGGATCTGCGCGCCGGCGACGTGCTGGTGGTTGCCGGCAAAGGTCATGAAACCGGCCAGATCATCGGCGACCGCACGTTGCCCTTCTCCGACCGCGACGCGGTCCTGAGCGCGATCGAGGAGTCCCGCGCATGACCGAGCCCCTCTGGACCCTGGACGCCGCCGCCGCCGCGATGGGTGGCCGCGCCGTCGCGGACGCCGCCGCGCCCCGCGAGTTGTCCGGAATCTCGATCGACACCCGCACCCTCAAGGTCGGGGACCTGTTCTTCGCCATCCGGGGCGAGGCCCGCGACGGACACGACTTCGTGCGCGACGCGCTCGCCCGCGGCGCCGGCGCCGCGGTGGTGGCCGAGGAGCGCGCCGCCGACCTCGCCGAGGCCGGCCCGGTGATCGCCGTGCCGTCCCGGGACGAGGACGGCGTGCTCGCCGCCATGCGCGGCCTCGCGGCTGCCGCGCGCGCCCGCACCGGCGCGCGGGTGCTCGCCGTCACCGGCTCGGTCGGCAAGACCGGCACCAAGGAGGCGCTGCGCCACGTGCTGGCCGCGCAAGGGGTCACCCACGCCTCGGTCGCCTCCTACAACAACCACTGGGGCGTACCCCTGACCTTGAGCCGGATGCCGGCCGCGAGCGAGTTCGGGGTGTTCGAGGTCGGCATGAACCATGCCGGCGAGATCGCGCCCCTGACCCGGCTGGTGCGGCCCGAGATCGCGATCGTCACGACCGTCGAGCCGGTCCATATCGAGCATTTCCACTCGCTGTCGGGCATCGCCGATGCCAAGGGCGAGATCTTCTACGGCCTGGAGCCCGGCGGCGTCGCGATCGTCAACCGCGACAACCCGAATTTCGAGCGGCTGAAGGCCCACGCGCTGGCCTCGCGGGCCGGTCGCATCGTGAGCTTCGGCGAGCACCGCGAGGCCGACGTGCGGGCCGAGCGCATCGTGATGCGGCCCGACCTCTCGATCGTCGACGTGCGGGCGATGGGCCAGGCCGTGACTTACCAGCTCGGGACGCCCGGCCGGCACACGGCGCTGAACTCGCTCGCCGTCATCGCCGCCGTGCAGGCGCTCGGCGCCGACCTGGCGCTGGCGGCCCTGTCGCTGGCCCAGCTGCGCCCGCCCGCCGGCCGCGGCGCCCGCACGATGCTGCGGATCGGTGACGGCGAGGCGCTGCTCGTCGACGAGAGCTACAACGCCAACCCGGCCTCGATCCGGGCCGCGCTCAGCACGCTGGCCGGGGCCGAGACCGCGGGCCGCCGCATCGCGATCCTGGGCGACATGATGGAGCTCGGCGCGGACGCGCCCGCCCTGCACCGCGAGCTGGCCGAGGCGGTCGAGGAGCACGGCATCGACCTCGTCCTCACCGCCGGCCCGCTGATGCAGGAACTGTTCGAGGCGCTGCCGGCCTCCCGGCGCGCCGCTGCCCGGCCGACCTCGGCCGACCTCGTCGATCCGGTGCTCGATCTCGTCCGCCCCGGCGACGCCGTGATGGTCAAGGGCTCGAACAGCACCCGCATGGGCCGGATCGTCGAGGCGCTCAAGGCCCGCTACGGTGCCCGGGACCAGGATCTCGCCGTCGGCCGGTCCGGCTGAGCCCACCTTCAGGAAGCTGTCGCAGTGCTGCCGGCATAAGCCCGGCGCTGCCGCTCGCCCACGATCGGATATCCTCGGGATGCTCTACCTCCTCTCCGACCTGAGCGGCGTGTTCTCGCCGCTCAACGTCTTCCGCTACATCACCTTCCGCACCGGCGGCGCGTTGTTCACCGCCGGCTTCTTCGTGTTCTGGTTCGGGCCCTGGATCATCTCGCTCCTGCGCCTGCGCCAGGGGAAGGGGCAGCCGATCCGCGAGGACGGTCCGCAATCGCACCTGCTGACCAAGCGCGGCACGCCCACCATGGGCGGGCTGATGATCCTGGCGGGCACGCTGGTGGCGGTCGTGCTCTGGGCCAACCCGCGCAACCACTACGTCTGGATCGTCATGATGGTGACGCTGGGCTTCGGCGCCATCGGCTTCTACGACGACTACCTCAAGGTCACGAAGCAGAGCCACAAGGGCTTTTCCGGCAAGTTCCGCCTCGGCCTCGAGGCGCTGATCGCGATCGCGGCCTGCACCGCCATCGCGGAATACTCGGCCCCTGGCCTCGCCTACCGGCTCGCCTTCCCGGTCTTCAAGGACGCGATCATCAATCTCGGCCTGTTCTACGTCGCCTTCGCGGGCTTCGTGATCGTGGGCGCGGGCAACGCGGTCAACATCACCGACGGCCTCGACGGGCTCGCCATCGTGCCGGTGATGATCGCGGCGGCCACCTTCGGGATCATCGCCTACCTGGTCGGCAACGTGATCTACGCCTCGTACCTCCAGGTGAACTACGTCCCGGGTACCGGCGAGCTCGCTGTGATCTGCGGCGCCCTGATCGGGGCGGGGCTCGGCTTCCTGTGGTTCAACGCGCCGCCGGCCCAGATCTTCATGGGCGATACCGGCTCGCTGGCGCTCGGCGGCCTGCTCGGCACCGTCGCGGTGGCGACCAAGCACGAGATCGTGCTCGGCATCGTCGGCGGCCTGTTCGTGCTGGAGATCCTGTCGGTCATCATCCAGGTCGCGTCGTTCAAGCTCACCGGCAAGCGCGTCTTCCGCATGGCGCCGATCCACCACCACTTCGAGCAGAAGGGCTGGAAGGAGCCGCAGGTCGTGATCCGGTTCTGGATCATCGCCGTGGTGCTGGCGCTGCTCGGCCTGGCGACGCTGAAGCTGCGGTAGGGGCGGCGAGGTCGGACCTTGCAATCTCGGCCGGCGCTTGGAAGGAAGGCGCTTCCCCTCTCCCACGCCGGGAGGGGGGAAGCGCCCTTCGATCATCCGGCGGAACCCCGCATGACACCCTCCACCACCTTCGCCGGCCGGACGGTCGCCCTGTTCGGCCTCGGCGGCTCGGGCCTCGCCACGGCGCTCAGCCTCGAGGCGGGCGGTGCCCGGGTGATCGCCTGCGACGACAACCCGGCCCGCATGGCGGCGGCGCGCGAACGGGGCATCGAGACCGGCGACCTGCGCGGGGCGGAGTGGAGCGGCTTTTCCGCCCTCGTCCTCGCGCCCGGCGTGCCCCTGACCCACCCGGTCCCGCACTGGACCGTGGACTTGGCCAAGGCCGCCGGCGTCCCGGTGATCGGCGACATCGAGCTGTTCTGCCGCGAGCGGGCGGCGACGAGCCCGGACGCGCCGTTCGTCGCCATCACCGGCACCAACGGCAAGTCGACCACCACGGCGCTGATCGCCCACGTCCTGGCGGCGGCCGGACGCGACGTGCAGATGGGCGGCAACATCGGCACGGCCATCCTGTCGCTCGCCCCGCCGTCGCCGGAGCGCATCCACGTCATCGAGCTGTCGTCGTTCCAGATCGACCTGACGCCGTCGCTCGCACCCACCATCGGCGTCCTCCTCAACCTCACGCCCGACCACCTCGACCGCCACGGCGACATGGCGCGCTACGCCGCCATCAAGGAGCGGCTGGTGACCGGCGCCGCGCACGCGATCGTCGGCGTCGACGACGCGTATTGCCGCGCGATCGCGGAGCGTCGCACGGGACCGCTCACCCGGGTCCATGTCGGCGAGGCGGGGGAGGGGCCGGGCATCCTCGCCCGCGGCGGCATCGTCATCGACGGGCGCCGGGAGCCGGCGGAGCCGGTGGCGGACCTTGCCGGCATCGGGTCGCTGCGTGGCGCCCACAACTGGCAGAACGCCGCCATCGCCTACGCGGTGGCGAGCGCGCTCGGCGTGACGCCGGACGCCTTCGCGGCGGCGCTCGCGACCTTCCCGGGCCTGCCGCACCGGATGGAGGAGGTCGGGCGCCGCGGCCCGGTCCTGTTCATCAACGATTCGAAGGCCACCAACGCCGACTCGACCGAGAAGGCGCTGTCGGCCTTCCCGCGAGTCCACTGGATCCTCGGCGGCAAGCCGAAGGAGGGCGGGATCGCGAGCCTCGCGCCGTACTTCCCGCGGGTCGCCCACGCCTACCTGATCGGCGCGGCGAGCGACGACTTCGCCGCCACCCTCGACGGGCATGTGCCGTTCAGCCGCTGCGGCACGCTCGCCGCCGCGGTCGCGCAGGCCGCCGGGACGGCCGAGGCGGATGCGGCGGGCGAGCCGGTGGTGCTGCTCTCGCCGGCCTGCGCCTCCTACGACCAGTTCCGCAGCTTCGAGGATCGCGGCGACCAGTTCCGCGACCTCGTCCGGGCCCTGCCGGGCCTGCGCCCTCCCGGTGCCTGACAGGCGCCGGTCTCGGGCCCCCCGCGCCCGCGGCGCCGTTCCCAGGGCGGGCAAATCGGCGTAAGGGGCTTGCCGCCGGACGGGCCTCGCGCGGGCTCGGCGCGCGCCCGGGCGGTGCCTTCTTGCATCCGCCCTCGTGCCGGCCCCTCCATGCGCTGCCAGCCGGTGCCATGCTGCCTCCCCAACACCTCCTGCCCGCCGAGTCCCAGGCTCCCGCGACCACGCCCGCGCACGTCCCGCACCGGTCGGGGCCGCGCAAGATCATCAGCTGGAACCTGCTGCGGCGGACGGGAGCCACCGTCGATGCCCTGGAGGCGCTGATCGCCCAGGAGAAGCCGGACCTCCTGCTGATGCAGGAGGCGACCGTCGACATCACTGAGCTGCAGGCGCGGGTCGGCGGGCACTACGCCTGGGCGCCGCTGCCGAAGCGCATCCACGGCCTGGCGATGTGGAGCCCGACCCCGTGGCCGAGCCCGCCGCGGGTGATCACGCTGCCTTCGGGCGCGCTCATCGACCGGGTCTGCCAGATCCTCGATCTCGGCTCGTTCGGGGTCGCCAACGTCCACCTGTCGCACGGCCAGGTGCTTAACCGGCGCCAGCTGCGCCGCATCGCCCAGAACCTGCCGATGCGCGCCGCCGTGCTCGGCGACTACAACATCGTCGGGCCCGCCCTGCTGCCGGGCTTCCACGATGTCGGGCCGCGCCACCCGACCCACGCCATGGTCGACCTCGTGCCCCTGCGCCTCGACCGCTGCCTGGTCCGCGGGCTCACCTGTCGCGGCCAGGCGGTGCTGCCGCGGGGCGCCTCCGACCACCGGCCGATCGTGGTCCACCTCGAACCCGGCAACCCGCAGGGGCGGCGCGAGCCGCTGCGCGACAGGATCGCGGCGTTCCGCGACCGGGCCGAGGATCTCCGCAAGCGGGTGCCGCTCAAAGATATGGCAGCAGCAATCGGACGGCGGCGTCGCGCAGCCGCACGGCCATCCCGCGAGAGTTGAGGTCGTCGGGCGTCAGCCGCGCCTCCATCTTGGCCTGCATCAGCCGGTTGAGGTCGGCGGCGAAATCGGGGTCGTAGACCTCGACGTTGAGCTCGAAGTTCAGCCGGAAGCTGCGGCTGTCCCAGTTGGCGCTGCCGACGAAGCACCAGGCGTCGTCCACCACCATCAGCTTCGAGTGGTCGAAGGGCGGCCGGTCGAGCCAGATCCGGACGCCGGCTTCGAGCAGCGGCCCGACATGGGCCCGCGTCGCCCAGTCGACCACCCGGTGGTTGCTCGCCTGCGGGATGATGACGTCGACGGTGACGCCCCGCATCGCCGCGAGGCCCAGAGCCGTCAGCAGCATCTCGCTCGGCAGGAAGTAGGGCGTGGCGAAACGCACCGAGTGCCGGGCGGTGGCGAGCGCCTCAAGCACCACGAACTCGATCTTCTCGATATCGGCGTCCGGCCCCGAGGTGACGACCCGGGCGAGCGACGCGCCGGCGGGCGGGATCTGCGGGAACCAGGCCGGCCCCTCCAGGTCCTCGCCCTTCACGAAGGCCCAGTCGCGCCAGAAGGCCTGGGCGAGCTGGCCCACCACCGGCCCGTCGATGCGGAAATGGCTGTCGCGCACCGGCTCGGGCGGGTCCTTCGCCATGACGTTCTCGTCGGCGATGTTCACTCCCCCGACGAAGCCGACCCGGCCGTCGATCAGGAGCAGCTTCTTGTGGGTGCGCAGGTTGAGGAACGGCATCCGCCAGGGCAGCGCCGAGTGCATGAACAGCCCGGCCGGGATCCCCAGGCCGCGCAGGCGCCGGTACATCGCCGGGAAGAAGTAGCCGCTGCCGATGCCGTCGATCAGGACGCAGACCGCGACGCCCCGGGCCTTCGCGGCGTGGAGCGCCGCCGCGAAGGCCCGACCGCTGTCGTCGTCGCGCATGATGTAGCTCGACAGGGCGACGCTGGTCTGCGCCTCGGCGATCGCCAGGAGCATCGCCGGGTAGGCCTCGTCGCCGTGGCGGTATCGCCGGACGCTGTTGCCCGCCACCAGCGGCAGGCCGCTGATCCGTTCGACGGCGCGCCGCAAGGGGGCGAACGCCTCCGGCACCTCGGCCACGGGAGCCGGCGGCGCGCCGGGCCGCGGGCCGGGCAGCACCGGCAGCCGGCGGGCGCGCCGGCTCACCCGGTTGATGCCGAACATCACGTAGAGGAGGCTGCCCAGCGCCGGGGAGAGCCAGCCGAGGCCGATCCACCCGATCGCCGCGCCGACCTCGCGCTTGTTCATCAGCACGTGGACCGTGACGATGACCGCCAGCGCCAGGCCGATCGGCGCCAGCACGTCCGACTGGATCGAGGCCGGGATGCCGAGCCAGCGGTAGATCTCGTGTTCCACGCGGGTCTCCTGCCGGCGCCGTCCGAGGGCCCGCGCCCTGTCGTGCCCCCGATCGGTTCCACCGGATACGAAAGGATGGAGGCGGAATCCACTCGGCGGCGCGGCCATCCACGCCCGGCAAACAAAAATCCCCCGCCCCGGGGAGGGGCGAGGGATCCGGTCTCACGCGGAGGCCGAGGCGATCAGGCGCTCAGCGCTTCCTTGGCCCGCTCGGCGCGCTTGCGGTCGTTCGGGTCGAGGACGGCCTTGCGCAGGCGGATCGACTTCGGGGTCACCTCGACCAGCTCGTCGTCCTGGATCCAGGCGAGCGAGCGCTCAAGGGTCATGCGGATCGGCGGGGTCAGGCGGACCGCCTCGTCCTTCGAGGTGGTGCGGATGTTGGTGAGCTTCTTGCCCTTGAGCACGTTCACCTCGAGGTCGTTCTCGCGGTTGTGCTCGCCGATGATCATGCCCTGGTAGACCTTCCAGCCCGGCTCGATCATCATCGGGCCGCGGTCCTCGAGGTTCCACAGGGCGTAGGCCACGGCCTCACCCTGGTCGTTCGACATCAGCACGCCGTTGCGGCGGCCGGCGATCTCGCCCTTGTAGGGCTCGTAGGCCTTGAACAGCCGGTTCATGATCGCGGTGCCGCGGGTGTCGGTCATCAGCTCGCCCTGGTAGCCGATCAGGCCGCGGGTCGGAGCGTGGAACACCAGGCGCAGGCGGTTGCCGCCCGACGGACGCATCTCGATCATGTCGGCCTTGCGCTCCGACATCTTCTGCACGACGACGCCGGAATACTCCTCGTCGACGTCGATCACGACCTCCTCGATCGGCTCCATGATCTCGCCGGCCTCGTCCTTCTCGAAGACGACGCGGGGACGCGACACGGCGATCTCGAAGCCCTCACGGCGCATGGTCTCGATCAGGATCGCGAGCTGGAGCTCACCGCGGCCCGAGACGTAGAACGAGTCCTTGTCGGCGGCTTCCTCGATCTTGAGCGTGACGTTGCCCTCGGCCTCCTTGAACAGGCGGTCGCGGATCATGCGGCTCGTGACCTTGTCGCCCTCGGTGCCGGCGAGCGGAGAATCGTTCACGATGAACGACATCGTCACGGTCGGCGGGTCGATCGGCTGGGCCTGGATCGGGGTCTCGACCTGCGGGTCGCAGAAGGTGTCGGCGACGGTGCCCTTCACGAGGCCCGCGATCGACACGATGTCGCCCGCCTCGCCGACCTCGATCGGCTGACGCTCCAGGCCGCGGAAGGCCAGGATCTTCGAGACGCGGCCGGTTTCCACCACCTTGCCCTCGCGGTCGAGGACCTTGATCGCCTGGTTCGGCTTCACGGTGCCGGACGCGATGCGGCCGGTGATGATGCGGCCGAGGAAGGGGTTGGCCTCCAGCAGCGTGCCGAGCATCCGGAACGGGCCGTCCTCGGTCTTGGCTTGCGGCACGTGCTCGAGCACGAGGTCGAAGAGCGGCGCCAGGCCGTCGTCCTGCGAGCCCTCGGGCGAGGTCGCCATCCAGCCGTTGCGGCCCGACCCGTACAGGATCGGGAAGTCGAGCTGGTCGTCGGTGGCGTCGAGCGCGGCGAAGAGGTCGAACACCTCGTTCACCACCTCGGTGATGCGGGCGTCGGGCCGGTCGACCTTGTTGACCGCCACGATCGGGCGCAGGCCGATCTTGAGCGCCTTCGAGACCACGAACTTGGTCTGCGGCATCGGGCCCTCGGCGGCGTCGACGAGCACGATCACGCCGTCGACCATCGAGAGGATGCGCTCGACCTCGCCGCCGAAATCGGCGTGGCCGGGGGTGTCGACGATGTTGATCCGGGTGTCCTTCCAGACCACCGAGGTGGCCTTGGCCAGGATGGTGATGCCGCGCTCCTTCTCGAGGTCGTTCGAGTCCATCGCGCGCTCCTCGACCCGCTGGTTCTCGCGGAACGAGCCGGATTGCTGGAGCAGCTTGTCGACCAGGGTCGTCTTGCCGTGGTCGACGTGGGCGATGATGGCGATATTGCGCAGCTTCATGGGATATCCGAAGCAAACAAAGCCCGGCACGCCGCGGGCCGCCAGGATGGCAGCCGGACGCATCGAGCCGGGGGAAAACTATTGCGTCGCAATATAAGGTGTGGCGCCACTTCGCAAGGGGGCTGTCGCGACGGTCCTCCCAGGACGGCCCTCGCGAGACGGCCCTCGCGAGACGGCCGCCTACTCGGCCGCGGCGGAGAGCGGGTCCGGCCCGGCGGCGTGCCGCTCGACCAGCACCGCCCGGCGCTCGGCGATGGCGCGCCGCGCCTGGTCGAGGCCCAGCGTGAAGGCCGCCACGCCGGCATTGTCGATGGCGCCGGTCCCCGCCCGGGCCAGAGCCGCGGCCAGGATCTCGTCGGCCTGGCGCTCAAGGTCGGACAGTTCCGGTTCGTCCTCGACGTCGCGGCAGGCGCGCACGATGGCCAGCAGCTGGCGCAGCAGCGCCATGTCCCGGGCCCGCGAGCGGTTGGCCGCCCGCGACACCAGGGTGGCGGCGGCCGAGCCGAGGATCGAGACGCACATCACCAGGAGGTAGAACCAGTCGCCGTAGCGCTCGAAGAAGCTCTCGACCTCGCCCTCGTAATAGGCCTGCGCGCCGGGATGGACCGGGAGCGAGGCGCTCTTCGAGGTCTCGGGCGCCTCGATCTGGTTGGCGAGCGGCACCTCGACGGCGAGCGCGGGCCGGTTGACGAAGAGAAGGCGGGTCAGCTCCGACACCACCGAATCGGCGAGGCGCGCCTGGGCCACCAGCCGGTGGCTGACCCCGACGGTCGTGACGGTCTCGGCCGGGCGCGGCGGCGTGCCCCCGAAGGTGCCGCGGGCGATCTCGACGCTCTCCAGCGCCGGCCAGCGCCGGGCCAGCACCGCCGCCTCGCCGATCGGCACGAAGGCCGGGGTGCCGCCGGTGCGCCCGATGCTCGCCACGACGTCGCCGGCGGTGCGGCCGACCAGCGGGCTGACGGTCAGCACGGCGTCGACCTTGCCCTCGCGCAGCGCCTCGCCGGCCTCCTGGCCGTCGCCGAGCGGGACCGTCGTCACGGCCTCGGCCGGGACGTCGTAATGGGCGAGCAGGTTCGCGAGCAGCCGGAGGTTGGCAGCGGGGTTGCGCACGATCCCGATCCGCTTGCCCCGCAGGTCCGGCACGGCGGAGAGGGACGGGTCGGTCGCCAGCAGCAGGGCCGCGTCGCGGTGCAGGATCGCCACGGTCTGGGTGCTCGCCGGGATGCCGACGTCGGAGCGCACCACGGCGAGATCGGCCCGGCCGATCTCGGCCATCCGCGCGCTCTCGGCGACGCCGCTCGTCGGCACCAGCCGCAGGCGCACCTCCTCGTGGGTGCGGGCGAGGGACTGCGCCACCGCCGCCATCAGGCGGGCATCCTCGCTGCCCGCCGGCCCGACGGCGACGCGCAGCGTCGTCGGCTGCCCGAGCCACTGGTAGGCGAGCAGGGCCGTCGCCACGAGGGCGAGGATGGCCGCGAGGACGAGGGGAAGGTGGCGCCGCATGGTCGGATGACCTTGTGGCGGGGCGCCCGGTTCCGCAATCCGGCCGTTTGGCGCGGGGCCCGCGCCCCAGGTCGCCCTTCAGCCCGGATCGGGCGGCGAGACGCCTACAGCCCGGCGATGCGGTCGATGGCGAACTTCGCGTTGGCGACGATGCGCTCGCGGTGCTCGGCCGGCAGCTTGCCCTCCGTCAGGAGCTGCAGGCAGGCCCGGAGGGTGTCGGCCGGACGCCCCGTCCAGGAGGCGGCGACGGCGTACTCGTCGAGCAGCGCCCAATCGTGGATCCAGGCCTCGACGGCCCGGCCCTCGGCGGGCGGGCCGATGCCGAGGCCGCGCGCCGCGAACCCGTAGGCCTCCTCGTGGCGGCCCTGCGTGCGGGCGTGCCGGGCGGCGGCGTGCAGCGCCTCCGCCCGCGACGCACAGATGCCGGCCGCCCGCGCGAACGCGTCGAGCACCGCCTGCGGCTCGTCGCCGAGCGCGGCCTTCAGGCACGCCGCGCGGTAGAGCGCGAGATAGACCTCCTCCCGGTCGGGCCCGCCGAAGGCGCCCCGCGCCAGGTAGCGGTCGTGCGCCGGCCGCAACCGGCCGGCCGCCTCCAGGATCAGCCCCAGCTCGTAGCCGCAGGACGGATCGGCGACCGTCCCGGCCGTCGCCAGGCGCGCCGACCGGAAGGCGCCCCGGTCGCGCCGGACCGCCAGCGTCGGACCGAGCGCGTTGTAGAGGCTGTGGTTCTCCACGCTCCCGGTCTGGGCGAAGCGCTCCAGCGCGGCCATCCCCGAGAAGGTCGACCGCGACGTCCCCACGAAGGCTCTTGCCGCGAGCGCGATCTCGAAATCCGCCAGCGAGAGCTCGAGGAGGTTCGCGTCGTCCGACTGGAAGCGCGGCAGCAGGTCGGACTTCCAGAACGCCTCGATGTCGAAATGCTCGCGCAGGGAGTGCCGGATCCGGTCCTTCCCGTCGACGAGCGCCGCCTCGTCGCAGACGACGTAGATCTTCGCGGCGCCGTCGGGATGCGTCGCGCGGAACTTGCGGGCGATGCTCTCGGCCGTGTGCAGGTTGTCCTCGTTGAAGCCGACCTCCGGATCGACCCGGGTCCGGACGTGGAACTCCCAGTCGCGCTCGATGCGCATCTGGACCACGTGGGTGATGCCCCGCTCGTCGAGCACGATGTCGCGCAGCCTCGCCACGTCGGGCGCGGTGCGCGCCGACGGGACCAGGGCGCGCAGGAACCGGGCGGCGACGCCGTCGCGGTCGAGCTCCCCGGCCGCGGCCGTGCCGGCGATGTGGCTATCGCCGTGATGGAAATACTCCCAGCCGCCCTCGTCCCCGGCGGGGTCGCGATCGAGGATGGTGACGCCGATGGATTCCGCGAAGTCCCGCAGGCGCGCCACGTCGAATGCCGTCGCGATCGGAACGCGTTTATGGACGAACGTGATCTGGTCGAAGATCACGATGTCGGGCAGGACGACGCAGCGATTCTCGCTCGCCATAGCCTTCAGGAACAGGCCGAGGAGGGCGATCTTCTGGTTGCTGATGCCGCCCCTGTTGTAGGAATAGCCATGCGCCTGATCGGGGCGGTCGGTGTCGCGGATCACGAAGGATGCCTTTTCGCGGAAGTCCGTCACCGGCCAATCGATGTGGGCATCGAAGACTTGCGGCCGCTTCCCGGTCAGCCCGGCCTGCTCGCGGGATCGACCCGATCATCCATCATGCGCCGCCGGCTGCCAACCCCGGCGCGTTCTCCGCGCCGGCCTCGCTGCGCTCTACAGGCTGACCCGCAGCCCGAGCGCGATCACCGCCACGATCGCCGCCCCGAGCGCCGGACCGACGGCCGCGATCATGAGGGCGCCCGGGTGGTAGCCCGGGGCCGCGAGGTAGCGCTGATGCGCATTCTTCTCCTGCCGGAGCAGCGGCGCGTGTTCGCGCGCCGCTGCACCGGGCGTCCGACCCTGTCGCATGATGCCGTCCCCGCCCGCTTGGGCCGGCCCGTCTCCGGGCGGCGCGAGACCTGTTGTGTGGAGCCCATGAGGCGCCGGACGGCGTGAAGAGGTGGTGAATCCGATCCCTCGGATTCTCCCTTGTCGTGAATCGGGGGTTAGCGGGCCGAGATCGGGTCGAGGCCGGTTCCGGCCACCGTAGCGGCATGGTCCGGGGCGGACAGCCAGGCGATCAGGGCCCGGGCCGCCGCCGGGTGCTGCGCGCCCTTCGGGATCCCGGCCGCGAACACCGTCACCTTCTGCACCTCGGGCGGAACCGGCCCGACGATGGTGATGCCCGGGACGGGCTTCAGCTCGGCGACCTGCTGGAAGCCGAACTCCGCGTCGCCGCGGGCGACGACGTTGCCGACGCGCTCGGCGACGATCATCCGGCTCTTGGGCGCCAACTCCGTCTCGAGACCCAGCTTCCTGTACATCTCCTTCTCGATGTAGACGCCGCTGGCGCTGTCCGAGTAGGCGATCGAGGCGGCGCCGAGCAGCGCTTTCTTGAAGGCGTCCAGGGTGGCGATGTCGGGCACCTTGGCGCCGGCCTTCACCGCCAGCGCGATGCGCGAATCGGCGAGCGCGACCTTGCTGCCCGGCTCGATCCGGCCCTCCTTGTCGAGGGCGTCGAGGGCGTAGCCGACCATGATCACGACGTCGGCCGGCTCGCCGCGGGCGAGCCGCACGGGGATCGCTTCCGGCGCCGTCCCCATCGAGGGGCCGTAGGCGGTCGCGACCGTGTCGCCGGTCTTCGTCTCGAAACCCGGAACCAGGGCCTGGTAGGCGGCGGTGAAGCCGCCGGAGATCATCACCCGGACCTCGGCGGCCTTCGCCGGGCCGGCGAGCGCGAGCCCCGCCGCCAGAAGGGCGGCGAGCCGGGGGAGGGCGCGTCGCCGGGTCCGCCCGGCGCGGTGATGCGGTGTCGTCTCGCTCATGGAACCTCCCGGCGGCGCCCGTCGCGGCACCTCGTCCGTCGATTAAGGCGTCGACGGCGCCCTCGCCACCGATTCCCCCGGATTAGATTTCTCTGTCAAACGTGCGACGGTTGGCGGTAGAGAGGGCGAAGAAGGCAAGCCCGACATCGGGAGGAATCGTCATGGCAGGTCCGGTCCACGGTCCGCAGGGATCGAAGGTCGCCACGGTGTTGCGCGTCACGAGCGGCAACTTCCTGGAGATGTTCGACTTCTTTCTGTTCGGCATCTACGCGAGCCACATCTCGAAGGCCTTCTTCCCGGCCGAGAACGAGTTCGCCTCGCTGATGTTCACCTTCATGGCCTTCGGGGCCGGCTTCCTGATGCGGCCGCTCGGCGCGATCTTCCTCGGCGCCTATGTCGACCGGATCGGCCGGCGCCAGGGCCTCATCGTGACGCTCGGCATCATGGCCGCCGGCACGGTGCTGATCGCCTTCGTGCCGTCCTACCAGACCATCGGTCTCGCGGCGCCGCTCCTGGTGCTGATCGGCCGCCTGCTCCAGGGCTTCTCCGCCGGCGTCGAGCTCGGCGGCGTGTCGGTCTACCTCGCCGAGATGGCGACGCCCGGCCGCAAGGGCTTCTACGTCTCCTGGCAGTCGGGCAGCCAGCAGGTCGCCGTGATGGTGGCGGCGCTGATCGGCTTTGCCCTGAGCCGCGCCCTGATGCCGGCCCAGATGTCGGACTGGGGCTGGCGCATCCCGTTCTTCATCGGCTGCATGATCGTGCCGTTCCTGTTCTACATCCGGCGCTCGCTGGAGGAGACCCAGGAGTTCCTGCACCGCAAGCACCGCCCGTCGCTGCCCGAGGTGTTCACGTCGCTCGGCCAGAACTGGAAGATCGTGCTGCTCGGCATGCTGCTCGTGGTGATGACCACGGTGTCGTTCTACACCATCACGGTCTACACCCCGACCTTCGGCAAGAGCGTGCTGAAGCTGTCCGAGACCGACAGCCTGATCGTGACCTTCCTCACCGCCCTGTCGAACCTGTTCTGGCTGCCGGCGATGGGCGCGCTGTCCGACAAGATCGGCCGCAAGCCGATCCTGCTGGTGTTCTCGGGCCTGACTCTGCTCACCGCCTACCCGGCTTTGGCCTGGCTCACCTCCAACATCTCGTTCACCAACATGCTGATCACCCTGTTGTGGCTGTCCTTCCTTTACGGAAGCTACAACGGCGCGATGGTGGTGGCGCTGACCGAGATCGTGCCGGCCAACGTCCGCACCACCGGCTTCTCGCTCGCCTACTCGCTCGCCACCGCGATCTTCGGCGGCTTCACCCCGGTCGTCTCGACCTGGCTGATCCAGGCGCTCGACAACAAGGCGGCGCCGGGCCTGTGGATGGCCTTCGCGGGCGCCTGCGGGTTGATCGCCACCCTGCTGATCTACCGCCGCCGCGAGGGCGCGGCCGCTGCGCTGCCGGGCTCGGTGCGCCCGATGGCGGGCGAGTAGCCCGCGCCGGCTTGCAAGCCCGCGCCCGGTTGCAAGCCGGCCTCAGGCCAGCAGCCCGTCGAGGGAGCGGATCACCCGGACCGGCGCGAGGTCCGGGTATTCGTCGGGCTGGCCGGTCCGGTTGACCCAGACCGGGGCGAAGCCGTAGGCCGCCGCCCCGGCGATGTCCCAGCGGTTCGAGGACAGGAACACGATCCGCTCGCGCCCGACCGCGAGCGCAAGCGGCGCCAGGTCGTAGGCCCGCGGCGCGGTCTTGAAGGTGCCCGCCGGATCGACCGACAGGATCGCGTCGAGCCGCCCCGCCAGCCCCGCCGCCGCCACGGCCGCGTCCAGCATCGCGGGGTCGCCGTTGGACAGGATCGCGGTCTTCAGCCCCGCCCGGCGCAGGGCGTCGAGGGTGTCGGGCACCTCCTCGTAGGCGTCGAGCGACCGGTAGGCCTCCAGGAGAGCGTCCCGCACGCCGGCATCGACGTCGGGATGCCGCGCGAGGGCGAAGTCGAGGGCCCGCTCGGTCAGGGTCCAGAACGGCGCGTAGCGCCCGCACAGCGACAGCACCCACGAATATTCGAGTTGCTTCTGCCGCCAGGTCTCCGACAGGGCCTGCGATCGCGGGCCGATCGCGGCGGCGTGGCGCTGCACGGCGGAGTGGACGTCGAGAAGCGTGCCGTAGGCGTCGAAGACGACGGCCTCGGCGCGGTCGAGCGGGGCGGGAAGCGGCATGGACGAGCCCTCACGGATCGAGCGTGAACCCGCGAGGCCCGCGACGGGTTGCGCCTGGGCTCCAGGATACCGCGTCGTGGCGCGGTGTCGCGGACGGGCCGGATCTGCGCCGAGCGGGGAAACCGGCCGGCCTCCCGGCGCTTCATAGGGAGCGTTCGCCACCCCACCGATCCGGGATTCCTTCATGCCGCATCTCCTCGTCATCGGCGCAAGCCAGGGCATCGGCCTCGAGACGGTCAAGGCGGCGCTCGCGGCGGGGCACCGGGTGCGGGCCTTCGCCCGTTCGGCAGGCGGGATCGACCTTTCCGACCCCAACCTCGAACGCTTTCCCGGCGACGCCCTGTCCTCCGCCGACGTGACGGGGGCGCTCCAGGGCGTCGACGCCGTGGTGCAGGCCCTCGGGGTGCCGGCCCGCGACCTGCTCGGCCCGGTGCGCCTGTTCTCCGACGCTACGAACGTGCTCGTGCCGGCGATGGAGAAGGCGGGCGTGCGCCGGCTCGTCGCGGTGACGGGGTTCGGCACCGGCGACAGCCGCGCGGCGATCGGCCCGCTGCAGCGGCTGCCGTTCCGTCTCGTCTTCGGGCGCGCCTACGACGACAAGGACGCCCAGGAGGTCCGCATCCGCCAGAGCGGGCTCGACTGGACCCTGGTGCGGCCCGGCGTGCTGACCGGCGGCGCCGCAACCGGGCGCTACCGCGTGCTCGACCGGCCGTCCTCGTGGAAGAACGGGTTGATCGCCCGGGCCGACGTGGCCCGATTCATCGTCGCGGAGATCGCCGACAACGCCCATGTCGGCCGCCCCGTCGTCCTGATCAGCCACGCCCTGCCGCTGTGACGCCATGGACAGGCTCGCCTACTACGCCGTCACCCTGATCGAATCGGTCCTCGGCGTCGTCGGGATCCGGACCTTCTACGACCAGCCCCGCTACGCGGTGGTTGAGCGTCTCGATCGCGGGGTCGAGATCCGCGCCTACGAGGCCCGCGTCGCGGTCGAGACCGATGCACGCGGGCAAGGTGGCGGGCAAGGCGACGGCGAGGCGTTCGGGCGGCTTTTCCGCTACATCACCGGGGCCAACCGGGCGGGCGACCGCATCGCCATGACCGCGCCCGTCGAGACCGGCGGCCGGCGCATCGCCATGACGGTGCCGGTCGAGCAGGGGACCGGCGGCACGATGCGGTTCTTCCTGCCCCATGCCGTGGCGGATGCTGGCCCGCCGCAGCCGACCGAGGCCGGGGTGCGGCTGGTGCGGGTGCCGCCGGAGCGGATCGCGGCGCTTCGCTTCTCCGGCCGCATCACCCCGGAGGCGAGGGTCGAGCAGGAGCGCATCTTGACCGCGGTGCTGGCGAGCGCCGGCAAGGCGACGGCTGCGGCCCCGTTCTTCATGGGCTACGACCCGCCTTTCGCGATCCCGTTCCTGCGCCGCAACGAGGTGGCGGTACGGCTGGGGGAGTGACCCGCGCCCGAGCAGACTTGCGTTGGAAGGCTGCACGGTACACGACAGAGGCGTGAAGCCTTTCTGCGTCAAGGCTTTCCCATACACAACCTCATCCTGAGGTGCGGGCGATCGAAGATCGACTAACGCCTCAGGATGAGGTCGCGGGTGGGAGAGGTAATCATCGCGGATCGACATCGCTGTCGTGTACCGTGGGTAGGCCAACGCGTCGCCCGCTTAGGTTGTTGTTTTGTCGCAGATGTTCGGCGCCGAACCGATAACCGCTTCGGCGAAATCTGCTTACCGCCCGTCCGCCCGCGCCACCGCGCGCTTGATCACCTGCTGGACCTCGACGTTCGACAGGAAGAGGTCGTGGTTGATGAGGCCGCTGCCGTAGTCGGACGCATCGGCGACGCGCACGCCGAGCGCCTCGAGGCGGCTGCGGTCGGCCGCGCCCGCCCGCGTCACGCCGCCCGCGATGGTGCTGGAGAGTTCGAGCGCCCGGTCGTTGGTGGACGAGATCACCGTGATCTTCTGCGCCGCGGTGCCGAGGCGCTCGATGCCGTTGGTGAACAGGTCGATGTCGATGTCGGGGGCGGCGAGCACGATGGCGCCGATCCGGTCGAGGGCGGCCTCGCCGGCATCGGCCCGCAGCATGCGCAGGGTCTCGAGGGTGAGGAGCGTGCCCATCGAGTGGGCGACGATGTGGATCCGCCCGCCCTGCGAGGTGGCGAGCGCCCGCAGCAGATCCTCGAAGGCGTCGCGCGACCACAGCGCGCTCTCGCGGTCGTAGCCGTAATCGAAGGTCTTGCCGGCCGAGGGCCAGCTGAACAGGCCCGACACGCCGCGAAAGCGGATGCCGTCGGAGAGCTGCGCGGCGCTCACCGCCGCGGTCTCGAACGATTCGCGGTAGCCGTGGACGTAGATGAGCACGTCGCGCCCGAGCGCGGCCTCCGCGAAGGCGGTGGCGGCCTCCGGCCCGGTGACCACCCGGGGGGCGGCGGCGATGCGCCAGTCGCCGGTGACCACCGCCGAGACCTTGCCGATCAGCGAGCGGTCCGGCACCGCGAGCCGCACGGTCGCGAAGGACAGGCCGCGGCCGCGCTGGTCGGTGAAATAGGGCGGGCGCCCGGCCGGATCGGCGGGGCGGCGGGTCGTGGCGACGAGGAGCACCGGGCTCACGTCGAGGGCGGATTGCTTCTCGGGGCCCGCCGACTCGCCGAGGAGCCCGTCGCCGAGGCAGCCGCCCAGCGACAGGCTGGCGAGGGCGGAGAGGCCGAGGCGGGCAAGGCCCCGGCGCGTCGGCGCGGCGTTCGTGGTCATGGCGTCCTACTCGGGATGCGGCACTCGCCCCGGCTTTGGGGCCGGGGATGCGGCATGATCGTGGCCGTGGCGCGTCGCGCCGGGGAATGCGGCGGCGAAGGGACCGGGCGAGGCCCCGCCTGTTGCCCGAAGGTTACGCTTCCCCGGCCTTTCGTCCACAGCCCGGGCCCTCGACGGGGGCCCGGCGAGCCGGCAGAAAGGTCGCCATGACCGTCCCGGCCCCCGATCTCGCCCAGCTCCTGTCCGGCAACCGCGCCGCCCTCGCACGCGCCATCACGCTGGTCGAATCGAAGCGGGCCGACCACCGCGCCGCCGCCCGCGAGCTCCTCGACGCCGCCCTGCCGCATGCCGGCAAGGCGGTGCGGGTCGGCATCACCGGCGTGCCCGGCGTGGGCAAGTCCACGACCATCGACGCGCTCGGCGCCGCCCTGACGGCCCGGGGCCACAAGGTCGCGGTGCTGGCCGTCGATCCGAGCTCGTCGCGCACCGGCGGGTCGATCCTCGGCGACAAGACCCGGATGGCCCGGCTCGCGGTCGATCCGAATGCCTTCATCCGGCCCTCGCCCTCGTCGGGCACCCTCGGGGGCGTCGCCGCCAAGACCCGCGAGACGATGCTGCTGTGCGAGGCCGCCGGCTTCGACGTGGTGCTGGTGGAGACCGTGGGCGTCGGCCAGTCCGAGACCGCGGTCGCCGACCTCACCGATTTCTTCCTCGTGCTGATGCTGCCCGGCGCCGGCGACGAATTGCAGGGCATCAAGAAGGGCATCCTCGAGCTCGCCGACATGATCGCCGTCAACAAGGCCGACGGCGAGGAGGGGATGCGGCGCGCCATGGCGGCGGCGGCCGAGTACCGCGCCGCGCTGCACATCCTGACCCCGGCGAGCGCCACCTGGTCGCCGCCGGTGGCGACGATCTCGGGACTGTCCGGCCAGGGCCTCGACGCCCTGTGGGACGCGGTGCTCGACCACCGCCGCAAGCTCACCGCCACGGGCGAGATCGCGGCCAAGCGCCGGGAGCAGGACGTGAAGTGGATGTGGGCGCTCGTCCACGAACGGCTGCACCAGCGCCTCACCGGCAGCGCCGAGGTGCGCAAGACCACGGCGGAGGCCGAGCG
Organism: Methylobacterium sp. ap11; assembly: GCF_900110515.1. Classification (NCBI taxonomy): domain Bacteria; kingdom Pseudomonadati; phylum Pseudomonadota; class Alphaproteobacteria; order Hyphomicrobiales; family Methylobacteriaceae; genus Methylobacterium; species Methylobacterium sp. ap11. Next base: position 200,548 of record NZ_FOEB01000009.1, on the reverse strand, counting down.
GATGGTGGCGGCGGGCGAGCGCTCGCCCGCCGCCGGCGCCGACCTGATCGCCGAGCTGATCGGCCTGTAGATCAGTACCCGACGGTGAAGCGCCGCCGGAGATGGGCCGGGCGCTCGATCTCGTCGACGAGGGCGACGGCGTAGTCCTCGTAGGAGATGCGGCTGCCGCCCTCGCCGACGAGGAGCGCGTCCCCGCCGAGGCGGAACCGGCCGGTGCGCTCGCCCGGCTCGATCAGCGCCGAGGGCGACAGGAAGGTCCAGTCGAGGTCGTCTACCTGGCGCAGCGCGTCGAGGAAGGCCGCGCCCTTCAGGGCCTCCGCCTTGTAGGCGGCCGGAAAGTCGGGCTGGTCGACGAGCCGCCGCCCCGGCGCCACCTCGAGCGAGCCGGCGCCGCCGACCACGAGGTAGCGCCTCACGCCCGAGTCCCGCACGATTTCGATCAACGCCGCCGGATCGGTGTCGGCGAAGCGCAGCGCGCTCACCACGGCGTCGTGCCCGGACAGCAGCCGGCTCAGGACCGCCGGATCGCGCACGTCCCCGGAGGCCGGCACGACCTGCGGCGAGGCCGCGCCCGGATGGCGGCTGATCGCGGTGACGGCGTGGCCCCGTGACGCCAGCTCGGCGACGAGGCGCGTGCCGACGTTCCCGGTCGCGCCGATGACGGCAACCCTGGTCATGCTGTTCTCTCGGTTCTGTTTCGCGATCTGGTCACTGTTCGAGACCGTTGACAGAGCTAGGCGCGTCCTCCCACCTGCGCAAGACGTCATCGCCGCGCGACCAGGTCATCGCATGGTGACCATCGGGAGTGATCCATGCTCGACCAGTTGAAGCCAGGCGAAACCCTGGATCAGGCCTGCCCGATCCGCGACGTGCTCGATCGGATCGGCGACCAGTGGAGCCTGCTGGTGCTGGCGACGTTGGCGCCGGGGGTGAGGCGCTTCAGCCGGATCGAGCGCGAAATCGGCGACGTCTCGAAGCAGATGCTGTCGAAGACCTTGCGCCGGCTGGAGCAAGACGGTTTCGTGGCGCGCGAGGTCTATGCCGAGGTGCCGCCGCGGGTCGAGTACCGGCTGACCCCGCTGGGGCGCTCGTTCCTGGAGCCGATGCGGGGTCTGATTCGCTGGGCCGAGGAGAACCGGGCGGCGATCCTGGCGGCGCGGCAGCGCTAGGCAGAGCCTGCGGCCGCGGTGGCACCGGAACGATCGCGGGTGGACACGACCCGCCCGGTAACCGGCCGTTAACCAAAACCGGTAAGATTGGCTTAACACAAAAAAGCCGGGACGAATCCCGGCTTCTCTTCGGTGGTCTCGAGGGTCCGGGGGCCGGCTCAGCCGAGGTTGAGCCGGTCCACCTTGGTGCCCCGCAGGGCTTCCGGGATGGCCGCGAAATCGGTGTACCCGGCCTCGCGCGCCATGGCGTCGAGGGCCTGCTGCTCGTCCGCGGCACCGCCGGTCCAAAGGATCGCACCGGTCGCGGCCTGCCGAACCTGGAAGATGGCCATCGCGCTGTTCCTTCCCGTGATCATTGACATTCGTGGCCTCAACGCGGAGCGGGCACGAGAAGTTGCAGCCGATCGGTCATTGCGCGCTGTCATGCCCTGGGTGTAGAGAATGAACGTTCATTCTCGGAAACGACCCCGCGTGCCGCCCTCCCAGAGTCCCGCCCGCCTCGATTCGGCCGAGGAGCGCCGCACCCGCATCCTCGATGCGGCGGAGGCCTGCTTTGTCCGCCACGGCTTCCACCGTGCCACGATGCACGACGTGGCGGCGGAGGCCGGGATGAGCCCCGGCAACCTCTACCGCTACTTCCCGTCGAAGGACGCGATCGTCGCCGGCCTCGCCGAGCGCGACCGGGCCGCCGTGGCGGAGGACTTTTCCGGCATCGAGGCGGCCCCCGACCTGATGCAGGCCTTCACCGGCCTCGCCCGCCGCCACCTCGCCGAGGCGCCGGCCGAGAAGGCGGTCCTGTGCCTGGAGATGTGGGCCGAGGCGACCCGCAACCCCGCCATGGCGGCGATCTGCCGGGACTTCGAGCGCGAGATCGCGGGACGGCTCACGTCGCTCTACCGGCTGGCGCAGGACCGCGCCGATCCGCCGAAGGCCGGCGCCGACCCGGAGGCGCTCGCCCGCCTCGCCATGGTGATGGCCGACGGCATCATGGTGCGCCGCGCCCTCTCGCCCGACTTCGCCACCGGCCCCGTCATCGACGCCATGCTGACCCTGGTCGGCGCGGCGCTCGACGGCCGCTTCGACCCGACGACCACCCCGGAATCCGACCGATGACCCGCCCCCGTCGCCGCGCCGGCATCCCGGCCCTCACCCTCGCGGCGGCCCTCGCTGCGACCTGTGCCGCCGTCCCGGCCCTGGCCGAGACCGCGCCGTCGGCTCCCGTCGTCGCGGCGGCGCCCGCCCCCGCGGTCACCGTCGCGGTTGCGGCCGAGCGCGAGATCGTCGAGCGTGCCGTCGTCACCGGGTCGCTGGTGCCCCGCGACGAGATCCTGGTCTCGCCGGAGATCGAGGGCTGCCGCATCACCGAATTGCTGGTGGAGGAGGGCGACCGGGTCGCCAAGGGCGCGGTGCTGGCGCGGCTCTCGCGCGAGATGATCGACACCCAGCTCGCCCAGAACGCCGCCGCCATCGCCCGGGCCGAGGGTGCGGTGGCGCAGGCGCGGAGCACCATCGTGCAGGCGGAGGCCGCCCAGACCGAGGCCGCCCTGTCGCTGGAGCGCGCCCAGTCGCTGATGAAGACCGGCAACGGGACCGCGGCGGTGCTGGAGCAGCGCGAATCCGCCGCCAAGGGCGCGGATGGCCGGCTCTCGGCCGCCCGCAACGGGCTTGCCATCGCCCAGGCCGACCTCGCCCAGGCGCGGGCCCAGCGCACCGAGCTCGACCTGAAGCTCGCCCGCACCGAGATCCGCGCGCCGGAGGGCGGCATCGTCAGCCGCCGTACCGCCCGGGTCGGCGCCACGGCGAGCGCCTCCGGCGAGCCGCTCTTCCGGCTGATCGCCCGCGGCGAGATCGAGCTCGAGGGCGAGGTGCCGGAGACCGGGCTGGCCCGCCTGCGCGCCGGCGCCCCCGCCAGCCTCGACCTCGACACGCCCGACGGGCCGGTCTCGGTCTCGGGGCGCGTCCGGGTGGTCTATCCGGAGATCGACCGGGCGACGCGGCTCGGCAAGGTCCGCATCAAGCTCGACGCCGATCCGCGCCTGCGCATCGGTGCGTTCGCCCGCGGTGCCGTCGAGGCGGCGCGCCGCACCGGCGTCGCCGTGCCCCTCGCCTCGGTGGTCTACGGCCCGTCGGGCCCGACCGTCCTGGTGGTCTCGGGCGAGCGGGTCGAGCTGCGCTCCATCCGCACCGGCCTGTCGGCCGGCGGCTTCATCGAGGCCCGCGACGGGGTCAAGGCCGGGGACGCCGTGGTGGCCCGGGCCGGCAGCTTCCTGCGCGACGGCGACCGGGTGCGGCCGATCTACCCCGCGATGCCGGCGACCGCCGAGGCAGGGCGTCCCTGACGCCCTTTTCCTCGATTCTCCGGCGTCCCTGACGCCCTCTGCCCAGGTTCTCCGGCGTCCCCGACGCCCGCCTCTTCCGCCTTCCTCTCCTGACCGGGTCCGCTCGATGCGCCTGAACGTCTCCGCCTGGGCGATCCGCAAGCCGATCCCCTCGATCGTGCTCTTCCTGGTGCTTGGGCTGCTCGGCCTCGTGAGCTTCCGCAGCCTGCCGATCACCCGCTTCCCCAACATCGACATCCCGATCGTCTCGGTGACGGTGACCCAGGCCGGCGCCGCGCCGAGCGAGTTGCAGACCCAGGTCACCAAGTGGGTCGAGGACGCGGTGGCGGGGGTGAAGGGCGTCAAGCACATCATCTCGTCGATCACCGAGGGCACCTCGACCACGACGATCGAGTTCCGCCTCGAGGTGAACACCGATCGCGCCGTCAACGACGTGAAGGACGCGATCGCCAAGGTCCGGATGAACCTGCCGCGGACGATCGACGAGCCGATCATCGCCCGGGTCGAGATCGCCGGCCTGCCGATCATGGTCTACGGCGCCTCGGCGCCCGCGATGACGCCCGAGGACCTGTCGTGGTTCGTGGACGACGTGGTGGCGCGCCAGATCCAGGGCCTGCGCGGCGTCGGCGGCGTCGAGCGCTTAGGAGGCGTCGCCCGCGAGGTCCGCGTCACCCTCAAGCCCGACCGGCTGCTGGCGCTCGGCATCACCGCCGCCGACGTCAATCGGCAGTTGCGGCTCACCTCCGCCGACATGGCGGGCGGCCGGGCCGAGGTCGGCGGCCAGGAGCAGTCGATCCGCACCCTCGCGGCGTCGGCCAGCCTCGACACCCTGGCGGCGACCTCGATCGTGCTGCCCGGCGGCCGCAAGGTGCGCCTCGACGACCTCGCCACCTTGAGCGACGGGGCCGAGGAGCCCCGCACCTTCGCGCGCCTCAACGGCCAGCCGGTCGTCGCCTTCGCGATCTCGCGGGCGAGCGGCGCCTCCGACGCCTCGGTGGGCGAGGTGGTGTCGAAGAAGATCGAGGAGCTGGGCCAGACCTATCCGGGCGTGCGCTTCGACCGGATCGATTCCTCGGTCACCAACACCATCGGCAACTACGAATCCGCCATGCACAGCCTCATGGAAGGCGCGGCGCTGGCGGTGCTGGTGGTCTTCCTGTTCCTGCGCGACTGGCGCGCGACGCTGATCGCCGCCGTCGCCCTGCCGCTCTCGGTCTTCCCGACCTTCTGGGCGATGAGCGCGATGGGCTTCTCGCTCAACGCGGTGAGCCTCCTTGCCATCACCCTCGTCACCGGCATCCTGGTCGACGACGCGATCGTCGAGATCGAGAACATCGTCCGCCACATGCGGATGGGCAAGTCGCCCTACCGCGCCGCGATCGAGGGCGCCGACGAGATCGGCCTTGCCGTCATCGCCATCACGGCGACGCTGATCGCGATCTTCGCCCCGGTCTCGTTCATGGGCGGCATCGCCGGGCAGTACTTCAAGCAGTTCGGCCTCACCATCGCGGCGGCCGTCTTCATGTCGCTCTTGGTGGCGCGCCTCATCACGCCGATGATGGCGGCCTACTTCCTGCGCGACCACGGCCACCACGAGGAGCGCGAGGGCCCGGTGATGCGGGTCTACAACCGCCTCGTCCTGTGGTCGGTGCGGCACAAATACGTGACGCTGGTCGTCGGTCTCGCGCTGTTCGCCGCCTCGATCATGTCCACCAGCCTGCTGCCGGCGGGCTTCCTGCCCAAGGAGGACGCCGCCCGCACCCTGATGGTGGTCGAGTTGCCGCCGGGCGCGCGCCTCGACGACACGATCGCGGTGACCGACCGGATCGCGCAGCGCATCCGCACCCTTCCGGAGGTCCGCTCGGTGTTCGTCGACGGCGGCCGCCAGCTGCCGGGCAAGAAGGAGGTGCGGCTCGCCACCTTCACCATCAACCTGACGCCGAAGAACGCCCGCGCCCGCAAGCAGGCCGACGTCGAGGCGGCGATCATGGACCTGATGCGCGACGAGGCGGACGTGCGCTACTGGTCCCTGCGCGAGGGCGGCCAGCGCGACTTCACCCTCATCGTCGCGGGCGGCGACACCGCCCAGGTGACCGAGGTGGCGGAGAAGATGCAGCGCGAGGTCGCGATGCTGCCCAACCTCGTCAACGTGATGTCGACCGCACCCCTCGACCGGACCGAGGTCCGCATCCGGCCGAAACCCGGCGTCGCCGCCGATCTCGGCGTCTCGACCGACACCATCGCCGAGACGGTCCGCGTCGGGACGATCGGCGACATCGGCCAGAACCTCGCCAAGTTCAACGCCACCGACCGGCAGATCCCGATCCGGGTCCAGCTGCCGATGGCCCTGCGCGGCGACCTCTCGGCGCTGGAGAGCCTGAAGGTGCCGGCGAAGAACGGTGCCTCGGTGCCGCTCGCGGCGGTGGCCGACATCAGCCTCGGCCGCGGGCCCACCGCGATCGACCGCTACGACCGCGCGGTGCGCGTGGCGCTCGAGGCCAACATGCAGGGCTCGGACGCGCTCGGCGAGCAGATCAAACTCGCGATGAACACCCCGACCGCCCGGAACCTGCCGCCCGGCATCAGCTTGCGCCAGACCGGCGACGCCGAGGTGATGGGCGAGGTGTTCGAGGGCTTCGCCCTGGCGATGGGCGCCGGCCTGATGATGGTGCTGGGCGTGCTGATCCTGCTCTTCGCCTCGTTCTTCCAGCCGCTGACCATCCTGTTCTCGCTGCCGCTCTCGATCGGCGGCGCGATCCTCGGCCTCCTGGTCTTCAACCGGCCGATCTCGATGCCGGTGGTCATCGGCATCCTGATGCTGATGGGCGTGGTGACGAAGAACGCCATCATGCTGGTCGATTTCGCCGTCGAGGAGATGAGCCGCGGGGTCGACCGCGTCACCGCCATCACCCAGGCCGGCGCCAAGCGCGCCCGCCCGATCGTGATGACGACCATCGCCATGGCGGCCGGCATGGTGCCGAGCGCGATGGCCTTCGGCATCGGCGGCGAGTTCCGCTCGCCGATGGCGATCGCCGTGATCTCGGGCCTGATCGTCTCGACCCTGCTCTCGCTGCTGTTCGTGCCGGCGATCTTCCTGCTGATGGACGATCTCTCGCGCCTGATGGGCCGGCTGTTCGGGCGCTTCGTCGGCGCGGTGGACGAGCCGCCGGGGCACGAAGGGGCGCAGCGGCCGGCGGCGGCGGAGTAGGGCGGGGCGCTTCGCCCGCGTCGGCCTCGCCACCGACTCATGCGATCCCGGGCCGGCGCGGCGGAGCCCGGGATCCGAGCCGAAGAATCGAGACGGAGGAGGGCGGGGCGCGGTCCGTCCGCTACTGCTCCCGCCGCGACTGTGCGGCGAAGCGCACCGCCTCCTCCGCGGCCCGGAACTGCGCCTTGGCCTTGTTGATGCATTCCTGCTGCTCGGAGGCAGGATCCGAATCGTGCACGATGCCGGCCCCGGCCTGGACGTGCATCCGGCCGTCCTTGACGATGGCGGTGCGCAGCACGATGCAGGTATCCATCTGGCCGTCGGCGCCGAAATAGCCGATGCAGCCGCCGTAGGGCCCGCGCTTCTCGCGCTCCAGTTCGTCGATGATCTGCATCGCCCGCACCTTCGGGGCGCCCGAGACCGTGCCGGCGGGAAATCCCGCGGCGAGCGCCGAGAGGGCGTCGTGCCGGGGATCGAGGCGGCCCTCGACGTTCGACACGATGTGCATGACCTGGCTGTAGAATTCGAGGAAGAACGAATCCGTCACCCGCACGCTGCCGATCTCGGCGACGCGGCCGACGTCGTTGCGGCCGAGATCGAGCAGCATCAGATGCTCGGAGCGCTCCTTGGGATCGGCCAGGAGCTCGTCGGCCAGCGCCCGGTCCTGCTCCGGCGTGGCGCCGCGGGGCCGCGTGCCGGCGATCGGCCGGATGGTGACCGCGCCGTCGCGCACCCGCACCAGGATCTCGGGCGAGGAGCAGACGATCTGGAAGCCGCCGAAATCGAGGAAGCACAGGAACGGCGCCGGGTTGACGCGGCGCAGCGCCCGGTAGAGCGCCAGGGCCGGCAGGCCGAACGGCGATTCGAAGCGCTGCGACAGCACCACCTGGAAGATGTCGCCGGCGGCGATGTACTCCTTGGCCCGCGCCACCATGGCGTGGAACTCGTCGGGCGTGACGTTCGAGACCTGGGTCGGCGTCGGGATCTCGGCCGGGCTCTGGCGCGCCTCGACCGGCAGCGGGCCCTCGAGCGCGTCGGCGGCCGCTTCGAGCCGGGCGAGCGCCCGCTCGTAGGCGGCCCTGGCGGAGATCCCGGCGACCGGCCGGATCGGCGCCACGAGCGCGATCTCGTCGCGCACCGCGTCGAAGATCACCATCACGGTCGGGCGGACCAGGATCGCGTCCGGCACCCCGATCGGGTCGGGATGGGCCGGGCCGAGCCGCTCCATCTCCCGCACCATGTCGTAGCCGAGATAGCCGAAGAGGCCGGCGGCCATCGGGGGCAGGCCGGGCTCGGCCGGAATCGCGCTCTCGGCGATCAGCGCCCGCAGGCTGTCGAGGGGGGCGGCGTCCTCGGGCGCGAAGGCCGCGAGGTCGGGCGCCACGGCCCGCTCGGCCCGACCGTTCGCGCAGCGCCAGGCGAGGTCGGGATCGACGCCGATCATCGAGTAGCGGCCGCGCACGGCGCCGCCCTCGACCGATTCGAGCAGGAAGGCCGCGCCCTCACGGCCGGCCTTCAGCTTCAGGAAGGCGGCGACCGGGGTCTCGAGATCCGCCACCAGGGTGGTGCGAAGGAGGACCGGCCGGCCCTCGGCATAGGCGGCGGCGGCGGCCTCGGGGGAGGGGGCGACCAGCACGGGATCAGTACTCGCCGCCGATGGCGCGCCGGAAGGCGGCGTCGTTGACCGAGACGCCGGCCTGCTTCTGCACGTCGGCGATGTACTGGGCCAGGATGTCGTCGGCCAGCGCCGTGCGGTACTGCTGCTCCACCGCGACGGCACCGGCCGCGCTCGGCATGAAGGCCGGCACCGTGGCGCTCGTCACCCGGAACACCGCCCGGGCGGTGTCGTCGCCGGCGGCCGTGCCGGCCTTGCCGACCGGGGTCGCGAAGATGCGCGCGACGCTCTCGGCCGAGAGGCCGTCGCGGCCGCGGCCGCGGCCGCGGGCGAGGTCGGTCACGGTCTTGGCCTCCTGGCCGAGGGACTTCGCGACCTCCTCGATCGCCTCGCCCTTGTCGAGGCGCTCGGTCGCCTCGCGGGCCTTGGCGGCGAGGCGGCGGGCGACCTCGTCGGCCTTCCACTGCGCCGTCACGGCGTCGCGGACCTCGGCCAGGGGCTTGTCGTGGGCCGGGTCGACCTTGGTCACGTCGTACCAGACGTAGCCGCCGGCGCGGGTGCGCAGGGCCTCGTTGTCGGCGCCCATGTCGCTGCGGAAGATCGCTGCCAGCGTCGCGTCCTTGTCGGGGATGGCCTCGACCGCCTTGCCCTGGGGATCGCGGCCCTGCGCGTCGACCGCCGGCACGCTGACGAGGGTCAGGCCCTGGTCGCGGGCGATGTCGGCCAGCGGCTTGGCGCCGGCGCGCTGGTCCTCGATCGCGTCGTGGACCTTCTCCAGCCCGTCCCGGGCCTTGTCGAGGGCGACCTCGGCGCGGATCTCGCCCGCCACGTCCTCGAACGGCTTGCGGGCCGCCGGCTGCACCGCGGTCACCCGCAGGAGCACCGTGCCGAAGCGGCCCTTCACCGGCTCGCTCACGGCGTTCGCCTCGGCGGCGAAGGCGGCGTCGGCGACCGCCGGGTCGAACAGCTCGGACTTGGCGAAGGTGCCGAGATCGAGGGCCTTGGCGTCGAGGCCGCGCTCGGTCGCGACCTGGTCGAAGGTCGCCTGGCCGCCGCGGATGCGGGCGAGCGCGGCTTGCGCGTCGGCGTCGTTGGGGAAGACGATCTGCTGGATCGACCGCTTCTCGGGCGTGCCGAAGCGGGTCTTCTCGCTCTCGTAGCGGGCCCGGGCGTCGGCGTCCGTCACCGCGTCCGGCTTGGCGAGCGTCGCGGGATCGAGGACCAGCAGGTTCACGCTGCGGTACTCGGGCGCCCGGAACGCGCCCTTGCGCTCGGTGTAGAAGGTCGTGACCTGCTCGTCGGTCGGGGCCGGGATCTCGCCGGCGGCCGAATCCGGCAGGGTGAAGGTCGCGGCGGCGCGGCGCTCGGAGGTGTAGCGGTGGATCGCCTCGCGGGCGGCGAGCGAGACCGGCAGATCGGCGGTGATCGCGTCGGCGAGCTGGAGACGGGCGGCGACCGCGCGCTGCTCCTGCACGAAGCCCTGCTCGGTCAGGCCGGCTTGGCGCAGGGTGTCCCGGAAGGTGTTGACGTCGAAGGCGCCGTTCGTGCCCTTGAAGGCCGGCTCCTCCTGGATCAGCCGCACCACCGTCGAATCCGGGATGCGCAGCCCCAGGTCCTTGGTCTTCTGGTCGAGGGAGGCCTCGGTGATCAGCTGGGCCAGCACCTGGCGGTCGAGGCCGAGCGCCTTGGCCTGGTCCGGCGTGATCGGCCGGCGGCTCTGGCGCGACAGGCGCTGGAGCTGGTTCTGGTAGGCGGTGCGCAGGGCCTCGGCCGGGATCTGCGTGCTGCCCACCGTCGCGACCGCGTTGCTGCCGCCGCCGCGGAAGATGTCGCCGATGCCGAAGATGGCGAGGCCCGCGATCAGGAGGCCGAACACCACCGTCACCACGATCTTGCCGAGCCAGCTCTGGCTGGCGGCGCGGAACCCCTGGAGCATCGCGATCCTCAAAAGCCACGGGGGCGCCTACCGCGAGGGGGCGCCCGGATCGGGCCGCGATACCGCATAAGCGCCGCAAGGCAAAGAGCGCCCCCCGGACGTTTGCCGCCCGGCGGCGGACCTGTTACCCGGCGACGCTTGATCGAGGATCGGGGGAGAGACATGACGACCGAACGGCCGCGTCCGCTGGTGGCGGGAAACTGGAAGATGAACGGCCTCCAGGCTTCGCTGGCGGTCGCCGAGGCGGTCCGCGACGGCCTCGATGCGGGGCTGGCCTCGCGTATCGACGTGCTGGTCTGCCCGCCCGCGACCCTCGTCGGCGCGACCGCCGCGGCGCTGAAGGGCTCGGCCGTCCAGGTCGGCGGCCAGGACGTCCACGCCGAGGCGAACGGCGCCTTTACCGGCAACGTCTCGGCCGAGATGCTGGCCGATCTCGGCGCGCGCTACACCATCGTCGGCCATTCCGAGCGCCGGGCCTACCACCGCGAGAGCGATGCCGACATCCGCGCCAAGGCGCTGGCCGCCCGCCGCGCCGGCCTCGTCGCCATCATCTGCGTCGGCGAGACCCGCGAGGAGCGCGAGGCCGGCCGGACCCTCGAGGTCGTGCGCGGCCAGCTCGCCGGCTCTCTGCCCGACGGCGCCACCGCCGCCGACACGGTGATCGCCTACGAGCCGGTCTGGGCGATCGGCACCGGGCTCACCCCGACGGTCGACGACGTGGCGCAAGTCCACGCCCTCATCCGGCAAGAGCTCGAGGGCCGGCTCGGCGCCGAGGGGGCGACGCTGCGCATTCTCTACGGCGGCTCGGTGAAGCCCTCGAACGCGGCCGAACTGATGGGTGTCGCCAACGTCGACGGCGCGCTCGTCGGCGGCGCGAGCCTGAAGGCCGAGGACTTTCTGGGGATCGCGGCGGCGTATCGCTGAGGCGCGGGGCCACGCGCGATCGAGCGCTCTCCACCTGTATCCATCCCCAATGTCATCCCGGGCCTCGCCGAAGGCGGGGCCCGGGACCCATGAAGGCCGGCGCTTCGGAACGGGGCCGAGATCGTGCCGCGTCGCCGGGAGGCCTTGGGCACGGGACGAGACCCCGGGTTCTGTCGTCCGGGCGCCATGGATCAGTCGATCCGTGACTGCAGGAATGCGACCGGACCCGGCGCGGCCCTCGAAGACCGCGGCGCCGTAAGAGGCGAGAGTCCTGTCGCCACCCGTTGCCGTCCAGGCGGCAGCCCGCCGGGGAACATGCATGGCGCGTAGCAGCGCCGCTTCCCGGTTTCCCATCAGGCAGACGACGGAATCGGGCTCACGCGACTGCAGGAGCCGGATGGTCCCGATGGTGCGGGCACCGAGCCCGGGCGCCTGCACGGTGCGGTCCTGCCACAGGATCGGGCACGCCTGCTGACCGGGTTCCTGCACTCCGTGCTCGACGACATGACTCGTCATGGCGCGGGCGATCGCCAGCGGTTGGAGCGTGTGACCGCGGAGGTCCTCGCCCTTGCCCTTGCGGGCCACGTCCCGCCCGCGTCGGACGCGGTGCGGACGGCCAGCCCGGCGGCCTGCCGCCGCCGGGCACGACGCTACATCGATGCGCATCCGGGGACGACGCCCGAGGACGTCGCGCGGGCCGTCGGCGTGTCGCGCTCCGTGCTCTATCGGGCCTTCGAGGCGAGCGGCGGCGTCGCCCGCGTGATCCGCTCCCACCGGCTCGCGCGCCTGCGTGCCCTGCTGGCGAGCCCCGACGAGTGCGGCCGGATTTCCGATCTCTCCCGGGCCTGCGGCTTCTCGAGCGAGTCCGATTGCAGCCGCGCATTCAAGGCGGCCTACGGCGTGTCGCCGAGCGACTACCGCCATCTCAGAGGGGCGGAGATCAGTCCGGGCACCGCATCCCCTCAAGGCCTCGCCGAATGGTGGGACGATCTACGCTGAACCGTCGCCGCCGCTGCGCCGCATCGGCGCATCGCGCTGTTCGAACCTCGGTGCGGATCCGCTCGGACAAGGATGTTGCACGGCGACGCCCCGGCGAGACAGTGGGACCGGTCGCGGCCGGTGGCCTCTGGCGGACTGGATGGCGAGAAGGCCCTGCTGATGGCGGCACCGAGGCCCTAAGCCATCGCGGGCATTGGTGGGCGGTGACGGGCTCGAACCGCCGACCCTCTCGGTGTAAACGAGATGCTCTACCAACTGAGCTAACCGCCCGGGTGCCGGCATCGTTAAGGGGCTCGGGCCGCGAGTGCAAGACACGGCATGCAAGACGCTGCATGCGAGCCGCGGCACGGGCGAGCTCCTTTGAGCGGGGGACGGGGCTCTGCCCACGGGGGCTGATGAGGCCGGTCGCGGATGCGGAACGGGCTGCGTGCGATGGGCCGGCGACACCCCGCGCGGCACCCCGGGAACCCCTCCCGGCTTTCTTGAGCCGGCGGCTTGACAGGGTAGGGGGCTCCCCATACACCGCAGCCATCGCAGCACTGCGAGACGCCGGGCGGACGTAGCTCAGTCGGTTAGAGTGCCGGCCTGTCACGCCGGAGGTCGCGGGTTCGAGCCCCGTCGTCCGCGCCATTTCTCTCGCAGGAATGGCAGCCGAGGCTGCATGGTGAAGCGAGCGCGCCGCGCGGGCGTAGCTCAGTTGGTTAGAGTGCCGGCCTGTCACGCCGGAGGTCGCGGGTTCGAGCCCCGTCGCCCGCGCCACTTCCCTCACCGAAAAAACCGCTTTTGCGATCTGACGCTAAGGCAACGTCAAGTATCGTCGGCCTAAGGCGTTCCCGTACGGAATGCGGGGCTGTGGATGTCTTGGTCTAACATTGGCGTGAGCCGGAAGTTCGCCATCCTGATGGCGGCGGCCGTGCTCGGTCTCGGCGCGGTGGTGCTCTATGCCCTGCGCGCCAACCACGACAGCCTGGTCGGCGGGCGGGTGGCGAAGTTGCGCGCCCTTACCGACGTGGTCGTGGCGACCGCGACCGGTCTCGAGGCGGAGGTGAAGGCCGGCACGGTGACCCGCGAGGCCGCGATGGCGACGTTCCAGCGCCGCGTCACCGCCATGCGGTATGACGGCGACAACTACGTCGCGGTCTACGACTTCTCGGGCACTTCGCTGGTCATGCCGCCGAAGCCCGAATGGGTCGGCAAGGACATGAGCGGCCTCAAGGATGCGGCCGGGATGCTGCTGGTGAAGGCGATCACCGAGATCGCCCGTTCGGGCACGCCCGGGACCCTTCGCTACGCCTTCACCCGTCCGGGCGGCGACGCGCACGTGCCGAAGCTGAGCTACATCCAGGGATTTGCTCCCTGGACCATCGCGGTCGTCACCGGCGTCTACGTCGACGACATCGACGCCGCGTTCTAGCGCCACGCCCTCTGGCTCTGCGCCATCGCCGGCACCGCCATCCTCGGCGTCGGCGTCTTCGGCATCCTCGGCTGGCGCTCGATCGTCGGCGGGCTCGAAGGCCTGACCGGTGCCACCGCCGCCCTGGCCGGCGGGCACTACGACGCGGCGATCCCAGGGACCGGCCGGCGCGACGAGATCGGCCGGATCGCCCGTGCCATCGACGGCTTCCGCGTCGTCCTCAAGGAGCGCGAGGCCCTGGCGGCCGAGCGGGACGCCACCGAGGCGCAGGCCCGCCGCGCCGAGAGGGTCGCCCACGAGGTCCGGACCTTCGAGGGTGCGGTGGCCGAGGTGCTGGCCGAGGTCGACGCGGCGGCCCGCGACCTCGACGCGACCGCCCGGGCCCTGTCGGGCACCGCCGCCGAGGCGGCGAGCCGCGCCGGCACCGCGGCGACCTCGGCGGCCGACGCCTCCCACCGGGCCGGCGGCCTGTCGTCGGCCGCCGAGGGGCTCGGCCGCTCGATCGACGCGGTCGGGGGTGACGTGCGCGAGGCCGCCGCCATGGCCCGCGACGCGGTGACCGGGACCGACCGCTCGGCGGAGGTGATGCAGAGCCTCGGCGAGGCCGCCGCCCGCATCGGCGACGTCGTCACGGTGATCGCCGGTCTCGCCTCGCAGACGAACCTGCTCGCGCTCAACGCCACGATCGAGGCGGCCCGGGCCGGGGAGGCGGGCCGCGGCTTCGCCGTGGTGGCGGCGGAGGTCAAGCAGCTCGCCGGCCAGACCGACCGGGCGACGCAGGAGATCTCCGCCCAGGTCGCGGCGATCCAGGACACGACCCGCCGCGCGACCGCCGCGATGGGCGAGGTCGCCGAGCGGGCCCGGGCCATCAACGGCGTCACCGACCGGGTCGCGACCGCCGTCGACACCCAGGTCGGGGCGACGCAGGCGATCGTGCGCGGCGTCGCCGAGACGGCCGCCGGCACCGCCACGGTCCGCGGCGCGGTCGACGGGCTTGCCCACGACGCCGCGGCCACCGGCGACGCCGCCCGCCAGGTGCTGCAGGCTGCCGATACAGTGGCGCAGCAATCGGCCAGCATCGGCGCCGAGGTCCGCCGGTTCCTCGCGACGCTGCGGGCCGCCTGAGGCCGCCCGCACATCGCCACAATCCCCGCACAGGTGGCGCCGCCCGCCCGGACACGCCCGGGCCGCGCCGCCCGCCGCGAGGATTGACGAGACGATGCCCCAGCCGCTCCGTTCGATGGCCCCCGCCCGGCCGGCCGGGAGCCCGCGTCGCGGCGCGACTCGGCGCCCGCTCGTCCTCGCCGCCCTCGCGGGGGTCGGCCTGGCGCTCGCCGGGTGCAGCGGCAGCGCGCTCCTGCCGGCGCCCGACCTGCCGACGAGCCCGGTCATCCTCGACGAGGCCGCGGCGGCGGCGGCGATCTCGCGCTACCGGGCGAGCCACGGCCTCGGGCCGGTGACGGTCGATTCCTCGCTGATCCGCGCCGCCTCGTACCAGGCCGATTCCAACGCCCGCGCCGGACGGCTCTCGCACGAGGTCGGCGGCACCTTCGACGCGCGCCTCAAGCGGGCCGGCTTCGGCGGGCGCTACGCCGCCGAGAACCTGAGCGCGGGCTCGGCCACCTTCGACGAGGTGCTGAAGCGCTGGCAGGTCTCGCCCGAGCACAACCGCAACATGCTGATGCCGCAGGTCAAGCGCGTCGGCATCGCCCGGGTCGACGCGCCCGGCAGCCGCTACAAGCGCTTCTGGGCCCTGATCCTGTCGGACGGCTGAGCCCCGCCGTCGCCCCGCGCTGCGGCATGGCGACCGGTGCGGGCCCGCCCCGGGAGAGGGAAGGGCCCCCTGCGACGATACTCCCCGGCAGGCCGCGGCCCGTCGGCGTTGTGCGCCGCGTGCATATCCTTATGTAGCGCGGAGACGTTCGCGGTTTGTGCGGTGCGAACGCCCCTTGTTTCGCAATACCCGCTCGTTTAAGCCTCGCGGCACCTTCCGGGCTTTGGAACCGTTCCGATGACGGCCCCGGCGGCCCGCGGCGCGGGCCCGCGCCCAACGCTCGCGCCAACCCTTGGGGATGCTCGATGAACGGCCTCCTGTCGGATTACCTGCCGCTGGTGATCTTCATCGGCGTGTCACTCTTCATCGCCGTGGCGCTCCTCGTGGCCCCGTTCCTGGTGGCCTATAACAGCCCGGACCCGGAGAAGCTCTCGGCCTACGAGTGCGGGTTCAACGCCTTCGACGACGCGCGCATGAAGTTCGACGTGCGCTTCTACCTCGTCGCCATCCTGTTCATCATCTTCGACCTCGAAGTGGCCTTCCTGTTCCCGTGGGCGATCACGTTCGGGGACCTCGGCTGGTTCGGCTTCTGGTCGATGATGACCTTCCTCGGCGTGCTCACCGTCGGCTTCGTCTACGAGTGGCGCAAGGGCGCCCTCGAGTGGGACTAGCAGCCGGAACGCGTAGAGCCGCCCCCGAGACGTAGGAACCGGACCCCACCATGGCCCTCACCACCGTCCGCGCCCCCGAGATCGCGCCGCAGCCGAAGGGTATCCTCGACCCGGCCACCGGCAAGCCGATCGGCGCCAACGACCCGACCTTCCTGACGATCAGCGACGAGCTCGCCGATCGCGGCTTCCTGCTCACCACCACCGACGACCTCATCACCTGGGCCCGCACCGGCTCGCTGATGTGGATGACCTTCGGGCTCGCCTGCTGCGCCGTCGAGATGATGCAGATGTCGATGCCGCGCTACGATTGCGAGCGCTTCGGCTTCGCGCCCCGCGGCTCGCCGCGCCAGTCCGACGTGATGATCGTCGCCGGCACGCTGACCAACAAGATGGCCCCGGCGCTCCGCAAGGTCTACGACCAGATGCCGGAGCCGCGCTACGTCATCTCGATGGGCTCCTGCGCCAACGGCGGCGGCTACTACCACTACTCCTACTCGGTGGTGCGCGGCTGCGACCGGGTGGTCCCGGTCGACATCTACGTCCCGGGCTGCCCGCCGACCGCCGAGGCACTGCTCTACGGCGTGCTGCTGCTGCAGAAGAAGATCCGCCGCACCGGCACGATCGAGCGCTGAGGCCGGACCCATGAGCAACGGCATCACCATCCGGGCCCACACCCAGACCGAGCAGGGCGACGCCGCCCTCCTGGCCCTCTCGGACACGCTCGCCGCGAGCCTGGGCGCCGCGATCACCGACCGGGCGCTCACCTTCGGCGAGCTGACCCTGATCGTCGAGGGCTCCGAGATCCTGCGGGTGCTCACCCACCTGCGCGACGATCCCTCCTGCGCCTTCTCGACCTTCATCGACATCTGCGGCGCCGACTATCCGGGCCGGGCCAAGCGCTTCGACGTCGTCTACCACCTGCTCTCGATGCGCCATAACCGGCGCATCCGCGTGAAGGTGCAGACCGACGAGCGCACCCCGGTCCCGTCCGCCATCCCGGTCTTCCCGGCCGCCAACTGGTTCGAGCGCGAGACCTACGACCTCTACGGCATCCTGTTCTCGGGCCATCCGGACCTGCGCCGGCTGCTCACCGATTACGGCTTCGAGGGCCATCCCCTCCGCAAGGACTTCCCGCTGACCGGCTTCGTCGAGGTCCGCTACGACCAGGACGAGGCCCGGGTGGTCTACGAGCCCGTGCGACTGACGCAGGAATTCCGCAACTTCGACTTCCTGTCCCCCTGGGAGGGCACAGACTACGTGCTCCCGGGCGACGAGAAGGCCGACAAGGCACCGGCGAAAGGCTGAGCCGACATGGGCGAGCACAGCATCCGCAATTTCTCGATCAACTTCGGCCCGCAGCACCCGGCGGCGCACGGCGTGCTGCGCCTGGTGCTGGAGCTCGACGGCGAGGTGGTCGAGCGCGTCGATCCGCATATCGGCCTCCTGCATCGCGGCACCGAGAAGCTGATCGAGGTCAAGACCTACCTCCAGGCGACGCCCTATTTCGACCGGCTCGACTACGTCGCGCCGATGAACCAGGAGCACGCCTTCTGCCTCGCGATCGAGCGGATGCTCGGGATCGAGGTGCCGCGCCGCGCCAAGCTGATCCGCACGCTCTACTGCGAGATCGGCCGGCTCCTGTCGCACCTCCTCAACGTCACCACGCAGGCGATGGACGTCGGCGCCCTCACGCCCCCGCTCTGGGGCTTCGAGGAGCGCGAGAAGCTGATGATCTTCTACGAGCGCGCCTCGGGCGCTCGTCTCCACGCCAACTACTTCCGGCCGGGCGGCGTCCACCAGGACCTGCCGCCGAGCCTGATCGACGACATCGAGGCGTTCTGCGAGACCTTCCCGCAGGTGGTCGACGACCTCGACAACCTCGTGATGGCCAACCGCATCTTCAAGCAGCGCAACGTCGACATCGGCATCGTCACAGTCGAGGAGGCCCTGGCCTGGGGCTTCTCGGGCGTGATGGTGCGCGGCTCCGGCATCCCGTGGGACCTGCGCAAGTCGCAGCCCTACGAGGCCTATGCCGAGATGGAGTTCGACATCCCCGTGGGGAAGAACGGCGACACCTACGATCGCCAGGTCATCCGCATGGAGGAGATGCGCCAGTCGGTGCGCATCATGAAGCAGTGCATCGCCAAGCTGCGCGAGCCGGCCGGCCAGGGGCCGATCGCCACGCAGGACGGCAAGGTCGCGCCGCCGCCGCGGCGCGAGATGAAGCGCTCGATGGAGGCGCTCATCCACCACTTCAAGCTCTACACCGAGGGTTTCCACGTCCCGGCCGGCGAGGTCTACGCCGCGGTCGAGGCGCCCAAGGGCGAGTTCGGCGTCTACCTCGTGGCGGACGGCACCAACAAGCCGTATCGCTGCAAGATCCGCGCTCCGGGCTTCGCCCACCTTCAGGCGATGGACTGGATGTGCCGCGGGCACCTGCTGGCGGACGTGTCGTGCATCCTCGGCACGCTCGACATCGTGTTCGGCGAGGTGGACCGGTGAGGGGGCTCGCGCCCGCACCCGCCCCCGTCGGACACGTTTGAGACATGGACGTTTGAGACATGGCCAACCGCAGATTAGCCCCCGTTTCCGAGCAGCCCGAGAGCTTCGCGTTCACGCCTGAGAATGCCGAGTGGGCCAAGGGGCAGATCGCCAAGTACCCGGAGGGGCGCCAGGCCTCGGCGGTGATCCCGCTCCTGTGGAAGGCGCAGGAGCAGAACGGCGGCTGGCTGCCGCAGAAGGCGATCGAGGCGGTGGCCGACCAGCTCGGCATGCCGCATATCCGCGTGCTGGAGGTCGCGACCTTCTACACGATGTTCGCCCTCGAGCCGGTCGGCCGCTACTGGATCCAGGTCTGCGGTACCGCCCCCTGCGACGTCTGCGGCGCCCGCGAGCTGAAGAAGTACCTTCACGAGCGCCTCGGCCCGTCGGGCCATGTCAGCCCGGACGGCAACTTCTCCTGGCTCGAGGTCGAGTGCCTGGGCGCGTGCTGCAACGCCCCGATGGCGCAGATCAACCACGACTACTTCGAGGACCTCACCCCGGAGTCTCTCGGCAAGCTGATGGACGACCTCGCGGCCGGACGGCCGGTGAAGGTCGGCTCGCAGATCGGCCGCACCTCCTCCGAGCCCAAGGACGCGGTCTCGACCCTCCAGGACGAGACGCTGTTCGACGGCTCGCGCGTCGGCGCTTGGCGCAAGCGCTTCGAGGAGGAGGGGCTGAAGGAGACCGGCGCCGACACGACCGGCGAGAAGGCCCGCACCGACGCGTCGGCCGGGGAGAATCCGAAGGCCGCCCGTCCCGATGCCGGCCGCGCCACCGAGAGCAAGGCGGCTGCCGCTCCGGCGCAGGCCCAGGCTCCGGCCGGCGTCGAGCCGAAATCCGACAAGGGCGAGGTGACGCCGGACCGCACCACGGTGGCGGTCCCCCGCACCGGACCCGAGACCGTCGGCGCGCCCCAGAGCGGCCGCTCCTACACCATGACCCCGGTGAAGCCCGAGGAAGGCCGTCCGGTGGCGGCGCCCAAGGGCACGACGCCGGAGGCCGGCGCCGAGCCGGCGACGGCCGCGGGGAAGACCGACGGGTCGCAGGCCAAGCCCGTCGGTGTGACCAACGCCGACAAGGCCGCCGACAAGGGCCCGCCCGGCCCGAAGGCGAAGCCGTAATCTCGACCATGATGTCCCTTTTCACAGCAGGCCTGTAGGACGATCGCCATGCTCGCCGATCAGGATCGGATCTTCACCAACCTCTATGGTCTCCACTCCCCCGGCCTCGAGGCCGCGAAGAAACGCGGCGCGTGGGACGGCACCAAGTTCCTGCTGCAGCAGGGCCGGGACTGGATCATCGAGGAGATGAAGAAATCGGGCCTGCGCGGCCGCGGCGGCGCCGGCTTCCCCACCGGCCTGAAGTGGTCCTTCATGCCGAAGAAGTCGGACGGCCGGCCGCACTACCTCGTGGTCAACGCCGACGAGTCGGAGCCGGGCACCTGCAAGGACCGGGAGATCATGCGGCACGACCCGCATCTCCTGATCGAAGGCTGCATGCTGGCCTGCTTCGCCATGGGCGCGCATGCCTGCTACATCTACATCCGCGGCGAGTACGTCGCCGAGAAGCACGCGCTGCAGCGCGCGGTGGACGAGGCCTACGCGGCCCGCCTCGTCGGCGAGAGCAACGTCCACGACTATCCCTTCGACATCTACGTCCACCACGGCGCCGGTGCCTACATCTGCGGCGAAGAGACGGCGCTGATCGAGAGCCTGGAGGGCAAGAAGGGGATGCCGCGGCTCAAGCCGCCGTTCCCGGCCAATATGGGCCTCTACGGCTGCCCGACGACGGTCAACAACGTCGAGTCGATCGCGGTGGCGGGCACCATCCTGCGCCGCGGCGGCGCATGGTTCGCCGGCCTCGGCCGGCCGGGCAACACCGGCACCAAGCTGTTCTGCGTCTCCGGCCACGTCAACAAGCCCTGCAACGTCGAGGAGGAGCTCGGCATCACCTTCCGCGAGCTGATCGACCGGCATTGCGGCGGCATGCGCGGCGGCTGGGACAACCTCCTGTGTTCGATCCCCGGCGGTTCCTCCGTGCCGCTGGTGCCGGCCGCCGAGATCATCGACGCGCCGATGGACTTCGACACGCTGAAGAACCTCAAGTCGGGTCTCGGCACCGCCGCCGTGATGGTGTTCGACAAGTCGACCGACATGGTCGCGACGATCGCCCGCATCGCGTACTTCTACAAGCACGAGTCCTGCGGCCAGTGCACCCCATGCCGCGAGGGCACCGGCTGGATGTGGCGCGTGATGCTTCGCATGGCGGAAGGCCGGGCGCAGAAGCGCGAGATCGACATGCTGCTCGACGTGACGAAGCAGATCGAGGGCCACACGATCTGCGCGCTCGGCGACGCCGCCGCCTGGCCGATCCAGGGCCTGATCCGGCACTTCCGCCCCGAGATCGAGAAGCGCATCGACCGCTACACCGCCAACCCGCACCCGACCCCGGTGCCGATGGCGGCGGAGTGAGACGGTGCCGCGCCTGCCGCATCATGACCTGCCTTCCCGGTTCGCCGGCCCGGCGCGCGGAGACGCGCGCCCCGCGGACCTCGCCCGAGAGCTGACCGCATGACCAAGATTCTCGTCGACGGCATCGAGGTCGATGTCCCGCCGGACTACACCCTGCTCCAGGCCTGCGAGGTCGCGGGTGCGGAGATCCCGCGCTTCTGCTTCCACGAGCGGCTGTCGATCGCCGGCAATTGCCGCATGTGCCTGGTGGAGCTGAAGGGCGCGCCGAAGCCCGTCGCCTCCTGCGCCTGGGCCGTGCGCGACTGCCGCCCGGGCCCGAACGGAGAGCCGCCGGCGGTGTCGACCAAGTCGGCCCTGACCAAGAAGGCGAGAGAGGGGGTGATGGAGTTCCTCCTCATCAACCACCCGCTCGATTGCCCGATTTGCGACCAGGGCGGCCACTGCGACCTGCAGGACCAGGCGATGGCCTACGGCGTCGACTCGACCCGCTACGGCGAGAACAAGCGCGCCGTCGAGGAGAAGTACATCGGCCCGCTGGTGCGGACCGCGATGAACCGCTGCATCCACTGCACCCGCTGCGTCCGCTTCCTGGCGGAGGTGGCCGGCGTGCCGGATCTCGGCGCCATCGGCCGCGGCGAGGACATGGAGATCACCTCCTACCTCGAGCGCGCGATGGAATCGGAGCTGCAGGGCAACGTCGCCGACCTCTGCCCGGTCGGCGCGCTGGTCCACAAGCCGCAATCCTACAACGTCCGCCCCTGGGAGCTGAACAAGACCGAATCCGTCGACGTGATGGATGCGGTCGGCTCGGCGATCCGCGTCGACACCCGCGGCCGCGAGGTGATGCAGATCGAACCGCGGGTGAACGAGGCGATCAACGAGGAGTGGATCTCCGACAAGACCCGCCACGTCGTCGACGGCCTGCGCCTGCAGCGCCTCGACCGGCCCTACCTGCGCGAGAACGGCCGCCTGCGGCCGGCCTCCTGGGCCGAGGCCTTCGGGGCGATCGCCGCGAAGCTCAAGGGCGCCGACCCGAAGCGCGTCGGCGCGATCGTCGGCGACCTCGCGGGTGCGGAAGAGATCTTCGCTCTCAAGACCCTGATGGGCGCGCTCAAGGTCCAGAACCTCGATTGCCGCCAGGACGGCGCGATGATCGATCCGGCCTGGGGCCGGGCCGCCTACACCTTCGGGCCGGGCATCGCCGGCATCGAGCAGGCGGACGCGATCCTGATCGTCGGCGCCAACCCGCGGACCGAGGCCTCGCTGCTGAACGCCCGCATCCGCAAGCGCTGGCGGCTCGCGCCGATCCAGATCGGCGTGATCGGCGAGGACGCGGACCTCACCTATCCCCACACCTATCTCGGCGCCGGTCCCGAGACCCTGGCCGAGGTGGCCTCGGGCCGTCACAGCTTCGCGGAAGCCTTCAAGGCCGCCGAGCGGCCGCTGGTCATCGTCGGCCAGGCCGCGCTCGCCCGTCCGGACGGTGCGGCGCTTCTCGCGGCGGTCGCCAAGCTGGTCCAGGGCCTCGGTGCCAGGGCCGAGGGCTGGAACGGGCTGGGCGTGCTGCAGAACGCGGCGTCCCGCGTCGGCGCCCTCGATCTCGGGTTCGTGCCGGGGGAGGGCGGGCTGAGCTTCGCCGAGATGGTGCAGGGCGGCGCGCTCGACGTGCTGTTCAACCTCGGTGCCGACGAGGTCGAGGTCGGTCCGGGCGCCTTCGTGATCTACCAGGGCACCCACGGCGACAAGGGCGCCCACCGCGCCGACGTCATCCTGCCGGGCGCGGCCTATACCGAGAAGTCGGCGACCTACGTCAACCTCGAGGGCCGGGTCCAGCTCGCCAACCGCGCCGCCTTCCCGCCGGGCGACGCCCGCGAGGACTGGGCGATCCTGCGCGCCCTCTCGGACGTGCTGGGCCACCGCCTGCCGTTCGACTCGCTGAACGCACTGCGCAAGGCGCTCTACGCCGCGCATCCGCACTTCGCCGGCATCGACCAGGTCGCCCCGGCCGACGGCGCCGCAGCGCTGACGACGCTGGCGGGTCTCGCCGGCGAGCCCGGCCGCGAGGCGTTCCGCCCCGCGGTGGCGGATTTCTATCTCACCAACCCGATCGCCCGCGCCTCGCGGGTGCTCGCCGAGTGCTCGGGTCTCGCCCGCGGGCGGGCCCTCGAAGCGGCGGAATGAGGAGCACCGACCGATGACCGTCTGGGAGGTGCTGGGCACCGTCCTCCTCGTGGCCCTGAAGAGCGTGGCGCTGCTGGTGGCGCTGCTCGTCTTCATCGCCTACGCGCTGCTCGCCGACCGCAAGATCTGGGCGGCCGTGCAGCTGCGCCGCGGCCCGAACGTGGTCGGGCCCTGGGGCCTGTTCCAATCCTTCGCCGACCTCCTGAAGTTCGTGCTGAAGGAGCCGGTGATCCCGGCGGGCGCCAACAAGAGCCTCTTCCTGCTGGCGCCGCTGATCTTCGCCACCCTGGCGCTCGCGTCCTGGGCGGTGATCCCGCTGGCCGACGGATGGCCGATCGCCGACATCAACGTCGGCATCATCTACATCTTCGCGATCTCGTCGCTCGGCGTCTACGGCGTCATCATGGGCGGCTGGGCCTCGAACTCGAAATACGCCTTCCTGGGTGCGCTCCGCTCGGCGGCCCAGATGGTGTCCTACGAGGTCTCACTCGGCTTCGTGATCGTCACGGTGCTGATGTGCGCCGGCTCGCTCAACCTGTCGCAGATCGTGCGGGCGCAGGACACCTCGCTCGGCATTCTCGGCTGGTACTGGCTCTGGCTCTTCCCGATGTTCGTGGTGTTCTTCATCTCGGCGCTCGCCGAGACGAACCGCCCGCCCTTCGACCTGCCGGAAGCCGAATCCGAGCTCGTCGCCGGCTACATGGTGGAATACTCCTCCACCCCGTACCTGCTGTTCATGCTCGGCGAGTACGTCGCCATCGTCACGATGTGCGCGCTCGGCACGATCCTGTTCATGGGCGGCTGGCTCTCGCCGATCCCGTTCGCGCCCTTCACCTGGGTGCCGGGCCTGATCTGGTTCGCGCTCAAGGCCAGCTTCCTGTTCTTCATGATCGCCATGGTGAAGGCCATGGTGCCGCGCTACCGCTACGACCAGCTCATGCGGCTGGGCTGGAAGGTGTTCCTTCCGCTCTCCCTCGTCATGGTGTTCGTCGTCGCCTTCGTCCTCAAGCTGACCGGCCTGGCGCCGGTCTCCTGAAGCCCCCCGTCGGAGAACGAGCCATGAAGCTCGACCAGGTCGCCCGCGGCCTGCTGTTGAAGGAGTTCGTCACAGGGTTCGCCCTGGCGATGCGCTACTTCTTCAAGCCCAAGGCGACGATCAACTATCCCTTCGAGATGGGCCATCGCGGCCCGCGCTTCCGCGGCGAGCATGCCCTGCGGCGCTACCCCAACGGGGAAGAGCGCTGCATCGCCTGCAAGCTGTGCGAGGCGGTGTGCCCGGCACAGGCCATCACCATCGAGGCGGGCCCGCGCCGCAACGACGGCACCCGGCGCACCACCCGCTACGACATCGACATGGTGAAGTGCATCTATTGCGGCATGTGCCAGGAAGCCTGCCCGGTGGACGCCATCGTCGAGGGGCCGAACTTCGAGTTCTCGGTCGAGACTCGCGAGGAGCTGCTCTACGACAAGGAGAAGCTGCTCGCGAACGGCGACCGCTGGGAGCGCGAGATCGCCCGCAACATCGCGGCGGACGCGCCCTACCGCTGAGCGCGGGCCGGGGAGGGGGGAGCGCCCTCCCTCGAGGACCGGGGAGGGCGGCGATCCTTCCCCATCCACGCCACATTCGCCGCTCCCCCGGTTGTGCGCCGCGGGAGCGGGTTCTATAGACGAGCCGCCGGCACGCTCCGGGGGTCGGGCAGGAGGCCGCCGCCAGGCGGCATGAATTCAGCGCATGACCGCAGCCGCCGCCTTCTTCTATCTGTTCGCCGCGATCACCGTCGCCTCCGGCTTCATGGTGATCGCCTCGCGCAACCCCGTCGTCTCGGTGCTCTTCCTCATCCTCGCCTTCGTGAACGCCTCCGGGCTGTTCGTGCTGATGGGGGCGGAGTTCCTGGCCATGCTCCTGGTCGTGGTCTATGTCGGCGCCGTCGCGGTGCTGTTCCTCTTCGTCGTCATGATGCTCGACGTCGATTTCGCGGCGATGCGCCAGGGCTTCCAGGACTACCTGCCGGTCGGCGGCATGATCGGGGCGGTCTTCCTGGTCGAGCTGCTCCTCGTGGTCGGCTCCTGGGCGATCGATCCGGGCCTCGTCCACGGCCCGCTGGCGGTGTCGCCGGGCTCCGAGACGGTGACCAACACGCAGGCCCTCGGCCTCGTTCTGTACACCAACTACTTTTTCTTCTTCCAGATCGCCGGCCTGATCCTGCTGGTCGCGATGATCGGCGCGATCGTGCTGACCCTGCGCGACCGGCCGGGCGTCAAGCGCCAGGACATCGCGATCCAGAACGCCCGCACCCAGGCGAGCGCCGTCGAGGTCCGCCAGGTCCCGACCGGGCAGGGCGTCGAGGTCTGACGGCCCGGCCCGCGGCCGGACGAGTTCGTGCGGGGCTGCCCCAAGCCTCGCGATGGTGATGGCAAGAGCGGCGGGGCAGGCGCCCCGCGACACGAAGGCGGCCGCCCGCGGCCGAGAGGCACGATGATCGGTTTGAGCCATTACCTGACGGTCGCCGCGATCCTGTTCACCCTCGGGGTGCTCGGCATCTTCATCAACCGCAAGAACATCATCGTGATCCTGATGTCGGTCGAGCTGATCCTGCTCGCCGTGAACATCAACCTCGTGGCGTTCTCGACCCATCTCGGCGACATCGTCGGCCAGGTCTTCGCCCTGTTCGTGCTGACGGTCGCCGCCGCGGAGGCCGCGATCGGCCTCGCCATCCTGGTGGTGTTCTTCCGCAACCGCGGGTCGATCGCCGTCGAGGACGTCAACATGATGAAGGGCTGACGCGGCTCGCCCGAGCCCGCACGCCCTTTTCCCCAGAACCAGCGCCACAGCGGCAACCGCCACGCGAGGCCGGGACCCGAGCATGTACCACGCGATCGTCTTCCTGCCCCTGATCGGCTTTCTCATCGCCGGTCTGTTCGGGCGCCGCATCGGCCCGCGGGCCAGCGAGGTGGTGACCACCGGCATCCTCGTCTTCGTGGCGCTCCTGTCCTGGGTCGCCTTCTTCGAGGTGACCGGCGGGCACGGCCACGGCGCCACCAAGGTCCATGTCGCGACCTGGTTCACCGCCGGCGACCTCGTGGTCGACTGGGCGTTCCGGGCCGACACGCTGACCGCGGTCATGCTGGTGGTGGTCAACAGCGTCTCGGCGCTCGTCCACCTCTACTCGATGGGCTACATGCACGAGGACCCGCACCGGCCGCGGTTCTTCGCCTACCTGTCGCTCTTCACCTTCGCCATGCTGATGCTGGTGACGTCGGACAACCTCGTCCAGATGTTCTTCGGCTGGGAGGGCGTCGGCCTCGCCTCGTACCTGCTGATCGGCTTCTGGTACGAGAAGCCCTCGGCCAACGCCGCCGCCATGAAGGCGTTCATCGTCAACCGCGTCGGGGATTTCGGGTTCTCTCTCGGCATCTTCCTCTGCTTCGTCCTGTTCGGCGCGATCTCGTACGACGCGATCTTCGCCAAGGTGCCGGAGCTCAAGGACGCGACCTTCCACCTGCTCGGCTACGACTGGAACGCCCTGACCATCTGCTGCCTGCTGCTGTTCATGGGCGCGATGGGCAAGTCGGCTCAGTTCCTGCTGCACACCTGGCTGCCGGACGCGATGGAGGGCCCGACCCCGGTCTCGGCGCTCATCCACGCCGCCACCATGGTGACCGCCGGCGTGTTCATGGTCGCCCGCCTGTCGCCGCTCTTCGACGCGGCGCCGAACGCGCTCATCGTCGTCACGGTGATCGGCGGCATCACGGCCTTCTTCGCCGCCACCGTCGGGCTGGTGCAGAACGACATCAAGCGGGTCATCGCCTACTCGACCTGCTCGCAGCTCGGCTACATGTTCGTCGCCCTCGGCGTCGGCGCCTACGCGGCGGGCGTGTTCCACCTCTTCACCCACGCCTTCTTCAAGGCGCTACTGTTCCTCGGCGCCGGCTCGGTCATCCACGCGATGCACCACGAGCAGGACATGCGGAACATGGGCGACCTGCGTCGCTACATCCCCTTCACCACCGCCATGATGGCGATCGGGACGCTCGCGCTGATCGGCTTCCCGTTCACCGCCGGCTTCTACTCGAAGGACGCCATCATCGAGGCGGCCTACGTCTCGACCCGGCCGGGCCACACCCTGGCCTTCCTGGCGACCGTCATCGCCGCCTTCATGACCTCGTTCTACTCCTGGCGCCTGTTCTTCCTGACCTTCGAGGGCCGGGCCCGCTGGCAGAACGCTCACGGCCACGGCCATGACGACCACCATGCCGACGCGCATCATGCGGTCGCGCATGCCCCGGTCGCGCATGCCCAAGTCGCTCACGCCTCGGCTCAGGCCGACGGCGCGCCGGGCCACCACGAGGGCGTCGCCCACGACGACAAGGGCCACGACGTCGAGCCGGCCTCGCACTCGGCGATCGAGCACCACGACCACCACGCCCACACCCCGCACGAGAGCCCCAAGGTGATGACGATCCCGCTGGCGATCCTCGCCCTGGGAGCGCTCTTCGCCGGCCTGGTGTTCAAGAACCGCTTCATCGGCGAGGGCATGGACGAGTTCTGGAAGGGCGCGCTCGCGCACGGCCCCGACAACCACATCATGCACGACATCCACAACGCGCCGGCCTGGGTGCAGCACTCGCCCTTCGTGATGCTGGTGCTGGGCTTCCTGCTCGCCTTCTGGATGTACATCCGTCGGCCGGAACTGCCGCACCAGCTGGCCCAGAACCAGCCGCTGCTGTACCGCTTCCTGCTCAACAAGTGGTACGTCGACGAGATCTACGACCGGCTGTTCGTCCGCCCGGCCAAGGGCTTCGGCGAGTTCCTGTGGAAGGTCGGCGACGGCCGGATCATCGACGGGATGGGCCCGAACGGCATCGCCGCCCGCGTCGTCGACGTCACCCGCGGGGTGGTCCGCCTGCAGACCGGCTACGTCTACCACTACGCTTTCGTGATGCTGGTCGGCGTCGCGGCCCTGGTGAGCTGGTACCTCATCACCGGCGTCTCCGCGGCCACCCACTGACCTGACCGGAGAACAGAGACTCATGCTCGGCCTCGGGATCCTCTCCGGCCTCCTCGTCCTGCCCCTCGTCGGCGCCGCGTTCATCCTGACGCTGCGGGGCGACGAGGAGTCGGTCCGCCGCAACGCCCGCTGGGCGGCGCTCATCGCGACGCTCGCCACCTTCCTGCTCTCGCTCGTCGCCTGGGGGCGCTACGACATCGCGACCTCGCAGTTCCAGCTCGTCGAGACCCATGCCTGGCTGACCGACACGATCCGGTTCAAGCTCGGCGTCGACGGCTTCTCGATGCCGCTGGTGCTGCTCACCACCTTCCTGATGCCGTTCTGCGTGGGCGCCTCCTGGCTCTCGATCGAGCACCGGGTGAAGGAGTATTTCGTCGCGTTTCTGGTCCTCGAGACTACGATGATCGGCGTGTTCTGCGCCCTCGACCTGGTGCTGTTCTACCTGTTCTTCGAGGCCGGCCTGATCCCGATGTTCCTGATCATCGGCATCTGGGGCGGCAAGCGCCGGATCTACGCGTCGTTCAAGTTCTTCCTCTACACCCTGCTCGGCTCGGTGCTGATGCTGCTCGCCATCATGGCGATGTACTGGCAGGCCGGCACGACCGACATCCCGACCCTGCTGCAGACCCGCTTCCCGGCGAACATGCAGATCTGGCTCTGGCTCGCCTTCTTCGCCTCCTTCGCGGTGAAGATGCCGATGTGGCCGGTCCATACCTGGCTCCCCGACGCCCACGTCGAGGCGCCGACCGCCGGCTCGGTGATCCTGGCGGGCATCCTCCTGAAGATGGGCGGCTACGGTTTCATCCGGGTCTCGCTGCCGATGTTCCCGGACGCCTCCCATTACTTCGCCCCGATGGTCTACACCCTCTCGGTCGTGGCGATCATCTACACCTCGCTGGTCGCGCTGGTGCAGACCGACATCAAGAAGCTCATCGCCTACTCGTCGGTGGCGCATATGGGCTTCGTGACGCTCGGCCTGTTCACGCTGAACGAGCAGGGCATCCAGGGCGCCCTGTTCCTGATGATCTCGCACGGCATCGTCTCGGGCGCGCTGTTCCTATGCGTCGGCGTCATCTACGACCGGATGCACACCCGCGAGATCTCGGCCTACGGGGGCCTCGTGAAGCGGATGCCGCTCTACGCGGTCGCCATGATGGTGTTCACGATGGCCAATGTCGGCCTGCCGGGCACCTCGGGCTTCGTCGGCGAGTTCCTGGCCATGATGGGCGCCTTCCGGGCCAACCCGATGGTCTCGTTCTTCTCGGTCTTCGGCATCATCCTGTCGGCGGCCTACGCCCTGTGGCTGTTCGCCCGCGTGGTCTACGGCAAGCTCGAGAAGCCGAGCCTGCAGGGGATCACCGACCTCGACCGCCGCGAGATGCTGATCCTCGCCCCGCTCGTGGTGCTGACGATCTACTACGGCGTCCATCCCGGTCCGATTCTCGACGTCTTCGCGCCTTCGACCGACGCGCTGATGCAGGGGATGCGCGCCGCCCTCTCCACGACCCAGACCGCTGCCGCGGCTCTGCCGGTCCCGCACTGAGTTTTTCGCGATGAACGCCGCTCAGATCGTCATGCCCGCCCTCGGGCCCGCCCTGCCGGAGCTGATCCTGTCGGTCGGCGTCCTGGTGTTGATCCTCTACGGGGCCTTCAAGGGCGAGCGCTCCACCGAGGGCGTCAGCGTCGGGGCCCTGATCATCCTGATCCTCGCGCTGTTCGCGGTGGTCAGCCAGCCCTTCGGCGCCAAGGTCACCACCTTCAACGGCTCCTTCATCGTCGACGGGTTCGCCCGTTTCATGAAGGCGCTGACCCTCCTCGGGTCGGCCGCCGCGATCCTGCTCGCCAAGGAGCATTTCGAGCGCGAGCGCATCGCCCGGTTCGAGTACCCGATCCTGATCGTCCTCGCGACGATCGGCATGATGGTCATGGCCTCGGCCAACGACCTGATCGCGCTCTACATGGGCCTCGAGCTGCAGAGCCTGGCGGCCTACGTCATCGCCTCCTTCCACCGCGACGACGTTCGCTCGACCGAGGCCGGCCTGAAGTACTTCGTGCTCGGCGCGCTCTCGTCCGGCATGCTGCTCTACGGCGCCTCGCTGGTCTACGGCTTCACCGGCACCGTCTCGTTCCCGCACATCGTCACCGCTTTGCGCGAGGGCTCGGGGATCGGCGTGGTGCTCGGCGTGGTGTTCGTCGCCGCCGGCGTGTCGTTCAAGCTCGCCGCCGTCCCGTTCCACATGTGGACGCCGGACGTCTACGAGGGCGCGCCGACCCCGGTCACCGCCTTCTTCGCCTCGGCCCCCAAGATGGCTGCGATGGCCATGGCCGTGCGCGTCTTCATCGGTGCCTTCCCGGTCATCACGCCGGAGTGGCAGCAGATCATCGTGTTCGTGTCGATCGCCTCGATGGCACTCGGCTCCTTCGCGGCGATCGGCCAGCGCAGCCTCAAGCGCCTGATGGCGTATTCCTCGATCGCCAATGTCGGCTACGCCTTGATCGGGCTTGCCGCCGGTACGGAGGAGGGCGTGCGCGGCGTCGTGATCTACATGGCGATCTACCTCGCCATGACCCTCGGCGCCTTCGCGGTGATCCTGTCGCTGCGTCGCGGCCGCCAGATGTACGAGACCATCGACGACCTGTCGGGCCTGTCGCGCACCCACCCGCTGGTCGCGTTCCTGCTCGCCATGATGATGTTCTCGCTCGCCGGCATCCCGCCGCTCGCCGGGTTCTTCGCGAAGTTCTACGTCTTCGCGGCGGCCATCAAGGCGAACCTCGTGCTGCTGTCGGTGATCGGCGTGGTGACGAGCGTGGTCGGCGCCTACTACTACCTGCGCCTCGTCAAGGTGATGTACTTCGACGAGCCGGCCGGCGCCTACGCGCCGATGGGCCCCGGCCTGCGCATCGTGCTCGGCCTGTCGAGCGTCGTCGTGCTGCTGTTCTGGCTCGTGCCGGCACCGCTGGTCGGGCTGGCCGGAGCCGCCGCGAAGTCGCTGTTCTAGGCGCATGACCTTCGTGCTCGACCCTGCGGCGACAGCCGCGGGATACCGCCTCGAGGTCCATGACAGCCTCGGCTCGACGAGCACGCAGGCCCTCGCCCGCGCCCGCGCGGGCGAGCCCGGCCCGCTCTGGGTGGTGACGCGGGAGCAGACCGGAGGCCGCGGCCGGCGTGGTAAGGGCTGGAGCTGGATCCCCGGCAACCACGCCGCCAGCCTGCTCTGGCCGGTGCCGGCGGGCCTCGCCCCCGACCGGGTCGCGACGCTCGGCTTCGTTGCCGGCGTGGCGGTCGAGCGGGCGTTGCGCCGGGCCTGCGGGCCCGGCATGGACGGCCGCAGCCCGGATTTCCGGCTGAAATGGCCGAACGACGTGCTGCTCGACGGCGCCAAGCTCGTCGGCATCCTCCTCGAGATGGAGACCCTGCCGGACCGCCGCGCGGTGGTGACGGTCGGAATCGGGGTCAACGTCGCGGGGGCGCCGGACGGGCTGCCCTACCGGGCGACCTCGCTGGCCGCGGCGGGGTACCCGGTCGACGCCCCAGGGCTGTTCCGGCTCCTCAGCGCCGCCTGGGTCGAGGCCGAGCGGCTCTGGGACGAGGGCAGGGACTTTTCCCGCATCCGCGACGCTTGGCTCGGCGCGGCGGCGGGCCTCGGCGGTCCGGTGAACGTTCAGGCTGGCGGGCGTAGCGTGGCCGGGACCTTCGAGACGATCGACGAGGGCGGACGCTTGGTCGTGCGCCTGGCGGATGGCGGCCACCTCGCGGTCTCGGCCGGCGAGGTGCATTTCGGAACGGCCGCCACGGCGGCGTGACGGGGGTGGGCGGCCCGGCGCCGGGATGGCGACGGCGGCTCCCCGACAGGTTGGGTTTACACGGCGGGGCGCCCCTGGCGCCGCCGCCGCGCGGCCGTTTCCGGCCGCAAAGGGACATGACGGCGCCGTGACCGTGACGGCAGACGAGGCCGTTCCTCGAGTGGGACCGCGACGGCGGTCCGTGCAGTGATGGTATGGGAATGTCGAACAAGGGAGATGAGCTGATCTTCGTGCCCCTCGGTGGGGTGGGCGAGATCGGCATGAATGCGGGCCTCTACGGCTTCGGCCCGCCCAAGGCGCGCAAGTGGATCATGGTCGACCTCGGCATGGGGTTCGCCAGCGAGGAGCACCTGCCGGGCGTCGACCTGATGTACCCGGACCTCAGCTTCGCCGAGGAGCACCGCAAGGACATCCTCGGCATCCTGATAACCCACGGGCACGAGGACCATATCGGCGCCATCGGCGAGATGTGGCCCAAGCTCAAGGTGCCGATCTACGCCACCCGCTTCACCAAGAACCTGATCGAGGCCCGCCGCCTCGGCGAGCCGGGCGCGCCCAAGGTCGACATGCGCGAGGTGCCGGCGGACGGCCGCCTCGAGCTCGGCCCGTTCTCGATCGAGTACGTGCCGGTCGCCCACTCGATCCCGGAGGCCAACGCGCTGGCCATCCGCACCCCGCTCGGCCTGGTGCTGCATACCGGCGACTGGAAGCTCGACGACACGCCGGTCGCCGGCAACTCGACCTCCGAGGAGACCTTCACGCGACTCGGCGAGGAGGGCGTGCTGGCGCTGGTCTGCGATTCGACCAACGTCACCCGCGAGGGCAGCTCGCCGAGCGAGTCCGAGGTCGCCGAGCATCTCGCCGAGCTGATCCGCAACTCGCCGCACCGGGTCGCGGTCACGACCTTCGCATCGAACGTCGCCCGCATGCGCGCCGTCTGCCTCGCCGCGCAGGCCTGCGGCCGCGACGTAGTGGCGGTCGGCCGCGCCATGGACCGGGTGATCGACGTCGCGCGCGAGTGCGGCTACCTCGACGGCCTGCCCGAGATCCGCGGGGCCGAGGCCTACGGCTACCTGCCGCGCGAGAAGGTGGTGGCGCTCCTCACCGGTTCGCAGGGCGAGGCGCGGGCGGCCCTCGCCCGCGTGTCGCGCGACGAGCATCCGGAAATCGCGCTCGCGGCCGGCGACCGGGTGATCTTCTCCTCGCGGGCGATCCCCGGCAACGAGCGCGCGGTCGGCGCGATCATCAACGACCTGATCGAGGCCGGCATCGAGGTCATCACCGACCGCACCGAGCTCGTCCACGTCTCCGGCCACCCGCGCCGGGACGAGATGGCGGCGATGTACCGCTGGACCAAGCCGAAGATCGCGGTGCCGGTCCACGGCGAGGCGCTGCATCTCGCCGAGCACGCCACCTTCGCCCGCAAGCAGGGCGTCGACAAGGTAATGAAGGCCCGCAACGGCACCCTGATCCGCCTCGCGCCGGGCGAGCCGGAGATCGTCACCAAGGTGAAGAGCGGCCGGGTCTACAAGGACGGCAACGTCCTGGTCGATGCGAACGACCGCGCCATCCCCGAGCGGCGCAAGCTCGCCTTCACGGGCATCGTCTCGGTGGCGGTCGCGCTCGACCGCAACGGCGAGATCAAGGGCGAGCCCTCGATCGACCTGATGGGCCTGCCGAGCTACGGCCGCAAGGGCGAGGTCATCATCGACGTCGTCGGCGACGCGGTGGAGCGCACGCTCAACGGCCTGTCGCGGGTCAAGCGCCGCGATTCCGAGGCGGTGGAGAACGCCGTCGACCGGGCGATCCGCTCGGCCGTCAACGAGGTGTGGGGCAAGAAGCCGGCCTGCCACGTGATGGTGGTCGAGGTCTGACGGGCCTCTCTCGCCGACGCTTCCGAGTGAGGCGCCAACCCTCCCCCGCCTGCGGGGGAGGGCGGCGGACGCGGTGGGCGCAGCGGGACGAAGTCCCGCCGGGTGGGGCGCCGCGACGCCGATCCAGGCGGCGCCCTTCACAGCGGTTCGAACTTGTGCGGAAGCGGGTTCCCATCTCCCGCAAGGGGGGATCAACCCGCGCTTCGAGCGGTATACCTTTGGGCAAGAGGGCAGGGCGATGCCGTGGCGCCACCCCGTGCCGCACCCTAAAACCAACAAGTCACCCCACGGACCACCGGAGGAACCCCCCATGATCGGCCGGCTCAACCACGTCGCCATTGCGGTGAAGGATCTCGAGGCGGCGGCCAAGGTCTATCGCGACACCCTCGGCGCGACCCTGTCGGAGGCGCTGCCGCAGCCCGAGCACGGCGTGACGGTGATCTTCGTGGAGCTGCCCAACAGCAAGATTGAGCTGCTGGAGCCGCTGGGTTCGGATTCGCCGATCAATGCCTTCCTGGAGCGCAACCCGGGCGGCGGCATCCATCACGTCTGCTACGAGGTCGACGACATCCTGGCCGCGCGCGACCGGATGAAGGCGCAGGGCGCCCGCATCCTCGGCTCGGGCGAGCCGAAGATCGGCGCCCACGGCAAGCCGGTGCTGTTCATGCACCCGAAGGACTTCCTCGGCACGCTCGTCGAGCTGGAGCAGGCCTGACCTTGTTCTCCGCCCTTCTCGACCGTGCCACCACGTCGATCCCCCGCACCCTCGCGGCGTGCATCGCGCTGATGCTGCCGATGCTCGCCCTGGCGGTCTGGGGCTTCCGCCTCAGCGGCTTCGGGGCGGGGGCGCTCTATTTTGTGGTCTGGTGGACGATGCTCTTTTCGGTGCTGCCGTTCCGGGCCGCGCCCGACGGCACCGAGGTCGTGGTGCCGGGCCAGGACCTCGGCGCGCCGCACAAGCCGCAGATGCGCCGCAAGGCGGTGTGGACTACGCTCGTCGCCGACGTGGTCTTCCTCGTCGCCGTGGCGGCGTTTCCTCTCGCCGGGTTGTAGCAGAGCTGCGGCGCCCGGCGCCGCGGCCATCCGAATAGTCCGGCCTTCATTGACGATCGAAGCACAAAATAAAAAAGCAAGGCTCGGAAGCCTTGCTTGATAGCTTTCTGAATGTTTTCGCCAGTCCGTATTCTATTATTCACCCCGTTGGGTGTTGAGGCTGGCTATTCCTCCCGAGACTCGGACCTTGCGCGGCGCCGTTCGGCCTGCCTGCGCATCATCGCGATGCCGCTTATAGGAATAAGAATTCGCATTGTCACCTGCTTTCGAGCAGGGTGATGCGTTTTTTTGCATGGCAACCGCATTTTCCTCCTCCGCCCCGCGTCGGGTGCGGGGAGAGCCGGGACCGGGCGAAGAGCGCGGGCTCGCGCCACGCGTTTCATGTTTTGCGAACGAGGCCGGAAGCGTGCAAAAGAGCGGTCCCCGGGGATCAACCCGCCCCGGCGGGGCCCTTCCGCCCCCGCGAAGCCACCGCCTGCCACGCCAAGGTCCACCATGCGTCTCAGCCGCTACTTCCTGCCCATCCTGCGCGAGACGCCCAAGGAAGCCGAGATCGTCTCGCACCGGCTGATGCTGCGTGCCGGCATGATCCGCCAGGAGGCGGCCGGCATCTACGCCTGGCTGCCGCTGGGCCTGCGGGTGCTCAACCGCGTCGCCGACATCATCCGGGCCGAGCAGGACCGCTCGGGCGCCGTCGAGCTCCTGATGCCGACGATCCAGTCGGCGGACCTCTGGCGCGAATCCGGCCGCTACGACGCCTACGGCAAGGAGATGCTGCGCATCAAGGACCGGCACGAGCGCGACATGCTGTTCGGGCCGACCAACGAGGAGATGATCACGGCGATCTTCCGCTCGGCGGTGCGCTCCTACAAGGATCTGCCGAAGAACCTCTACCACATCCAGTGGAAGTTCCGCGACGAGGTGCGGCCGCGATTCGGCACGATGCGCTCGCGCGAGTTCCTGATGAAGGACGCCTACTCGTTCGACCTCGACCAGGCGAGCGCGCGGCACTCCTACAACAAGATGTTCGTCGCCTACCTGCGCACCTTCGCGCGGCTCGGCCTCAAGGCGATCCCGATGCGGGCCGAGACCGGGCCGATCGGCGGCGACCTCAGCCACGAATTCATCATCCTGGCCCAGACCGGCGAGAGCGAGGTCTTCTGCGACCGCGCCTATCTCGACTTCCCGACCCCCGAGGCGGGGATCGACTTCGACGACGTCGCCGGGCTTCAAGCCACCGTCGACCACTGGACGTCGCGCTACGCCGCGACCTCCGAGATGCACGACGCCGACGCCTTCGCGCAGG
The DNA here is from genome assembly GCF_900110515.1 of Methylobacterium sp. ap11. Lineage (NCBI taxonomy): Bacteria > Pseudomonadati > Pseudomonadota > Alphaproteobacteria > Hyphomicrobiales > Methylobacteriaceae > Methylobacterium > Methylobacterium sp. ap11. The sequence continues at coordinate 164,257 of NZ_FOEB01000009.1, read as the reverse complement.
TGCCGGACGGTGAGCAGATGGCCGCCCGCGGCATCGAGGTCGGCCACATCTTCTACTTCGGCACCAAGTACTCGGAGCCGATGGGCGCGAAGGTCACCGGGCCGGACGGCCAGGAGCGCCCGGTCCATATGGGCTCCTACGGCATCGGCCCGAGCCGGCTGGTCGCCGCGATCATCGAGGCGGGCCACGACGAAGCCGGCATCGTGTGGCCGGACGCGGTGGCGCCGTTCGACGTCGCGCTCCTCAACCTCAAGGTCGGGGACGCCGCGACCGACGCGGCCTGCGCCAAGCTCCAGGGCGAGCTGGAGGCCGCCGGCCTGACCGTGCTCTACGACGACCGCGACGAGCGCCCGGGCGGAAAGTTCGCCACCGCCGACCTGATCGGCCTGCCCTGGCAGGTCATCGTCGGGCCCAAGGGCCTGGCCGACGGCAAGGTCGAGGTGAAGCGCCGCGCCACCGGGGCCCGCGAGACCGTGGCCCCCGACGCCGTGCCGGCCTTCCTGCGCCAGAACCGGACGGCCTGAACCGATGACCCTCGCCGCGCTCCGCGAGCGCCTGCCCAAGGTCGGCGCGTTCCTCCGGCCGCGCGGCGGGGGCGGCACCCTGCCGTTCGCGCCCTTCGAATGGACGATCGCCGGGCGCTACCTGCGCACCCGGCGCAAAGAGGGCTTCGTCTCGGTCATCGCCCTGTTCTCGTTCCTCGGCATCATGCTGGGCGTCGCCACCCTCATCATCGTGCTCTCGGTGATGAACGGCTTCCGCAAGGAGCTTCTCAGCAAGATCGTCGGCATCAACGGCCACATCTTCGTGGCGCCGATCGACCGGCCGCTGACCGATTTCACCGACTTGTCGGAGCGGCTCGGCAAGGTGGCGGGCGTCCACCTCGCCCTGCCGATGGTCGAGGGCCAGGCCTTCGCCTCGTCGCAGTTCGGCGGCTCGGGCGTGCTGGTGCGCGGCGTGCGGGCCGACGACCTGCAGAAGATCCCCTCGGTCGCCAAGACCATCCGGGGCGGCACGCTGGATAACTTCGACGCCGCCGGCGGCGTCGCCATCGGCAAGCGGCTCGCCGAATCTCTCGGGCTTCAGGCCGGCGACACGATCACGCTGGCGACGCCGAAGGGCGCGACGACGCCGTTCGGGACCGCGCCGCGGATCAAGAGCTACAACGTGGCGGCGGTGTTCGAGGTCGGCATGTCCGAGTTCGACGGCACCTTCGTGTACATGCCGCTGACCGAAGCGCAGGCCTTCTTCAACCGCGACGGCGACGTCTCGGTGATCGAGATCTTCCTCGACAACGCCGATTCGGTCGGGGAGGCGCGGGGAGAGCTGGAGCTTGCCGCCGAGCGCCCGGTGCTGATCACCGACTGGCGCCAGCGCAACCGCACCTTCTTCTCCGCCCTCGAGGTGGAGCGCAACGTGATGTTCATCATCCTTACGCTGATCGTGCTGGTGGCGGCGCTCAACATCGTCTCCGGCCTGATCATGCTGGTGAAGGACAAGTCGAGCGACATCGCGATCCTGCGAACCATGGGGGCGACCCGTGGCGCGATCATGCGGGTGTTCCTGATCACCGGCGCCTCGATCGGCATCCTCGGCACCATCGCGGGCTTCGTCCTGGGGCTGGTCTTCTCGGCCAACCTCACGGTGATCCAGCGCACGCTGTTCCCGGGCGCCTGGGACCCGACGGTGCGGTTCCTGTCGGAGATCCCGTCGGAGACCAATGCCAGCGAGGTCGTGGCCGTCGTCGCGATGTCGATGGTGCTGTCGCTGCTCGCGACCCTCTACCCGTCCTGGCGCGCCGCCCGGCTCGACCCGGTGCAGGCCCTGCGCTACGGCTGATCCTTCGTCCCGGCCGGGCGCTCGTCCGGCCCCGTACCCGAGTACCGTCCGGATGCCGTTGCCCGCCTTCCCCGAACGCTCCACTCCCCACGCCTCGGCGCGGGGCGCCTGACGCCGATGGACGACACCCAGCAGCAGCCGGTCCCGGCGCTCTTCCTCGCGCAGGTCGAGCGGCGCTATGCGCAAGGCGCCGGCCATCTCGAGATCCTGAGCGGCGCCGATCTCGCGATCTGGCCCGGCGAGATCGTGGCGCTGGTCGCGCCGTCCGGCACCGGCAAGTCGACCCTGCTGCACGTCGCCGGGCTGCTCGAGCGCCCGGATGCGGGCGAGGTCTATATCGGTGGCCAGCCGAGCGCCCGGATGGACGACGCGGCCCGCACCCGGATGCGGCGCGAGGAGATGGGCTTCGTCTACCAGTCGCACCACCTCCTGCCCGAGTTCTCGGCGCTGGAGAACGTGGCCCTGCCCCAGCTCATCCGGGGCCTGGCCGCCAAGGAGGCGCGGGCACGGGCGGGCGAACTCCTGTCGTTCCTCGGCCTCAAGGAGCGGCTGAGCCACCGCCCGGCGGAGCTGTCGGGCGGCGAGCAGCAGCGCGTCGCCATCGCCCGGGCGCTCGCCAACGGCCCCCGCCTGCTGCTGGCCGACGAGCCGACCGGCAACCTCGACCCGCAGACTGCCGGACACGTCTTCGCGATCCTGGTCTCGCTGGTGCGGGCCTCCGGCGTCGCGGCGCTGATCGCCACCCACAACCTGGAACTCGCCGCCCGCATGGACCGGCGGGTGACGATCCAGAACGGCCTCATCGTCCAGCTCGCCTGACGCGTGCGCGGCGCCGCCGCGCTCCACTTCCGAGCGGGGCCGGACTACCGCCGCGCGCCGCGATCCGTTCCGAACGGCGCGGCGTCACGCCCGACTCACCGCGAAGACGTCGGGACGGCGCTACCGTTCAGCTTGCGTTGGGGTTCCGAATGGTCCAACCCGGCGGGAACGTCAGGCGGCAGCCGCTACGAACGGACGAGTGACATGGCCGGAAGTGACATGGCAAAGTGGGTCTACACCTTCGGCGACGGCAAGGCCGAGGGCAAGTCGGCGATGCGCGACCTGCTCGGCGGCAAGGGCGCGAACTTGGCCGAGATGTCGAATCTCGGGCTTCCGGTGCCGCCCGGCTTCACCATCACCACCGAGGTCTGCACCTACTACTACGACCACGGCCGGCAATACCCGCCGGAACTGGAGGGTCAGGTCGCCGGTGCGCTCGAGGCCGTCGGTGCCCTGGCCGGCCGCCGCTTCGGCGATTCCGAGTCGCCGCTCCTCGTGTCGGTGCGCTCCGGCGCCCGGGCCTCGATGCCCGGCATGATGGACACGGTGCTGAACCTCGGCCTCAACGACGTCACCGTCGAGGCGCTGGCCCGCGGCGCCGGCGACGAGCGCTTCGCCTATGACAGCTACCGCCGCTTCATCACCATGTACTCGAACGTGGTGCTCGGCGTGGAGCACCACTCCTTCGAGGAGGTGCTGGAGCGCTACAAGGACGACAAGGGCCTCACCCTCGACACCGAGCTGGGTGCGGCCGACTGGAAGCACCTGATCGGCGAGTACAAGGCGCTGGTGAAGCGCGAGCTCGGCCAGGACTTCCCGCAGGATCCCCAGGCCCAGCTCTGGGGCGCGATCGGCGCGGTGTTCGGCTCGTGGATGAACCCGCGCGCCAACAAGTACCGCGAGCTGCACAGCATTCCGGCGAGCTGGGGCACCGCGGTCAACGTCCAGGCCATGGTCTTCGGCAACATGGGCGAGACCTCGGCCACCGGCGTCGCCTTCACCCGCAACCCCTCCACCGGCGAGAAAGCGCTCTACGGCGAGTTCCTGATCAACGCCCAGGGCGAGGACGTGGTGGCGGGCATCCGCACGCCGCAGGACATCACCGAGGTCGCCCGCATCGAATCCGGCTCCGACAAGCCGTCGATGGAGCGGGCGATGCCGGAGGCCTATGCCGAGCTCGTGCGCATCTACGGGATGCTCGAGCACCATTACCGCGACATGCAGGACCTGGAATTCACGGTCGAGACCGGGAAGCTCTGGATGCTGCAAACCCGCAACGGCAAGCGCACGGCGAAGGCCGCGCTGCGCATCGCCGTCGAGCTGGCGGCGGAAGGCCTGATCACCCACCAGGAGGCGATCGGCCGCGTCGAGCCGGCCTCCCTCGACCAGCTGCTGCACCCGACCATCGACCCGAAGGCCGAGCGCAAGGTCATCGCCACCGGCCTGCCGGCCTCGCCGGGCGCCGCCTCGGGCGAGATCGTGTTCAACTCCGAGGAGGCCGAGGCCGCCAAGAAGGCCGAGCGCAAGGTCATCCTGGTCCGCATCGAGACCTCGCCGGAGGACATCCACGGCATGCACGCCGCGGAAGGGATTCTCACCACCCGCGGCGGCATGACCTCGCACGCGGCGGTCGTCGCCCGCGGCATGGGCAAGCCCTGCGTCTCGGGCGCCGGCCAGATCCGGGTCGATTACGCCGCCCGCACCCTGTCGGTCGGCGGCGTGACGCTGAAGGCCGGCGACCGCATCACCATCGACGGCTCGAACGGCCAGGTGATGCAGGGATCGGTCGAGATGATCGAGCCCGAGATGTCCGGCGACTTCGCGGCGCTGATGGAATGGGCGGACGAGGTCCGCACCATGAAGGTCCGCACCAACGCCGAGACCCCGCTCGACGCCCGCACCGCCCGCAAGTACGGCGCGGAAGGGATCGGCCTGTGCCGCACCGAGCACATGTTCTTCCAGGAGGAGCGCATCGTGGCGATGCGCGAGATGATCCTGGCCGATGACGCGGAGGGCCGGCGCGCGGCCCTCGCCAAGCTCCTGCCGTACCAGCGCCAGGACTTCGTCGAGCTGTTCACCATCATGTCGGGCCTGCCGGTGACGATCCGCCTGCTCGATCCGCCGCTGCACGAGTTCCTACCGCACTCCGACAAGGAGATCGGCGAGGTCGCCGCCGCCACCGGCGTCCAGGAGGACAAGGTGCGGCGCCGGATGAACGAGCTGCACGAGTTCAACCCGATGCTCGGCTTCCGCGGCTGCCGGCTCGCGATCCTCTATCCCGAGATCGCCGAGATGCAGGCGCGAGCCATCTTCGAGGCGGCCGTGGAAGCCGCCAAGCAGACCGGCACGCCGATCATGGCCGAGGTGATGGTGCCGCTGGTCTTCACCCGCACCGAGTTCGACCTGGTGAAGGCCCGCATCGATGCCATGGCGCAGGCCGTGGCGTCCGAGACCGGCAGCAAGGTCGAGTACCAGGTCGGCACGATGATCGAGCTGCCGCGCGCGGCGCTCCGGGCCGGCGACATCGCCCAGACGGCGGAGTTCTTCTCCTTCGGCACCAACGACCTGACCCAGACCACGCTCGGCATCAGCCGCGACGACGCGGGCCGCTTCCTCGGCCCCTACACCCAGCGCGGCATCCTGGCCTCCGACCCGTTCGTGTCGATCGACCAGGAGGGCGTGGGCGAGCTGGTGCGGCTTGCCGCCGAGCGCGGCCGGGCGGTGCGCGACAAGCTGAAGCTCGGCATCTGCGGCGAGCACGGCGGCGACCCGGCCTCGATCGCCTTCTGCCAGGAGACCGGCCTCGACTACGTCTCGTGCTCGCCGTTCCGGGTTCCGATCGCTCGGCTGGCCGCGGCGCAGGCGGCGCTCAAGGTGAAGGGCCGCGGCGAGGCGTGAGCCATCCGGTAATGTAAAAAAGCACCTCCCCTTCCCGATTACGGGAAGGGGAGGTGCTTTGTCATTTTGCGCCGACGCTTCCGAATGGCGATACAGGCGCCTCGTCGTCCCGAGAGGAGTCCATGCGCGCACCGCCTCCCGCCGGCATCCCCGATGCGGAAGCCGGTGCCCGCCTGTGGCGCGGCTCGCTGGCGCAACGCTTACGGCTGGTCTCGGGCCTCGTCCTGTTCGCCTTCGCGGGCACCCACTTCGCCAACCACGCGCTCGGCCTCGTCGGCCTCGACACGATGATGGACGTGGCCCGCTGGCGGGTCGCGGTCACCCGGTCGATCCCCGGCAGCCTGGTGCTCGGCCTTGCGCTTCTCGCCCACGTCGCGTTCTCGCTGGTGCGCCTCGCCGAGCGCCGGACGCTGCGGATGCCGCCCTGGGAGGCGGCGCAGACGCTGCTCGGCTTCGCGATCCCCTTCCTGCTGGTGCCGCACGTCCTCGGCACGCGGATCGCCAGCCTCGTCGACGGCACGCGCACCAACTACCCCTACGTGATCGTCCGCATCTGGCCGGACGGGATGGGCTTCCAGACCGCCCTGCTGCTGGTCGTCTGGCTGCACGGCTGCCTCGGCCTCCATGCCTGGCTGCGCCTGTCGCCGCTCTACCGGCGGATGGCGCCGGTGCTCGCCGTGCCGGCCGTCGGCCTGCCGGCGGCGGCGCTCGCCGGCATCGTCACGCAAGGGCGCCTGATGGAGCGCGACATGGTGCTGGCGCGCCGCTTCGACGCGCCGGACCTCGCCGCCCGCTGGCAGGTGCCGCCCCTCGATTCGACGGTCGCCGCCTGGGGCGACACCGTCACCGGCGCGATCTACGCCGCGGTCGCCGTCGCGCTCGGCATCGTGCTGGTGCGGGCCGCCGCGACGCTCCGGGCCCGGCGCTTCACCGTTTCGTATGTCGGCGGCCCCACGGTGCGGAGCCTGGAGGGGCCGACGCTCCTCGAGATCAGCCGGGCGAACCGGGTGCCGCACGTCTCGGTCTGCGGCGGGCGCGGGCGCTGCTCGACCTGCCGCGTGCTGGTGGTGGGCGGGGAGGGGCACCTCTCGCCCCCCGGCGTCCAGGAGAGCGCAGCGCTCCGGGCGATCGGCGCGCCCGCCAACGTGCGGCTCGCCTGCCAGGCCAAGCCCGGCGGCGACGTCGCGGTGGTGCGCATCCTCGACCCGCGCCGCGAGAGCGCGGACCAGCACCTGACCAACACCGACGTCGCCGGCATCGAGCGCGAGGTGGCGATCCTGTTCATCGATATCCGCGGCTTCACGACGCTCTCCGAGCGAAAGCTGCCCTTCGACGTCGTGTTCATCCTCAACCGCTTCTTCGAGGCGGTCGGCCGCGAGATCGAGGCGGCGGGCGGCTGGATCGGGGGTTACGCCGGCGACGGGCTGCTCGCCCTGTTCACCCATCCGGACGGGATCGCCCCGGCCTGCCGCAGCGCCTTCGCGGCCGCCGGGGCGGTGGACCAGGCGGTGACCGACCTCAACCGCCAGCTCGCCGCCGAGCTGCCCACCGCGCTCCGCATGGCGATGGGCCTGCATGCCGGCCCCCTGGTGCTCGGCCGCCTCGGCTACGGCGCGAGCCGGGGCCGCTCGGTGATCGGCCCGGCGGTGAACCTGGCGAGCCGGCTCGAATCCCTCGCCAAGGCCGCCGACGTGCAGATCGTCGCCTCGGCGGAGGCCGCGTCGCGAGCAGGGATCGGCCTCGACGGCCTGCGGGTCGAGACCGTGGCGGTGCGGGGCGTGGCCGCCCCCCTGCCGGTGATCTACGCCGCGCGGGCCGGCGACCTCGCCGGGCGCCTCGGTTCGCGCGCATCGGCTTAACCAACGCTCAACCATACCCCGCGACACTTGCCCGTGACGATCGCCGCTCCCGGCAGGGGCGGGCGGGGCGTGGGTAGAGTGGGGTCGGGACCTTGGGCAGGCGGTACGTGCGCAAGCGGGAGCTGCGCAGACGGCAGATTCGGCGGACGAAGGGCATGCGCTGGTTCGCCGCCGCCGTGGCGCCCTGGGCCGTGGGTCTGGGCGTCCTCGTCTCGTTCACGGCCTCGGCGGGCTACGAGACCTCGCTAGGCTCCAGCGCCGTCGCCCGCCTCGTCCCGCGCGGGATGCCGCCGCTGCCGGAGCGCGGCCTGATCACCCCGGTCGCCCCGTCGCAGATCAGCCTGTCGGGCCCCCTGCGCCTCGCCCTCGACGCCGAGCCGCTGCGCCCCGACCTCAAGGCGGATGCCCGCACCCAGCCGCTGGCCCAGCGCGCCCGCAAGACCGACCCGCTGATGCCCGGCCGCGTCGGCGGCGCCGGCCGGCCCGCCGCGGTCGCGAGCGGCTGGCTCGGCAGCACCGGCCCGAGCGTCGCCTCGACCTTCACCCCCGGCCCCGCGACCTGGAGCCCGGACCTCGAGCCGCAGGAAGGCTTCGTGCCCCTGCCGGACACGCCGAGCGAGGCGGGCGCCAGCTCGCCCGCCGCGGGCGCCACGGCGCCGACCCGCGGGGCCGCCGCCGGCGGCCAGACCGCCGACAAGACCCGCGCGGCCAAGGTCCGGGACACCGAGACCCGGGCGGATCAGGGCGGCACCCCGGCGGTGCCCCGCGCCGTCGCCCTGTCCTCGACCACCCCGGCCCCGGCCGAGGCGACCCCGGTCGAGATCGCGGCCGGCGGCCAGATCTCGCCGCGCCTCGATCGCGACGCCCGCGCCGGCGTCACCACCGCCGCCCGCATCGCCCCCGAGGCGCTGCCGAGCGAGGACGCGAAGCGCCGCTACGCCGATCTCATCACCCCGGAGAACGCCGAGAAGGAGCAGCGCTGCCTCGCCGAGGCCGTCTACTTCGAGGCCCGCGGCGAGCCCGAGCAGGGCCAGGCGGCGGTGGCCCAGGTGGTGCTCAACCGCGCCAAGAGCGGCCTGTACCCGGCCAACATCTGCGGCGTGGTCTACCAGAACCGCCATCGCTACATGGGCTGCCAGTTCTCCTTCGCCTGCGAGGGCAAGTCGCTGCGCATCACCGACGACGCCTCCTGGCAGACGGCGACCCGCGTCGCCCATGCGGTGGTCGAGGGCCGCACCTACCTGGCCGATGTCGGCGGGGCGACCCACTACCACGCCGACTACGTCAAGCCGCGCTGGTCGCGCCGCCTGCGCAAGATGGACGTGATCGGCCGCCACATCTTCTACCAGTTGCGGCCCGGGCAGACATGATCGTGTGACGTGCGGGTTCCGACGGGGGAAGGGGTTGGCCCCAAGACGGCACCTCGCCCAAGACGGGACCTCCCCCGAGACGGGACCTCCACGCGAGCCGGCACCGTCGCGGCATCGGACGCGGATGTTGCTGCCGTCGCGACCGGCCTGACGGCGTCCAGGAGTGGCGGTCAGGCCCGAAGGCGGGGTCGACGGGAACGGGGCGATCCCGGATGCTGTGGCTCGATTCCCGATCGCGAAGGCTCGGCGAGGGGTAGAACCCGGGCTCTCCAAGCCCGATCTGCGGCCGGATCACCCGCCCTGACGGGCGAGGATGGCCTTCAGACCGGGCGAGAGGGGAAGGTTCGGACTGCGGCCCGTGGACGGGTCGGGAGTCAGGAACCAGGCGTCGTAGATCTGCTTCCACCGGCCGCTGGCAGCACTGGCCTGCAGCGCGGCGTTCACGGCCTGGAGGAACGCCTCGTCGCCCAAGGGAAGCATGATGCCGTAGGCTTCCGTGGCGCCGAGGGTATCCTCGGACATCACGAGATCGTCCGACCTGCCCCAACCTGCCATCACGCCGGCCAGCAGCACGTCGTCCATGACGTAGGCGGCGGCGCGTTCGGTTCTGACGGCCGCGAAAGCCTCGACATCTTCCCTGCAGAGCAGAATGGCGATGTGGAGGTTGCGCTGCCTGTTGGCCGCGTTCAGCTTCACCGTTTCGGTGGTGCCGGCCAGCGAGGCCACCGTGCGCCCCGCGAGATCCGCGAAGGTCTTGTAACCGTTCCGCCGCAGCGCCACGAAGCGCGTGGTGGCGAAGAAGATCGGTGTGCTGAAGCCCACCTGCCGCTGCCGTTCCGGCGTGATCGTGGTTGCGGCGCATTCCATGTCCATGTGCCCCTCGCGCATCATCACGAACCGGGCCGCCATGGGAATGGGAACGAAATCGATCTCCAGTCGATCGACGCCGAGCGTGTGCCGGAGGCCGTCCACGACCTGCCGGCAGAGATCGATCACGTAACCCACGGGCTTGCCGTCCGGCGCGTCCGAGTACGGCGGGTAGCCGGCCCGGTAACCGATCGTGATGCGCTTGGCGGCCGCGAGCTTCTGCAGCACGGACCGCCCGGGATCGGCCGCCGACGGTCCGGCCCAGCACGCGGCGGCCACCATGGCCGTAATCGTCGCCATCACGGAGCGCAGCCGCCGCGGCAGACATCCTCGCCCGTGTCGCATCGCCCGGTTCTCCATCGTCGTCGCAACCCTTCACGCGCCTCTGCCTTCACGTATTCTTGCCTTCACGCGGGCCTGGCCGGCCGACCGCAGGCGCTCGCCGCCTCATCGCCCGCGATCCGCATCGTCATGCCCGGCCGGTACAGCGCGAAGCGGCCGCGCCCCTCCTTCTTGGCGACGTAGAGCGCGAGATCAGCCCGCTCGAGGAGTACGCTGCGCTCCGCGCCGTCGTCCGGCATGCCGGAAATCCCGATGCTGACGCCGATGCTCACGGGGGTGCCGGCGTAGACGAAGGGACGCGCCACGGCCGCCACGATTGCGCGGGCGACGCGCTGGGCTTCCTCGACCGGATCGCTCCCGTCCACGCGCTGCAGCAACGCGAACTCGTCGCCACCCAGCCGGGCCACCACATCGTGGGGCGCCAGCAGCGGCGCGATGCGAAGGCCGATCTCCACCAGCACCGCGTCGCCCGCCGCATGCCCCAAGGTGTCGTTCACCTCCTTGAAGCGATCGAGGTCCATCAGCATCAGGTTGTAGGCGCCGGTGCCGGCCGCCATCCGTTCCATCGCCCCATCCAGCAGCGCGGTGAAGCGGGCCCGGTTGGGAAGCCCGGTCAGGCTGTCGTGGTGGGCGCGATGCTCCATCACGGCCGCGTGCTCGCCGATCCGGCGCAGCCGGCCCCGCTCCACCACCGCGCAACGCAGCGTCTCGATGGCGGTGGCGAGCTGACCCAGCTCGTCGGTCCGCTCCTGGAACGGGATCCGCACACCCGTGTCGTTGTCGGCCAGGGCGGTGAGGACACCGGTCAGGGCCGGGATCGGCCGGAATGCGCGGCGCAGGGCGATCGCGACCACGAAGGCCGAGGCGGCCAGGGTCGCCATCATCAAGAGCGTCAGCGTCCGGAGCGCCTGGTTGCGGGCCGCCAGCAGCGCTTCCGCCGAACCGACGCTCGCCACCAGCCCTCCCGTGAGGCGGCCTTCCTTGGACAGGATCGGCATGAATCCCGCGAAGTGGGTGCTGGACCCGACCTCGATCCAGCCGGTGAACAGGCGCTTGGGTGTCTGGTCCTCGCTGTCGGGAAACGTGAAGCGCAGGCCGGCCCCCTGGCCCTGGCTGTCGCTGACGCTGGTGAGCCTGCCGGCCTCGTCCGCCGTCACCAGCCACACGTCCTGCCCCGTCTGCGCCGAGGCGAGGGCCAGCACGTCGGCCGGCGTGAAACCGGTGGTCACGATCGACGGGTCGTCTCCCACCGGCCGGCCGGTCTCGATCCAGTTCACGCGCCCGTCGCGATCGATGTGAACGGACACGAAGGTGTAGATGCCGCGCAAAGCCGTGCTGGCCACCTGCGCGTAGAGGCCGGCATCGTGCTCCCATTGTCGGGATTGGCCCCGCACCATGATGAGCAGCCCCGTGCCCGACCCGAGCGCGTAGGCGAGCATGACGGAGGCCAGCACGAAGATGGTCATCCTGCCCAGCAAGGACCGCGTCCAGGACAGGCATCGTGCAGTGATGCGACGGCTCAGTGGCAGCAAGGTGATCGCCCTCCGCCTTCCGGGTTGCACGGCATGTTCCTACTGCGCCGTAAAAGGGACGGCTGATCCGCCGAGATGAGTGAATTTTCCCGCGATTTGCGGACTTGCCGAGACAGGGCCGAAAAATGGGCCCGGCACGGACGATCGACATTGACGTAACGGCAGTCACGAGGGTCGATGTCGCCGCTGCCCGCTCCGGCCGGTGCCGTTCCGGCTGTCGCCTCCATCGCGACGCGAGCGGATCGGTCGACGGGTCCGACGCGGCCTCCCGAACCATCGGCGCCCGAGGCCCCCGATCGCTCTCCGGGACGGACGGTGTTCCCCCCGTTGCGCATCCTGCCGGACGGTTCCGCCCATCCATCGGCGAAGCGGCGTACGTGGTTTACCACAAGTATAGAGATCACGCAGGATTCGGGGGTTCCGGCGCCCGTGGAGTCGATCGACTCTCAGGCTTGCGACAAACCCTCCGCAATTCGCCGAAATACGTAATAAATCCCGAGGGCAATTTTACCCTCTTGGGGGTTTCGGCTTGCCTCGCGGGCTCGGCCCCGGCTTCACTGCCGGACAAGCGTGGCGCTGGCGAGCGTCGCGCCAGCGTCATTCCCCGCGACCCCCGAGGATTCCCGACCATGACCGCTCCGGTCACCCGTGCCATCGCCGCGACCGCGCTCGCGGCCGGCCTCGTCTCCGCCGCCCCGGCGCTCGCCGGCGGCTACGGCTGCACCACCGACTGCTACCGCCAGGTCTCGACGCCGCCGGTCTACGGCACCGTGTCCGAGCAGGTGATGGTGCGCCCGCCGCGCACGGTGACCCACGTCGTGCCGCCGGTCTACGACACCGTGTCCGAGCAGGTGCTCGTGGCCCCGGCCCGTCGCGTCTGGCAGACCTCGGTCGACGCCTACGGCCAGACCGTCGGCTGCTGGGTCACGATCCCGCCGCGCTACGCGACCCAGACCCGCCGGGTGCTGGTGCGCCCGGCCCAGGTGGTGCCGCAGGTGATCCCGCCGGCCTACGCCTCCTACCAGCGCCGCGTCCTGGTCGAGCCCGGCCGCTCGGGCTGGGTGCCGGCCAATGGCGGCGGCTATGGCGGTGGCTATGGCGCCGGCCCGGCCGCGGGCGGCCTCGTCGGCGCGGGCCTCGGCCTCGCGGGTGCCGGGATCGGGCTCGGTGCCGCGGCGGTCGGTGCCGGCACCGGCCTCGTCTTCGGCGGCGGCAGCATCTACGACGGCTACTGAGCCGATGCGCGGCCCGGGCCGGACCCGGGCCGCTCCCTTGCCGACCCCCGGCCCTGGCCGAACCCGGGCCGCCGTCACCTTGCCGCCGGGGGGCTCGCGCCCCACAACCCGGGTCGGCGACGCGGCACGAAGGCCGCGCGCGGACAGGGAGGCGACGGCGTGGGTACCTTCAAGGCGGTGGTGATCGAGAAGGGCGAGGGCGGCCAGCGCGTCGCGCTCAGGGACTTCGACGAGGCCGATCTGATGGACGGCGACGTCACCGTCCGGGTCACCCACTCCACCCTCAACTACAAGGACGGGCTGGCGCTCACCGGCAAGGCGCCGGTGGTGCGGCGCTGGCCGATGATTCCCGGCATCGACTTCGCCGGTGTGGTCGAGGCCTCCTCGCACCCCGACTGGAAGCCCGGCGACGCCGTGGTGCTCAACGGCTGGGGCACCGGTGAGACCCATCTCGGCGCCTATGCGCAGAAGTCCCGCGTCAAGGGCGACTGGCTGGTGGCGCTGCCGGCCAGCCTCACCCCCGAGCAGGCGATGGCGATCGGCACCGCCGGCTACACCGCGATGCTCGCCATGCTGGCGCTGGAGCGCCACGGACTCACGCCCGAATCCGGTCCGGCCCTGGTGACCGGGGCCGCGGGCGGCGTCGGCTCGGTGGCGGTGTCGCTGCTGGCGCGCGCCGGCTGGCACGTCGTCGCATCGACCGGGCGCGCCGCGGAGGAAGCGGAGTACCTGCGCGGCCTCGGCGCGGCCGAGATCATCGACCGCGCCGAGTTGAGCGCCCCGGGCAAGCCGCTCGGCAAGGAGCGCTGGGCCGCCGCGATCGACGCGGTCGGCGCGACGACGCTCGCCAACGCCCTGGCGATGACCCGCTACGGCGGCGGCGTCGCCGCCTGCGGGCTCGCCGGCGGCATGGACCTGCCGACCTCGGTCGCGCCCTTCATCCTGCGCGGCGTCGCGCTCTACGGCATCGAGAGCGTGATGGCACCGCTCCCCTTGCGCCGCGAGGCCTGGGCTCGCCTTGCCCGCGACCTCGATCCCGCCGCCCTCTCGGCGATGACCACCACGGTGCCGCTCGCCGAGGTGATCGCGCGCGGCCCCGAGATCCTGGCCGGGCGCACCCGCGGGCGGGTGGTGGTGACGATCGCCTGATCGCCCCGGGAGACGGAACCTTGGTGTGGCCTCGCGCATTGCCCGTTTCATGAGCATCGCCTTCGTTCGCGAGAAGGAGGGCGGGGAAGCCTTCGAGGACCTCCCCGACCGTCCCGTCTCCCCGCACCCCAACTTCGTCACGCCGGAGGGCCTCGCCCTCATCGACGCGGAACTCGACCGGCTGCACACCGAGCATGCCGGCCTGTCGCCCGACGACAAGGCGAACATGGCGCGGGTGAACCGCGACCTGCGCTACTGGACCGCCCGGCGCAACTCGGCCCAGGTGGTCGAGCAGCCCCCCGGCGATACGGTGCATTTCGGCTCGACCGTCACCATCGCCCGCGACGACGACGACGAGCAGACCTTCCGCATCGTCGGCGAGGACGAGGCCGATCCGGCCAAGGGCAGCATCGCCTACGTGGCGCCGCTCGCCCGCGCGCTGACCGGCAAGCAGGCCGGCGACACCGTCACGCTCGCCGAGCATGAGATCGAGATCGTCGCGGTGCGCTGAGTGCGCGCCTTGGGACGGTAAATTGTCAGGCCCGACCTCGCGGCAGTCGACGAGGTCGGGCCTTTTTTTGATGTCATGGGCCAGCTACCGGACTTGTAGAAGTGTCGTCTCGCATGGCCTGTTCGACAGGTGCGCCTGCGATCGCGAGCGCTTTTCATCCCATCGACAACCTCATCCCGATGTATTGGATCATCGACGCCGGCCTGAATAGAGCAAGAGACCTTGTCACACCCGCGCCTTCATCCTGTAGTGTCAATCCATCGGAGATGGACTGACCTCGAAGGAGGTCTCCAAGGATCACACCGCCTGCTGGAGGTCTCCTTCGAGGTCAGTCGATTTTCAATCGACCGACACCTCAGGATGAGGTTGCGGGTTGGAGATAAGACCCTCCGTGAGCGTATTGGATTTGCTGGACAGGCACTCGACCCATCGAAGATGGGCCGACCTTGGAGGAATCCTCCAGCGGGCATGAAGGCTCCTGGAGTTTTTCTTCGAGTGCCTGCCAGGGCCGACCGCAGGGGCGCGCGTGCCGGAACGAAGCCGGGCGACAGGGCGTTGCCGGGGGCACTTTGGTACCCCGTGGGAGCATACGCATGGCCGACGACAAGACCCTTCGGGCGCTCTTCCTGCACCAGCTCAAGGACACCTACTTCGCCGAGAACGCGATCCTGAAGGTCCTGCCGAGGATGGCCCAGGCCGCTCGCTCCGACGCCCTGCGCGGGGTCTTCGGCGTCCACCTGGAGGAGACCCGCGAGCAGGTGAAGCGCCTCGACCAGGTGTTTCGGATCGTCGGCGAGAAGCCCGAGGGTGTCACCTGCCAGGCGATCCAGGGGATCATCGCCGAGGGCGAGTAGGTGATGCGGGATTTCGCCGGCGGGGAGGCTCTCGATGCCGGGCTGATCGCCGCCGCGCAGGCGGTCGAGCATTACGAGATCGCCCGCTACGGCACGCTGCTCGCCTGGGCGCGCCAGCTGGGATTCAGCGAGGCCGAGGAGCTGATCAAGGAGACGCTGATCGAGGAGGAGAATACCGACGAGGTGCTGTCGGAACTCGCCGAGGACGCGGTCAACCCGGCCGCGGCGGCGTAACCGCAGGGGCCGTCCGGGCGTTGGTCCGACGGGAGGTGCCAGCCATGCCGCCGATCGCCGGGATCCTCGAGACGGTCCTCTACGTCGACGACCTCGCGCGGGCGGCCGCGTTCTGGGGCGGGCCGATGGGCCTGCCCTGCCTGTACGAGGACCACCGGATGCGGGCCTACGACGTCGCCGGGCGCGGCGTCCTGCTGCTGTTTCCCCGCGGCGGCTCGCTCCGCCCGGTCGCGACCCCCGGCGGCACCATCCCGCCGCATGACGGGGCGGGCCCGCTCCACCTCGCCCTGTCGATCCCGGCCGGCGCGCTCGACGCCTGGGAGCGGCACCTCGGGGCGCACGGCATCGCGGTCGAGGGCCGCACCACCTGGCCGCGGGGCGGCACCAGCCTCTACTTCCGCGATCCCGACGCCCACCTCGTGGAGCTGGCGACGCCGGGCTTGTGGAACGGGTACTGAGCGGCCCCGCTCACGCCACCCAGTGCTGCCCGTCATAGGCGAACCGGTCGGGCTGGCAGGCGAGCGCCGCGAGACCTGTGAGCGCCGGGTCGGCGATGGTGATGACGCAGGTCGGGATCTGCGTCATGCGGTCGGAGAAGGGCGGCTTGTGCTCGAAGGCGCGGCGGAAGGTGCCGTCGTTCAGGACATCGAGGATGCGGGGCACGATGCCGCCGCCGATATAGACCCCGCCGGTGGCCAGGAAGGTGAGGGCGAGGTCGCCGCAGAGCCGCCCGAGCAGCTTGGAAAACACCTGCAGGGTCCGCCGCGCCGCCGGGTCCTCGCCCGATATGCCCCGCTCGGTGATGTCCTTCGGGTCGGCCTCGCCGCCGCCGAGGCCGGCATGCAGCCGGGTCAGCCCGGGGCCGGAGAGCAGCGACTCGACGGTGATCCGCCCCTCGATCCGGGCGAGGTTCGACCAGAACGCGGCCTCGTCCGCGTCGCTCGGCCCGAAATCGATGTGCCCGGCCTCGGTCGAGACGATGGCGAGCTGCTTGCCGTAGGGCACGAGCGCGGCGGCACCGAACCCGGTCCCGGGGCCGAGGACGAGCCGCGCGCCCCCGTCGGGGCACAGCGTCGGGCCGATCTGCTCGAGGATCGAGCGGTCGCGCCCGGCCGGGTCGAGGGCGGCGGCGCCGGCCGCCACCGGGACGTAGTCGTTCACGACCCGGCAGCTCGTCAGGCCGAAATCGCGGCCGATCCGCTCGCCCTCGATCACCCAGTGGGCGTTGGTGAGGTGGACCGACGGCCCGTCGACCCGGGCGGCCACCGCCAGGATCGCCGAGCGGGGCGGGGCGACGTCGCTCTTCGCCAGCGCCGCCCGGATCGCCGCGCTCGGATCGGGATAGGCGGCGGTCTTCTCGTGGGCGAGCACCACCGGCTCGGCCCCGGGCGTCTCCTGCACCGCGAAGCGCGCGTTGGTGCCACCGATGTCGCCGAACAGGACCGGGAACTCGAACATGGGCCGCCGCTTCGCTCCGCCTCAGGGCTACCCGTTATAGCGCCGCGGCGGCTCCGGTCGACCGGTTCACTCGCCTTCCATCCGGCCGACATCCTTCATGGCCCGCTTCAGCGCGAGCAGGCGCCGGTCGCGGTCGCGAAAAAGCTCGGCCGGGTCGCGCCCGCCCCAGTCGAAGAAGCCCTTTCCCGCCATCACGCCGGTGCGCCCCTGCGCGACGAGATCGTCGACCGCGTCCGAGCGGGTGCGGGCCGGAGGCGGGCTGTAGCTCGCATTGGCAAGAGCGTGGCGCAGCAGCTCGATGCCGGTGAAGTCCGCCTTGGCGAGGTGGCCGAGGATCGGGATGCGCAGCGCCAGGCCGTGGATGATCGCATCGTCGATCTCGCGGGCCGACGCCACGCCCTCGTCGAGCAGGTGGTAGACCTCGGCCGAGATCGCCGACTGGATCCGGTTGGCGACGTAGCCCGGGATGAAGCGCTTGAGCACGATCGGCACCTGGCCGAGGCCGAGCACCAGCTGGCGCGCCTCCTCGATCACCGCCGGATCGGTC
The DNA here is from genome assembly GCF_900110515.1 of Methylobacterium sp. ap11. Taxonomy (NCBI): domain Bacteria; kingdom Pseudomonadati; phylum Pseudomonadota; class Alphaproteobacteria; order Hyphomicrobiales; family Methylobacteriaceae; genus Methylobacterium; species Methylobacterium sp. ap11. Next base: position 146,743 of record NZ_FOEB01000009.1, on the reverse strand, counting down.
TGCGGGCCCGGCACCACGTCGACGAGATCGACGATGTAGGGCGGGGTGTACCAGTGCATCACGAGCGCCCGCGCCTGCCGGGCCTCCGGAATCAGCGGGAAGACGTCGAGGTAGCTGGTGTTGCTGGCGATCCGGGTCTCGGGATCGCACAGCCGGTCGAGCTCGGCGAAGAGGGTGCGCTTGGCCTCCGGGTTCTCGGTGATCGCCTCGATGACGAGGCTCGCCCCCGCCACGGTCGCGGCGAGGTCCGGTTCGAGGCGGATGGCCTGTGCCGCCCGCTCCGGCGTCCAGTCGGCGGAGACCGCGCCGGCCTCCCGCAGGGTGTCGAGGGCCGAGGCGATCAGGCCCGGCACCCGCTCCAGGGTCTCGGGCCGGCTGTCCGTCAACCGCACCCGGTGCCCGCCGAGCGCCAGCACCAGGGCGATGCCGTGCCCCATCAGTCCGGCGCCGACGACCGCGATCTCGCTCATGATGTCCTCCCGTCTCGATTGATTGTCATCGTTGCGCGCCGTCCGCGACGGGCGTCGATCCGCGGCCGACGGCTCGTCCCACCCGCACCCTCATCCCGAGGTTCCGGCGATCGTCGATCGCAGACGTAATACCATCGGCCCAAGATGCTGACGCATCGGGCCGATGACCCATCTCGAATTTTCGACGCCAAGCCAAAGGCTTGACGAAAATTCGAGAACGGAACCAAAGGTCGTTTTCAACGACCGTTGGTATAAGAGGAGCCCCGAAGGAGGACTCCAAGGAAGCGCGCCGACATCCGGCTCCCTCCTTCGAGGTCGATCCATGTTCGATGGACCGACACCTCAGGACGAGGTCGTGGATGGGAGGGGCCGGATGCCGAGGCTCACGCCCGCCACGGTCCCAGCCGGGCGATGTCCTTCTCCCGCCGCTCCAGCCACCAGCCGGCCTGCTGCGGCCACGCCTCGAAGCCGGGCTCCTGCGTGCCGTCGAGGATCCGGCTCGCCCGGACCGCCCAGTTCGGGTCGGCCAGCGCCTCGCGGCCGACCGCCACGAGGTCGGCGCGGCCCTCGGCCACGATGGCGTCGGCCTGGCGCGGATCGACGATCAGGCCGACCGCCATGGTGGACAGGCCCGTCTCCCGCTTCACCGCCTCGGCGAAGCCGACCTGGAAGCCGTAGTCGCGCCGGATCCGCGCGGCGGTGGCGGAGCCCGCGAGCCCGCCCGACGAGCAGTCGAGCACGTCGACGCCGAGCGCCCGCAATTCGCCCGCGAAGGCCAGCGTGTCGTCGAGCGTGAGGCCGCCCTCGAGCCCGTCGACCGCCGAGACCCGCACGAAGAGCGGCTTGTCCGCCGGCCAGGCCTCCCGCAGCGCCCGGGCGACGCGCAGGGGAAACCGCATCCGCCCGGCGCGGTCGCCCCCGACCGCGTCCTCGCGCCGGTTGGTCAGCGGCGACAGGAAGGTGTGCAGCAGGTAACCGTGGGCGGCGTGGAGCTCGATCACGTCGAACCCCGCCGCCTCGGCCCGCCGGGCCGCCGCGACGAAGGCCCCGGTCAGGGCGTCGAGGTCGTCGCCCGAGAGCTCGGCCGGCATCAGCCAGCCCTCGTCGAGCGGGACCGCGCTCGGCGCCACGATCGGCCAGGGCGCCTCGCCGCGGGCGATCTCCTCGGCCGAGAGCGGGCCGTTGCCCTCCCAGGGCCGCTGCATGCTGGCCTTGCGGCCGGCATGCGCCAGCTGCACCCCGGCGGCCGCGCCGTGCGCCTTGAGGAAGGCCGCGATCCGGGCGAGCGCGGCGCCGTGCGCGTCCGACCAGATCCCGAGATCGCCGTGGGTGATGCGGCCTTCCGGCACCACCGCGGTCGCCTCCAGGATCACCAGCCCAGCGCCACCGAGGGCGAGGCGGCCGTAATGGACGAGGTGGTAGTCGCCCGCCATCCCGTCGGCCGCCGAGTACTGGCACATCGGCGGGATCACGACGCGGTTGCGCAAGGCGACGTCGCGGAGGGAGACGGGGGTGAAGAGCGGCGCGGTCATGATCGGGCTCACACGGTGGCGATCGGCGTCGTCGGCGAGCCGACCGCGCCGGGCAGCCGCAGGGGCGGCGCCGTCAGGAGGAAGCGGTGGCGCCCATGCGCCCGCAGCCAGGTCGCGAGCGGCGTCAGGTGCCAGAGCTCGCCGAGATTGACCCCGAGGCGGAACAGGCAGTGCTCGTGGAGGGGGAGGGTGGCGCAGCACCCCTCCGCCGGCATCGCCGGATGGACCTCGACCGCGTAGTTGTCGGCGATGAGGGCGGCGAGCCCCGAATCGGTGACCCAGTTGAGGAGCTTGCGGTCGCGCCCGTCGAGACCGGCGCAGAGGTCGTGGACGATCGCCGGGTCCGGGTTGCGGTTCATGCCGAGCAGGCGCTCGGCGAAGCCGGTATGCAGGCAGACCATGTCGCCCGGCTCGACCGTCACCCCGTCGGCATCGAGGATGCGGCGAAGCTGCTCGTAGCCCACCGCCACCCGGGCCTCGCCGAGATGGGCGTGGAGGTCGATCATCACGCCGCGGCCCTGCATGCCGCGTTCGGCCAGCCGCTCGATGCCGAGCGCCCAGGCGCGGGAGGGCGCGCCGGCCTCCTCCGGGGTAGCGGGGCCGGTGATGTCGGTCCCGGCCCGGAAGCCGTTGTAGTAGACCGGGCGCGGGGTGCCGTCGCCCTCGGCGTCGAACAGCGAGCCGACATGGGCGAGGCTGTCCCACTGCGTCGAGTATTGCAGGTGGAGCACCGCGAGGTCGTCGCTGATCACGTCGGTGGCGTCGGGCACCTCCTCGCAGACCGGGAAGTTCATGTTCGGGCGGCCGCTCGCCCGCACGGTCGGGCGGATCTGCGGCGGGTGGCGCCGGGGGTTGAGCACGTTGCCACCCGGATAGTCGAGGGGCAGGCTGAGGCAGAAGGTCAGGCCTTCGCGCACCTCGGCCGCGCCCTGGCGCACCTTCTCGGGGGTCAGGAGGTTGAGCCGGCCGAGCTCGTCGTCGGGGCCGAAATCGCCCCAGGTCGAGCCCTCCGGCCGGCGGCGCCAACGCAGATTCATGGTCTGGACCTCCCTTCAGGGGTAACAGGCCGGCGCGCCGGTCCGCGGCGCGCGTCCGCCGTCACTTCTTCACCAGCGGGCAGCGCGAGGCCGCGAGCGGCTGGAACGCCTTGTCGCCCGGCACGGTCGCAACGCGCTTGTAGAGGTCCCACGGCCCCTTCGATTCCTCGGGCTTCTTGACCTCGAACAGGTACATGTCGTGGACCATGCGGCCGTCGTCGCGGATGCGGCCGCCGCGGGCGTAGAAGTCGTCGACCGGCGTGTCGCGCATCGCCTGCATCACCGGCCCGGTCTCGTCGGTGCCGGCCTTCCGCACCGCCTTCAGGTAGTGCATCACCGTCGAGTAGACGCCGGCCTGGGACATGTTCGGCATCTTGCCGACCCGGTCGAAATAGCGCTTCGACCAGGCCCGGGTCTCGTCGTCGAGGTCCCAGTAGAAGCCTTCCGTGAGCAGCATCCCCTGCGTCGCCTTGAGGCCGAGGCTGTGGACGTCGCTGATGTAGACCAGCAGCCCGGCGAGCCTCTGGCCGCCTTGCGTCAGGCCGAACTCCGCCGCCTGCTTGATCGCGTTGGTGGTGTCGGCCCCCGCATTGGCGAGCCCCACCACCTTGGCACCCGACCCTTGCGCCTGGAGCAGGAAGGACGAGAAGTCGGCCGTGTTGAGCGGCACCCGCACGGAGCCCAGCACCGTGCCGCCCTGGGCCTTCACCACCGCGCTCGCGTCGCGCTTGAGGTCCTGGCCGAAGGCGTAGTCGGCGGTGACGAAGAACCAGGAATCGCCGCCGGCCTTGACGGTGGCCTGCGCGGTGGAATTTGCCAGCGCGTAGGTGTCGTAGGCCCAGTGCACCGAGACCGGCGAGCACGCCTCGTTGGTGAGCCGCACCGCGCCGGGACCGTTGAACACGATCACCTTGTTCTTGGCCCTGGCGATGTCGGCGGCGGCGAGCGCCGTGGCGGAGGCCGCCACGTCGAGGATCGCGTCGACCCCGCCGGTGTCGAACCAGGCCCGGGCGGTGGTCGCGGCGATGTCGGGCTTGTTCTGGTGGTCGGCGACCACGACCTCGACGGGGGCGCCCAGCACCGTGCCGCCGAAATCCTCCACCGCCATGCGGGCGGCGGCCGCGCTGCCGGGCCCCGTGACGTCGGCATAGGGCCCCGACATGTCGAGCAGGAAACCGAGGCGCACCACCCCGTCGGAGATCTGTCGGGAGACTTTGGGAGCCGGCGCGGTCTGCGCACGCGCCACCCCCTGCCAGACCATGCCCTGCAGAGCATTGATCGGCATCGCGGCGACGAGCGTCGCCGCCAGAAGCGTTGTCCTCACCCGGTCCGTCCTTCGTCGAAGACGTTCGTTCGTGCGGTACGCCGTCGAGGGCGCCCGGATGCATGGTCCGGACAAGCGCCCCCGGTTGTCAACTGCGGGCCGAGCAGGTCGGCCCGGGAAAATCGGTATGGCGGCGCCTCACGCCGCCGGTCCGCCTCCCTCCGCCGTCCCGAGCCAGGGCTGGGCGTTGACCATCCCGACGCGCCAGCCGGCGCCGTCCGGGCCGTCGTAATGGTCGAGGAGGGTGAGCGAGCAATTCTCGATCGCGAAGGCGAGGCCGCCCTGGGGCGGCAGGTTCAGGGCGAGCGCGATCGCGGCCCGGATCGTGCCGCCATGGGCCACCGCCACGATGTCGCGCCCGCTATGCTCGGCGGTGAGCTCGGCGATGGCGCCGCCGACCCGGGCGGAGAGGTCCGAGAAGCTCTCGCCGCCGGGCGGGCATTCCTCGGCGGGGGCGAACCAGTAGCTCGCCGCGAGGGGCTGGCGGTCGGCGAAGAATTGCACCCGGTCCTGGCCCTGCCAGGCGCCGAGGTTCTGCTCGGCCAGGGCCGGAAGCGCGGTGAGCCTGGGGCCGCTGCCGTCCACCGTGAAGTCGCCCGCCTGCCACAGCGCCTCGGCGGTCTGCCGGGTGCGGCCGAGATGGCTCGCGACCCAGACCGCGCCGCGGGGCAGGACCGGGGCGAGGGCGGAGAAGACGTGGGCGTCGCTGCAATCGCAGGCGATGTCGGCGCCACCGTAGATGCGGCCGCCGTCGCCCCGGACGGGGGCGTGGCGCACCCACCACCAGCGGGTACGGACGAAGGAGGAGGGGGGAGAAGCGCTCATGCCCCCACTCTTAGCACCGCCCCCCGGCACCGCCAGACCGACTTCGGACGGCGGCGAGCCGAAATGCCGGCCCGAATTGCCAGGCCGGCGAACTCTGCCCATACGGGCCTGGAGCAAGCGGGAGCGGATGATGGACGAGGCGGAGCACGGCACGGACGACGGCACGATCTACGGGGCGACGATCCCGTTCGCTCGGCACTGCGGCATCGAGGCCCTGGAGGTGGTGGAGGGGCGCACCCGCCTGCGCCTGGCGCTCGGGCCGCAGCACGGCAACAACCTCGGCATCGCCCATGGCGGCATCCTCTGCACGCTGCTCGACATCGCCATGGGTACGGTGGCGCGCCTCACCGCCGGCCGGCCGGTGGTGACCCTCGACATGCAGACCCGCTTCCTGTCCCCCGGCCACGGCGTGCTGCTGGCGGAGGGCCGCGTGGCGCGGGCCGGCCAGTCGATCCTGTTCTGCGACGCCGAGATCCGCGACGAGGCCGGGCGGGTGGTCGCGACCTCGACCGGGGTGTTCAAGCCGGTCAACGTGAAGGAACACGCCAAGGCGTAGGGCGGGCTTCCGGGCGGGTCGCCGAGGTTTCCGATCGGTTTCGGGTTCCCCTGGCGGCGTCGGGGGCCATCTCCTCTCCGGCACGTCCAGAGCGAAGGGCCCCGATGACGCATCCCACCGCCACCCGCCCCGCCGTTGGCGGCGTGATCCAGACCGACGTCTCGGCCCGGCTCGACCGACTGCCCTGGGGCCGGTTCCACACGCTGGTGGTGCTGGCGCTCGGCATCACCTGGGTGCTCGACGGGCTCGAGGTGACGCTGGCGGGCGCGCTCGCCGGCGCTCTCAAGGCGAGCCCGACGCTACAGTTCTCCAACGCCGAGATCGGGCTCGCGACCTCGAGCTACCTCGCGGGCGCGGTGCTGGGCGCCGTCGGCTTCGGCTGGCTCACCGACCGCCTCGGGCGGAAAAAGCTCTTCTTCATCACGCTGGCGGTCTACCTCGCGGCCACCGCCGCCACCGGCCTGTCCTGGAACCTGTGGAGCTTCTGCCTCTTCCGCTTCCTCACCGGCGCGGGCATCGGCGGCGAGTACACGGCGATCAACTCGACCATTCAGGAGCTGATCCCGGCGCGGGCACGCGGCTGGACCGACCTCGTCATCAACGGCAGCTTCTGGCTCGGCGCGGTGCTCGGGGCCGGCACCTCGCTCGTCGTGCTCGATCCCGCCCTGTTCGGGCCGGATACGGGCTGGCGCGTCGCCTTCGGGCTCGGCGCCTTCCTGGGGCTCGTGATCCTCTTTCTGCGCACCTGGATCCCCGAGAGCCCGCGCTGGCTGATGACGCATGGCCGCCACGAGGAGGCCGAGGCGCTGGTCGCCGGGATCGAGGCGCGCTTCCGCGCCGAGGGTCACACCCTCACCGAAGGCCCGTTCCCGAAGGCGCGGCTGCGCCAGCGCAGCCACACGCCGCTCGCCGAGGTGTTTGCCGCGCTCAAGGCCTACCGGCAGCGGGCCTGGGTCGGCCTCGCGCTGATGTCGGCGCAGGCGTTCTTCTACAACGCGATCTTCTTCACCTACGCGCTGATCCTGATCGATTTCTACCAGGTGCCGGCAAACGGGGTCGGCTGGTACATCCTGCCCTTCGCCGCCGGCAACTTCTTCGGTCCGGTGCTGCTCGGGCGGCTGTTCGACACGGTGGGCCGTAAACCCATGATCGCCGCGACCTACGGGATGTCGGGGGTGCTGCTCGCCTTGAGCGGATGGGCGTTCCAGCAGGAGATCGTCACCGCGACGACCCTGACCCTGTGCTGGATGGCGGTATTCTTCTTCGCCTCGGCTGCGGCGAGTTCGGCCTACCTGACGGTGAGCGAGGTGTTTCCGCTCGAGATCCGGGCGCTCGCCATCGCTCTGTTCTACGCGGTCGGCACCTCGGTCGGGGCGGCGGGGCCGGCCCTGTTCGGGGTGCTGATCGAGGGGCATTCGCGCAACGCCATCTTCGGCGGCTACCTGCTGGCCTCTGGTCTGATGATCGCGGCCGGGATCGTCGCGGGAATCTGGGGCGTGGCGGCGGAGCGGAAGTCGCTGGAGGACGTAGCGAAGCCCCTGGCAGCCGAGACTTGAGGCTCAGCCCAGCGTCTCCGCCACCCCGTCCCAGATCTCCACGACCACCTCCCCCGCCGGCACCGCCCGCGCCAGTCCCGCCGCCTGCCCGGCCCAGGCCTGCATCCGGCCGAGGTCCCCCGCCTTTGCCGCCGCCTCGCGCATCGCCTGCGTCAGGCCGCGCTGGACGGGGTAGGGGGCGGGCGCCGGGGCATCCGGCGCCGCGGCGGCCGCGACGTACTCGGTCGCGAGGCTGCGGCCGGCGCGGCCGCTGAAGGCGCGGGTCAGCCGCGTGTCCTCGGGGCGGGCCCGGCCGAGGGCGTCGGCCCAGGGGGCGGGAATCCCGGCCTCGGGGCAGCGCAGGAACCCGGTCCCGACCTGCACGGCGCTGGCGCCGAGCAGCAGGGCCGCCGCGGCGCCACGGGCATCGGCGATGCCGCCGGTGGCGATGACCGGAATCCGCACCGCGTCGACCACCGCCGGCAGCAGCGCCATCAGGCCGATCGCGGATGTTTCGGCCTTCGCCGGATCGAAGCTGCCGCGGTGTCCGCCGGCCTCGGCGCCCTGCGCCACCACCGCGTCGGCGCCGGCCGCCTCCGCGGCCAGCGCCTCCGCCACCGTCGTGACGGTGGCCCACCAGGCGATGCCGCGCGCCTTGAGCCGCGCGACGAGGTCCGGCGGGTAGAGCCCCATGATCGAGGAGACGATCCGGGGCCGGGCCTCAATCACGGCCTCGCACTGGTCGGAGAAGTCCGGCGGCGTCGCGTCGCCCGCCTCCGGCGCCACGGCGGGACCGAAGCCGCCCAGGAATGCCCGCAGGCGCGCCTCCTGCGCGGGGTCGCGGACGGGGGCGGGATCGGGGATCCACAGGTTGATCTGGAACGGGCCGACCGCCCGCACCGCCTCGGCCCAGGCCAGGATCGCGGCGGGCTGCATCAGCAGCGCCCCGCAGGCCCCGAGGCCGCCCGCCCGCATCACCGCGAGCGACAGCGCCGGCGGGCAGGCCCCGGCCATCGGCGCGAGCAGCAGCGGCCGGCGCAGGCCGTAGGCCGCCGCGAAGGCCTCGGTACGGGCGAGGGCGGGATGACGACGCGTCACGGGCGGGCTCCGGGCAGGCACACCCGGCGGGTGCTCGTCGGCAGCATCGGATCCCCCGGGGCGGCAGGCAAGCCGGCCACCGGCGGGACGAGCCAAGCGTCCGGGGCAGGGGAGACCGTCGCGCCGTACCACCTCCCGCGATTGACTTCGCACCCGCACAACGCCATATGGCGGATTGCAGCGTCAGCGGCCTATCGTGGCCCGCTCGAGAGGGCTGCGTGACGGATTTCGCCGCGGCACCTGCGCGGCAGGCCCGGCCCTCTCTTAATCGCTCGTCCCTCGGACCGCTCCATCACGCGGGCGGTCTCCTGACATCGGATCGCGATGAAGGCCGTGCCCTGTGCGCGCCTTGCGGCGATCCCGCTGCCAAAATTCAAGAAGATTCCCTTGACCCAGTTCACCGATTTCGGCCTCGCGGCGCCGATCCTGAAGGCGCTCGCCCAGGCCGGTTACGTCACGCCGACCCCGATCCAAGCCCAGGCGATCCCGCCGGCGATGCAAGGCAAGGACTTGTGCGGCATCGCGCAGACCGGCACCGGCAAGACCGCCTCCTTCGCGCTGCCGATCCTGCACCGTCTCGCCAGCGAGAGCCCGTCGAAGCCCGCGCCGCGCCGCAGCTGCCGCGTGCTGGTGCTCGCGCCAACCCGTGAGCTCGCCAGCCAGATCGCCGACAGCTTCAAGGAATACGGCCAGTTCCTGAAGCTCACCACTACGGTGGTGTTCGGCGGCGTCACCATCGGCCGCCAGGAGCGGGTGCTGGCGAACGGCGTCGACGTGCTGGTCGCCACCCCGGGCCGGCTCCTCGACCTGATCGACCGCCGCTCGCTGACCCTCGACGGCGTCGAGTTCCTCGTCCTCGACGAGGCCGACCAGATGCTCGACCTCGGCTTCATCCACGCCCTCAAGCGGATCGTGAAGCTGCTGCCGGCCCAGCGCCAGAGCCTGTTCTTCTCGGCCACCATGCCGAAGAACATCGCCGGCCTGGCCGACCAGTACCTGAAGAACCCGGTCCAGGTCGCCGTGACCCCGGTCGCCACCACCGCCGAGCGGGTCGACCAGAAGGTCGTCTTCGTGCCGACCGGCTCGAAGCAGTCGCTGCTCGCCACCATCCTGCGCGACCAGTCGATCGACCGGGTGCTGGTCTTCACCCGCACCAAGCACGGCGCCGACCGCGTGGTGCGGGGCCTCGAGCGCGACGGCATCGGCTCGGCGGCGATCCACGGCAACAAGTCGCAGCCGCAGCGCGAGCGGGCGCTCGCCGCCTTCCGCGCCGGCACCTGCCGGGTGCTGGTGGCGACCGACATCGCCGCCCGCGGTATCGACGTCGACGGCGTGTCCCACGTCGTCAACTTCGACCTGCCGAACGTGCCGGAGGCCTACGTCCACCGCATCGGCCGCACCGCGCGCGCCGGCAAGGACGGCCTGGCCATCTCGTTCTGCAACGACGAGGAGAAGGCCTACCTGCGCGACATCGAGCGCCTGACCCGCCAGAAGGTGCCGGTGATGGCGATTCCCGAGGGCTTCGTGCCCCCGAGCCGCGAGGAGGCCGCCCAGGCCGTGGCCGAGGCCGAGCGCGACCGGCGCCAGCCCGGCTCGGGCCCGCGCGGCCAGCGTCCCGGCGGCGGTCGCCAGGGCCAGCAGCCCGGTGGGCGCCAGGGCCAGCCGGCCGGCCGTCAGGGCCAGCCGCGCCACGGCGCCGGCCGTCCGCAGGAGCCCCGCGCCAACGATGGCCGCGGCGGCCAGGAGGGCCGTCAGGGCCGGCCGCAGGGCCAGGGCCAGGGTCGTCCCCAGGGCGGCCAGCGCGCCGACGGCAACCGCCAGCAGCGCCCGGCGGGTGGCGGCGGCAACCGTGACGGCCGCGCGATCGGCTGGCTCGACCGCGCCCCGCGCTGAACGGCCTGACCCTCACTGAAAATCGAGAAGCCCGCGCTCCGGACAGGAGCGCGGGCTTCTTTCGTTTCGGGCGCCGCGTTAGCGCGGCGCGATCCGCCAGCGGATCGTCACGGCGGCAGAGAAGGTGACAACCGCCGGCGGGATGATCTGGGCGACGCGGGAGCGTGGCATGTCGGCATAGCCGTCCGGCGGCGAACCCTCGCCGTCGGTGATCTCGGTGATCTCCACCGGCTTCAGCTCCGCGGCCTCGGCATAGATGCGCGCCGGCTCGCGGGCATCGAGCACGGCGGCACGCCGCACCTCGTTGAGGGCCTGCCGCTCCGAGGCGACCGCGTCGGTGATCCTGCGAACCTCGACGACTCCGCTCGCCGCCAGCCGGTTGACCGCCTCGTCGACGGCAGCGATTCGAGAATCTCCTGAGCGCGCCGGGTGGGGTCACGGTGGGCCTCCACCGGGCCATCGAGCGTCTTGCCCCGGGTGACGATGCCGACGTCGACCCGCGCGGGATTCGGCTTGGTGGCGAACTGGCCCGTCCCGCGGACGGAGAGGACGTTGCCGCGACGTGGCACCATGATGACATGGCGTCAGGCTCTCCGGCCTCTCGGCGTTGTCGTCGGTCCATGCGGCCCCATCTCCATCCCTCATGTCATCCGGGCAGGAGACCGCCGATGCGCTTCGAACTCTATCGCGACGGCAAGGGCGAGTGGCGCTGGCGCCTGCGGGCCGAGAACGGCGAGGTGGTGGCCGATTCGGGGGAGGGCTACGTCCGTCGCGAGGATTGCGAGCACGGCATCGCGCTCGTGAAGGGGGCGACCAGCGCCCGGGTCGTCGATATGACGCTCAAGATCGCCTGAGAGCGAGGCTCGATCTCAGGCCGCCTCGGGTCTGAAGTTCTTGATATCGGCTCCCGCCGCCAGGGCGGCGGACGCGTCCAGGATCTCCAGGGCGACGAGGCGGCCGTCCGCGTCGAAGTCGAGGATCAGGCCAGGCTTGACCTCCTCGCTCTCCGCGACGGCGGTCTCGGCGAAGCGCACGTAGAGCGCATCGGCTTCGTCGTCGTAACGCAGCTTCACGTCGTACGCCTCCTTCGGTCCAAGAATGCCGTGACGATGTCGCAGCCGTCGGGCTCGGGCCGGTATACCACGCAAAGGACCCGACCGTTGCGCTCGGGTATCGCCGTGAAAGCGCGCAGGAGAGTGGGATCTCGCGCATCCGGCTCCGACTGATCAGGGTGGAGGATCGTCCGTTCGACCCAGCCGGCATCCAAGCCCCGCTCCTCCATCACGGTTCGGGCGTGGCGGGTGTCGGTGAAGCGCATGCGTCGATCGTCCCCGGGTGGCACAAGCCGTCGATCGATCCTAGCAAGGGGTCGTTAATCTTTGCGAAACGCATCTCCTTCACGCGCCACACCGTCGGTTCGACACGCAACGCTTTCTCGCCTCCGTGCGTTTCAGCCGTCCATGCCTCGATCGAGAGGCGACCGCCTCTCCCGGGAGGCCTTCTTGCATGAGTAGGACCGACGACGTGCTGAAGACCGTGATTCTGGCGGCCGGACTGATCCTGGGCGGCGCGGCCGCCATGCCGCAGGGCGCGAGCGCCGCTCCGCTGAGCGAGACCGCCGCCCCGGCGGCGACCTCCGCGCCGACCGCGTGGGCGCAGTACGGCTATTACGGCCGCCACCGCCACTGGGGCCACCGCGGCTACGGCTACGGCCACCGTCGCCATTTCGGTCCCGGCTACGGCTTCCGCGGCCCGCGCCACTTCGGGCACCGCCACTGGGGTCATCGCGGTTACGGCTACGGCGGCCCGCGCGGCTACTACCGCGGCTTCTGAGCCGAGGGACTTAAGCCACACCGGTTAGGCGGCCGCCCCCTTGCGGGGCGGCCGTGCCGCATTGTCGCCGCATCCGTGACCATGGTTGGCAGAGCTTGGCCGTTCCGGCGGCCCAAGCTTGGCTCATGGCCGGCCCGCCACCGCGCGGGCCCGGCCCCACCAAGGGAACCCGGAATGCCCCATACCCTCAACGAACGCCGTCGCCGCCTCGAAGCGCAGCTCGAGGATTACGAGCGGACGCTCGCCGAGATCCGCTCCTCCGCCGGCCTGGGCGCCAACAGCCGCGCCCTCCAGCTCCAGCATGCCCGCCTGATCTCGCAGGCCCGCACCGAACTCGCCTCGCTCGACGCCGAGGAGGCCGCTCTCTAGCGGCGGAGCCCCCCATCGGTCCCGCGGCCTCACGCGGGACCCTCCAGGGCGGAGCGCGCGGCGTCGTAGTAGGCCAGGATATCCTCGGGGTAGACCTGTATCGGCGGTGCTGCCAGCTCGGCCCGCGACCACCAGCGGTGCTCGGCCAGAACCTCGACCTCGTTCTCCGTCCAGCCGTCGCGGGAGAGGGAATCGGTCCCCGCCCGCACGGCGAAGAAACGCTCCTCCGCCCGGACCCATTCGCCGTCCGACAACTGCATGTCGAAGCGGCAGGCACCGACCTCGGGCGCCATCTCCGGGCAGTCGATCCCGGTCTCCTCCCGCAATTCCCGGATCGCGGCCTCGGCGAAGCTCTCGCCGGGCTCGACGCCGCCGCCCGGCGTCGCCCAGTATTCCTCGCCGGCGAGCGCCCCGCTGCGGAAGGCGAAGCGGAACAGGAGCAGCCGGTCCTCGCCGTCGAGGACGAGGAGCCGGGAGGCGGGGCGTTCGCGCAGCATGGCCGCTAGTGGTACGGATCGGCCGCGTCGCGAAGGCCGTCGCCCAGGAAGTTGAACGCCAGCACCACGATCACTACCGGCAGGATCGGCGCCAGCAGCCAGGGATGGAGCTGCACCGCGGCGAGGTTCTGCGCCTCGTTGAGGAGTACGCCCCAGCTCGTCACCGGCGGGCGCAGGCCCAGGCCGAGGAACGACAGGGCGGTCTCGCCGAGGATCATCGAGGGGATCGACAGCGTCGCCGAGGCGATCAGGTGGCTCATGAAGTTCGGGATCAGGTGCCGGGCGATGATCCGGGTCTTGGAGGCGCCCATCAGCTCGGCGGCGCGGACGTAATCCTCCTCGCGCAAGGCCAGGAGCTTCGAGCGCACCGCCCGGGCGAGGCCCGGCCAGTCGAGGAGCCCGAGGATCAGGGTGATGCCGAAGAAGACCAGGATCGGGCTCCAGTTCGGCGGCAAGGCCGCCGAGAGCGCGAGCCAGAGCGGCAGCTCGGGCAGGGAGCGCAGGATCTCGATCACCCGCTGGATCACGTTGTCGACCCAGCCGCCGAGATAGCCGGCGAGCCCACCGAAGAAGAGCCCCAGCGCGAACGACACCGCGATGCCGACGAGGCCCACCGTGAGCGAGATCCGGGTGCCCGAGACGATCCGCGAGAGGAGGTCGCGCCCGAGCCGGTCGGTGCCGAGCAGGAACATCGTGCCGTCCTGGGGCGGACAGACGAGGTGCCAGTCGGTATCGACCAGGCCCCAGAAGGCATAGGCATCGCCCCGGCAGAGGAAGCGCAGCGGCTGCACTTTCGTGCGGTCCACCGTGTAGTCGCGGTGGAAGGTCTCGATGTTGAAGGTGAAATGGTAGGGATGGGTGTAGGGCCCGACGAACCGGCCTTCGTGGAAGAGGTGGATCGATTGCGGCGGCGCGTAGAGGAAATCGCCGTGGCGCTTGGCCGGGCTGTAGGGCGCGATCACCTCGACGAACGGAATCAGGGCGTAGAACGCGATCAGGATCAGGCCCGCCGCCACCGCGACCCGGTGCTTGCGGAACTTCCACCAGGTCAGGCGCCAGGACGAGGCGCGGTCGACGGCGCTGCTCTCCGCCCCCACCGGCTCGGTGCGGCCGGGGTCGAAGGGGGCGGGATCGACGTAGTGGGGCGGCCGGTCGCGCAACTCCAGGTTCATCGACCGTCTCCTCCGAGGCGGATGCGCGGATCGAGCCAGGCGAGCAGCAGGTCGGAGACCAGCATGCCGATCACCGTGAGCATCGCCACGAACATCAGGATGAACCCGGCCAGGAACTGGTCCTGGCTCTTGAGGGCGGCGAGCAGGATCGGCCCGACGGTCGGCAGGCTCAGCACCAGCGACACCAGCACCGAGCCCGAGATCAGGTGCGGCAGGAGGTTGCCGATATCGGCGATGAACGGGTTGAGCGACATCCGGAACGGATATTTCAGCAGCGCCCGGGTCGGCGGCAGGCCCTTGGCGCGGGCGGTGACGACGTATTGCTTGGCCAGCTCGTCGAGGAGGTTGGCGCGCATCCGCCGGATCATCGCGGCGGTGCCGCCCAACCCGATCACCAGGGTCGGGACGACGAGATGGGCCATGAGCGAGCGCAGCTTCTCCCAGGTCCAGGGCTGGCCCGCATAGGCGCTGTCGTAGAGCCCGCCGATCGACACCCCGAACCAGCGGTTGGCGTAGAACAGCATCACCAGCGCCAGGAGGAAGGACGGCGTGGCGAGCCCGATATAGCCGATGAAGGTCGCGACGTAGTCGCCGAGCGAATATTGCCGCGTCGCCGAGTAGATCGCGATCGGGATCGACACCAGGTGGACGAACACCACCACGGCGAGATTGACCACGAGGGTGAGCCAGAGCGCGTCGCCCACCACCTCGCGCACCGGGCGGTCGTACTCGAACGACCAGCCCCAATTGCCCTGGATCAGCCCGTTGAAGGCGCCTTCCGGGTTGGGCCACAGCCCGATCCAGCGCAGGTACTGCTCCCAGACCGGACGGTCGAGGCCGTATTGCTGCATCAGGAACTGCGCCTTGGCGACGGACGCGGCCTCGCCCTGCGAGCGCAGCTCGGCGATCTGGTTGGTGAGGAAGTCGCCGGGCGGCAGCTTGATGATGACGAAGACCAGCGCCGAAATGACGAGCAACGTGGCCGCCATGGTGAGGAGGCGGCGGGCGAGGTAGCGGATCACCGCGCGGCCTCCTTCGGGGTCGGGCCCCAGTAGAACTCGTCCATGCGGTAGATGCCGATCAGGGCGGTCGGCTTCCAGCTGTAGGTCTCCTTGTCGGGGACGTTGCGCAGCCGGGTCTTGGCCACGACCGGCTGCAGCGCCCCCGAGACGGTACCGATCACCCACTGGTTCTCGGCCCGGTTCCGCAGCATCTCCCCCCAGATCGTCGCCTGCTCGGCGTTGTTGGCCGTGGCCATCCAGCGGGCGTTGAGGTCGATCAGCACCTTGGCGGCGGGGATGTCGCAGGGCTCGCCCTCCTTGCCCCGCGTCTCGACGTACTGGCCCCATTTCGGCCAGGCATAGGTATCCTGGTGGACGGGTGCGAGCTCGTCGGGGGACATCTCGGCGGTCGGCATCGCGAGGTCGAGACCTTGCGCCGCCACCATCACGGCGGCGCCCGAGTAGGCGCGGTTGCGCAAAACCGTGCGGTCCTGCGGCTTGACGAACAGCTTGACGCCGACCTCGCGCCAGAACTCCGAGACCAGGGTGAGCCCGTCGGTGAGCATGCTGCTCTCGCCGTCGGTCTCGACCACGATCTCGAGCTCGCGCCCGTCGGGCAGGAGGCGGATGCCGGCGCCGTTGCGCTGGGTCAGGCCGATCTCGTCGAGGAGGCGGGAGGCCTGCCCCGGGTCGTAGCCGGCATTGAGGGTGCGGTATTCCGGCCGGTAGAGCGGGCTCTCCTCGACCACCGTGTCGTTGCCCTCGGTGCCGAGCCCGAACAGCAGGGCGTTGTTGAGGGTGCGCCGGTCGATGGCGAGCGACAGCGCGCGGCGGTAGCGCAGGTCGCGGTTGAGCGCGCGCCAGACCGGGTCGGTGACGGTCAGGTTGGGATAAAGCGCCAGCTCCGAGCCGCGGGCGGTCGGCCAGAGATGAGTGCGGTAGCCCTTGGCGCGCTCGCCCTCGCGCAGGATCGGGATGTCCTCCATGTTGAGGCCGCGAAACAGGAGGTCGGCCTCGCCGGCATTGGCCTTGGCGGCGAGCAGGCCTCCGGCGGCCACGTCCATGTTGACCTTGTCGAGGTAGGGCAGCTGCTGCCCGTTGGTGTCGACCCGGTGGTAGTAGGGATTGCGCACGAAGACGAAGCGGGCGGCGGGCGCGGTGTTGGTCACGCGCCAGGGCTGGAGGGTCGGCAGGTCGGGGTTGGTCTGCTCGAACATCGCGTCGAGCCGGTTGTGCAGCGCCGCCCAGCCCTTGACCTTGGCCTGCTTGACCAGGGGCTCGATCTCGGCCTTGGGCGTGTACTTGACGTTGAACTTCCTGAGGTAGTGCGCCGGCCGGTAGATGAAGGGATCGCGTGGGGAGGCGAGTTCCGGCAGGAAGCGCGGGTTCGGCTTGTCCCAGGTGAAGCGGACGTGCAGCGGATCGAGCACCTCGAAGCGCGGCGGCTGCCCGTCGACCATCATGAATTCCGGCGGGCCGGACGGGCTCAGGTCCTTGCTGAGCGCTACGTCCTCCCACCAGTAGCGGATGTCCTCGGCGGTGAAGGGCTGGCCGTCGGACCAGCGATGGCCGTCGCGGATCGTGAAGGTATAGACCTTGTCGCCGTCGTTCTCGAATTTTTCCAGGATGTCGGCCTTCAGCCCCAGCTTCTCGTCGTAGCCGACGAGGCGGGTGTAGCTGTAGGTCGAGATGTAGCGGATGTCCCGGGCCTTCGAGACCAGTGTGACGAGGTCGCCGCCCGGCGTGCCGACCTGGCGGCCGTGCGCGACGGGATCGACGACCAGGGGTTGCTTGGGCAGGCGGTCGGAGGGGGAGTCGGCGAGGGCGGGATGGGTACCCGCCAGGAACAGGACAGATAGAGCGACGCGCGCCCAACCCTCCCCCCTCTGCGGGGGAGGGTGCCCCGCAACGCGGGGCGGGAGAGGGGCAGCGCGACGCTGATCCAGCAGGCGCCCTTCTTGAAGCGCGCGACCTCTCCGGAAGCGGGGATCCCCTCTCCCGGCCCCCTCCGGGGGCCCCCCCCCCCAGCAGAGGGGGGAGGGGTCAGCGGCGGCCGCGTCCGTGAAAAGACGTCCGAGCCAAGTCATGTCCCGTCCCTCCCGTGCAGGCGCACCCAGGTGAGGCGGGTGGGCGAGTAGCCGGTCGCGGCGTGCAGGTCGTCGAAGGCGTGGGTGGCGGCGATCGCCGCGCGGGCTCCTTCCGCCTCCGGGTCGTCGGGCCGGTAGACGAACTCGCGGCCGTTGCGGCGCCAGCGCACCGGCTCGCCGGAGCGGGGGGCGGTCAGCATCGCGATGGTCGGGAAGGCGGGCCCGCCATGGGCGTGGAGCCGGTGGGCGGCCGCGTCGTCGTCGAAGACCAGGCGCGTCAGGCCGCGCTCGCGGGCCTCCAGCACCCGGCGGGCCTGGCTGATGTGGTCGTCGAAGAAGCCGACCGCCCGGTCCGGGTCGAGGCGCGGCAGGCTCACGGTCGACCAGTCGACGGCGTGGTAGCGCGCGCGCGGATCGCGGTAGCGCAGGCCGGACAGGTCGGGATCGAAGCAGAAGATCTCGGCCTGCGGGCAGGCCTGGCGCATCACCCAGGTGGTCAGCCCGCGAAACACCCCCGATTCGACGATCACCTCGGGGGCGAGCGCCCGCATCAGCACGTAGAGCTGGAGCGCGCCGTTGAAGCCGTTGCCGCCGCGCTTCTGCGCGACCGGCGCCGTCGCGATCAGGTCCCAGAAGGTCGCGACCGCCGGGGCGGCGCCGCCCGGCAGGGCGAGCCCGGCCTGCGCCAGGTCGGCGTCGAGGCGCGCGGCGGCCGCCGCGATCAGCGCGTCGGTCTCCGGCCCGGAGAGCGGGCGGTGGTTCCAATCCGACACCGCCGGGACGAGATCGTAGCCGAGGCGGTCGAACAGGCGGCCGAGGAAGCGGCGGCGGAGCCGCTCGACGAGGGGGTGGGGGCGGAGGGCGGCACCGTTCGACATCGGGGGCTCTATCGGGGTCTCGTACGTCAGGTCGGGCGGCTTTGGGACTCAGGAGGCGTGGGGTTCAGGCAGCTTGCCGGCTCGCCGGGCCGGCGACCCGGACGCGGTGCCCGGGCTCGATCTCGGTCATGGTGCCGGCCGCGCCCCCGGTGAGGCGGTAGGGCTCGGGCCAGCTCGCCGGGTCGGAGAACCGGTCGCTCATCAGGAGCTTCAGGTCGAGGGGGTGGTCGAGGTCGGGCTCGGGCACGGCGGCGAGCAGCGCCCGGGTGTAGGGATGGGCCGGGTTCTTGAAGAGCGCCTCCTTCGACGCCTCCTCGACGATGTAGCCCCGGCACATGACGGCGATCGTGTCGGCGATGTAGTCGACCACCGCGAGGTTGTGGGAGACGAACAGGTACGAGACGCCGAGGCTCGACTGGAGGTCCTTGAGCAGATTGAGCACCTGCGCCTGCACCGAGACGTCGAGGGCCGAGACCGGCTCGTCGCAGAGCAGCACCCGGGGCTTGAGCGCCAGCGCCCGGGCGATGCCGAGGCGCTGGCGCTGGCCGCCCGAGAAGGCGTGCGGGTAGCGCCGCAGGGACGCCTGGTCGAGCCCGACCATGTCCAGGAGCTCCTTGGCGCGCTCGTAGCGCTCGTCGGCGGTGCCGACGCCGTGGATGCGCAGGGGCTCGGTCAGGAGCTCGTAGACCGTCATCCGCGGGTTGAGCGACGAGAACGGGTCCTGGAACACGAACTGGACCGCCCGGCGGAAGTCCTTCAGCTCCCGGTCCTTGAGGGCGAAGACGTCGCGGGGGCCGCGCCCCGAGCCGTCGTCGAAGGTCACGGTGCCGGCATCGGGCCGCAGGGCCCGCATCACCACCTTCGACAGGGTGGTCTTGCCGCAGCCCGACTCGCCGACGAGGCCGAGCGTCCGGCCCGGATGCAGGCTCAGCGACACGCCGTTGACGGCGTTGATGGTGCGGGTCTTCCCCTTGAACCAGCCCGAGCGCAGGGTGAACGACTTGCGCACGCCCTCGATGGCGAGGAGGGGGCCTGCCGGATCGGGCCGGTGCGGCTCGCCGGCCTTGCGGGCGAGCACCGCGCTCCTCACCTCGCGGATCGGGGTCAGGCGCTCGCCGGGCGCCATGTGGAAGCGCGGCACCGCCCGCATCAGGGCCTTCAGGTAGGGATGGCCGGGATGGCGGAAGATCTCCTCCCGCGAGCCGGCCTCCATCACCCGGCCGCGATACATCACCACGACGTCGTCGGCCATGTTGGCCACCACCCCGAGGTCGTGGGTGATGAGCAGCATCGCCATGCCGGTCTCGGCCTGCAGCTCGCGCATCAGCTCCAGGATCTGGGCCTGGGTGGTGACGTCGAGCGCCGTGGTCGGCTCGTCGGCGATGAGGAGCGCGGGCCTGGTGATCAGCGCCATCGCGATCATCGCGCGCTGGCGCAGCCCCCCCGACAATTCGAACGGGTAGGTGACCAGCGCCCGCTTCGGATCCGGGAAGCCGACGCGGTCGAACACCTCGATCGCCCGCGCCGTGGCTTGGTCGGCCGAGACGTCGGCGTGGAGGCGCAGGGCCTCGGTGACCTGGTCGCCGACGGTGTGGAGCGGCGACAGCGAGGTCATCGGCTCCTGGAAGATCATCGCGATGCGCCCGCCGCGCAGGGCCTGCATGCGGGCGGAATCGGCCTTGAGCGCCGCGATGTCGGTGCCGCCGGCGGGACCGGCCGGATCGGACAGGCGGATGCTCCCGCCCGAGATCCGCGCGACCTTCGGCAGGATCTGCAGGATCGCCTGCGCGGTGACCGACTTGCCCGAGCCCGACTCGCCGACGAGCGCCACGGTGCGGCCCGCCGGCACGTCGAGGGACAGGCCGTCGACCGCCCGGAACGCGCCGGTATCGGCCGAGAAATCGACCCGGAGGTCGCGGATCGACAGGAGCGGAGCCGTCATCCTGATGCCGTGCTGTCCTCTCGGGGCGGGGGCGCCCCCGGATCATCGCGGAAGATAGGGCCCGGTTGTGACACGGGCAGCGGCGGGTTCGCAAACAATGCGGCGGCGCGCGATATTGTTGGAGGCCGGCTTTTGGCCGCGCGATCCGCGAGGTGGTCGAGGAACCGGGCGCAGAACGCCCAGGTCGCGTCGTCCTGCACGAGGTGGTGGGTGAGGAGCCCGACCGGGCCGCCGCCCGCGACCGCCGCGGCCGCCCGGGCGATGACGCCGTCCGGGTCGGCGAGCCCGCCGCCGGAGCGCCATGCCACCGGATCGACCGCCGCATGGGCCTGGACCAGGCCGGGCACCGGGGCGACGGGGGCTGCGGCCGAGAGGCCGCGATAGCCGATCACCGGCAGGATTCCCGGCAGGTCGGGAGCGAGACGGTTCCAGGGCGGCACCAGCACCGGCAGCAGGCGGGGGCCGAGGCAGGCGCGGGCGAGCGCCAGGGCCTCGGCGGCCTCGGCTCGCAAGACCGCGAGTGGGCGGTGGGAACCGAACTCGGCCTTCTTGGTCCCCGGCGGCGCATGGTCCGTGTGGGCGAGACCGTGGACCAGGAGATCGACCCCGGCTTCGTCGGCGAGGCGCGCGGCCAGCGACGGCTCGGCCCGGGCCGGCACCGCGGCGAGCGCCACCGGCCAGCCGGTACGGGACGCCAGGGCGAACAGGCGGTCGAGGGCCGGGGTGTGGGCGACCGCGTCGTCGTCGCGCCACCAGAGCGCGATCGGGCGGCCTTCGTCCGCGGCGCGGCTCAGCGCATCGGTGAGGAGGGTGAAGTCGATGGACGGAGGACAGCCGAGATGGGAACGGACGCCATCCAGCATCGCCGCGACGGTCGTCACGCTCCGCCGCGCCCCGTCGCACGCGACGGCGTGGCGCATGCCCGGCAGCGGAGCGGCCTGGACCGCTGCGGCCAGGCACTCGGCCGTCAGCGCGCCCTCCGGCAGCACCCGGGCGAGGCCGCGGGCCGCCAGCGTGTCGGCGCGCAGGCGCTGCTCGGTCTCGTGCCCGGCCTCGAACGGCACCAGCACGGCCGGGCAGCCGCTCCGCAGGAGGTCGAGCACGGTGTTGTAGCCAGCCTGGCTGATGGACAGCGCCGCCCCGGCGAGCAGCGCGCGGAAATCCGGCCGCGCCCGCTCGACGACCGCGTTCGCGGGCGCGGCGTCCCGCAGGGCGGCGAAGGCCGGCTCGGGCACGGCGCGGCCGACGAGGATGCGCCAGGTCAGGCCGGGCGTGAGGGCGGCGGCGGCGACCGCGGCCTCCTGCAGCGGCAGGCCGGCCGCGCTCGACCCGCCCGAGACGACGATGCCGGAGCGGGAGCCGCCCGGCGCGGGCACGACCTCGCCGTCGTCGACGTAGCCGGTGTAGCGCAGGCGCGGCGCCAGGTCCGGCGCGACCGGCCAGGAGGCGTCGAGCGGCAGGAAGGCGGGATCGCCGTGGACCAGCACGGCGTCGTAGGCGGTCAGGCGCGCGTGGGTGGCGGCGATGCGCTCGGGCCGGCTCGGGGTCGCCAGGATGTCGCGGATCGACGCGAGGAGCAGGGGGCGGGGCACGGCCGCCCGCACGGCCTCGACCAGCGCCTCGAATTCCGGCGCCAGCACCCGGCGTCCGAACGGGTAGAGCTCGGTGATCACCGCGTCGGGTGCGGCCTCGGCGAAGGCGGCGGCGAGGCCGTCGCGGCGCGCGGCCAGGCGCTCCGCCGTCACGGGCGCGCCGTCGGGGTCGAGCAGCGTCGTGAAGGCGGTGCCGACGATGCGCAGGGGCGGCAGCTGCACCAGGCGCACGCCGTCGAGGCGCGGCAGCGCTACGGGCATCCCGCCCGACACCAGCGTCACCGCGTGGCCGGCCCCCGCGAAGGCCCGCGCCAGGGCGGCCGCCCGGGTCAGGTGCCCGGCGCCCAGCAGGTGCGTGACGGCGATCAGGATCCGGCTCATGCCCGGGGCGCCCGCAGGAGGGGGGAGAGCGTGTCGCGCAGGATCGCGGCGGCCCGGTCGAGGCTGCGCTCCCCGTGCACGAAGGCGAGGGCGCTCGTGCGCATCGCGGCGAGCCGGTCGGGTCGGTCGGCGAGGGTGCGGATCGCGGCGGCGAGGGCGGCCGCGTCGCCGGGGGGCGTCACCCGGCCGGTCAGCCCGTCCCGCACCACGTCCGGCACGCCGCCATAGGCGCCGGCCACCACCGGGCAGCCATGGGCCTGGGCCTCCAGGAGCGCCATGCCGTAGGCCTCGTTGACGGCCGGCCAGACCAGGAGGTCGGCGGCGGAGTAGAGGGCCGAGAGCGCGTCGGGCGCCACCGCGCCGTGCCGGCGGACCCGGACGCCGAAGGGGGTGAGGAGGTCCGTCACCGCCGCCGCGGCCGGGCCGTCGCCGGCGACGTCGAGGGTCCAGTCGAGGTCGCCGAGCCGTGCCAGGGCCTCGGCCAGCAGGCGGTAGGAGGCGAGCTTGTCGCCCTCGCGCATCATCGCGACGGCGAGGAGGCGCAGGGGACCGGGGATCCGGTCGGCCGCTCCTACAGGCCAATCGGCCGGATCGAGGAAGGGCGGCAAGTCCGCCAGCATCTGGCGCGCTGGCCGCGCCGCCTCGAGGGCCGGCCGGTCGCGGCGGTTCATCGCCAGGATCAGGTCGGCGGCATCGAGCCCCGCCTCGGCGCCGGCATGGCCCAGCGCGTGCGGGCCGTACGCGCGCTTTGGCGCCCGCGAGCCCTCCGCCACCACGTAGGGGATGCCGAACGCCGCGGCGACCGCCGGGCCGATCCAGTCCGGCGCCTTGTAATAGACGTGGTAGGTGAACCAGAGCGCGGGCGGGTCGAAGGACCAGGCGGCGATCAGGCGTCCGGCCTCGGCCAGCGACTCTTCCCTCACGCCCGGATGCCGCGTCCCGTCGGGATCGCGGGTGCGCAGGGTGCTGGCGACCTCCGGGGCGAAGCCCGCCGCCGCCAGCGCCCGCAGGAGGAGCCGCGCCATCGTGCGCTCGCCGGAGGGCACCGGGTGGTCCGGGGCCTTGAGCGGCGCGTAGAAGGCGACGCGCCTCATCGCCGGGCCGCATCCCCGAGCAGGTGCGCGACGGTGTCGAAGCCGGCCTCGGCGCCGAACTCGGCCCGGAGGCGGGCGAGCGCCGCGGCGGCGAGGCGGGCCCGCTCGACGGGATCGCGGGCCAGCAGGTTGACGGCGTTCGAGAGCGCGCCCCAGTCGCCGGGCGGCACCAGCCGGCCCTCGATCCCGTCGCGCAGGAATTCGGGGATGCCGGCGAAGTCGGTCGCGACGACGCAGAGCCCCTGCGAGGCCGCCTCCATGATCACGTTGGGCAGCCCGTCGCGGTCGCCCGAGGGCGCGCGCTTGGCCGGCAGCACGAACAGGTCGGCCTCGCGCAGGAGAGCCACCACCTCGGGCTGGGGCTTTGCCCCCAGGAAGACTACCTTCTGGCCGAGGCCGAGCGCGGCGGCCTTGGCCCGCAACGCCGCCAGCTCCTCGCCGCCGCCGACATGGGCGAGGCGCCAGTGCAGGTCCGGCGGCAGGGCCGCGAGGGCGTCCAGAAGGTCGTTGAACCCCTTCTTGGCCACCGCGCGGCCGACGCTGACGACCCGCAGGGGATCGGCCGGGTCCGACCCGTCCCGCGCCGGGCGGGACTCCGGGGGTGCGGGAAACCGCGACAGGTCGAGGCCGTGATAGACGAGCGAGACCCGGTCCGGCCCGGCCGCGACCTCGCGCAGCCGCGCCGCGCCCGCCGCCGTGCAGGTCACCGCGAAGGCGAGGCGGGGATCGTCGAGCTTGCCCGCGAGTTCCCAGTCCGGCGTGGTCCAGATGTCCTTGGCGTGGGCCGAGGCGCTCCATCGCCGGCCGGTCAGCGCGGCGGCGTAGCGCGCCACGGAGGCCGGGGTGTGCAGGTAGTGGACGTGGATGTGGTCGGTCTGCGCCGGCAACTCGCGGGCCAGCACCAGGGCCTGGCCGAGGCGCCGGCCGCGATTGGCGGTGAAGTCCCGGGCGAGGTCGCGGCGGGCGAGCGCCAGGAAGGTCCACAGGCCCGGTCGGCGCAGGGCCGAGACGGCGCCGCGCAGCACCCGCCAGGGTGCTTGGTAGAGGTATTCGGGCAGGTAGGAGACCGGCGCGCGGATCTTGCGGTGCATCGGATGCACGGCGCCGTCATGCGGGCGGCGAAGCGACCAGATCGCGAGGTCGAGGCCCCGTGCCTCGAGCCCCAGCAGCTCCTGGGCGATGAAGGTCTCGGACAGGCGCGGGTAGCCCTTGAGGAGGACGGCGATGCGGAGCGGGGCCATACGGTCGGGGGTTCGGGAGAGGAGGGCTTACTCGGCCGCCACGCAGGCGGCGTCGGCGGTGGCGGCGAGGCGGCGGATCGCCGGCAGGCCGTCGAGGAGGCCGGGGATCGGCCGCGCGGAGGGGGCGGGCCGGTGCGGCAGGGCAGAGAGCGCTTCCGCCATCCGGGCGGTCTCGTCCGCGGTCGGCTCGTCGGCGTCGCCGGGCTCGATCACGCCGACGAGGCCGAGCCGGGCGGCGGCCCGGGCCCGGATCAGCTGCTCGCGCCGGGGCCGGACCCGCGGCAGGATCAGGGACGGACGATCGAAGGACAGGATCTCGCAGAAGGTGTTGTAGCCCCCCATCGCCACCACGCCGGCGGCCCGGCGCATCAGCCGCTCCAGCCGGGCATCGAAGCCGAGGGAGGAGAGCCGGGGATGGGCGGCGATGCGGGCGCTCAGGTCGGCCTGCTCGGCCGCCGGGAAGAACGGCCCGAACACCACGAGCGCCGGGTGCTCCAGGGGATGCGCCTCGTAGGCCCGCACCACCGCCTCGACCAGCTCGACCCCGTCGCCGCCGCCGCCCGGGGTGACGAGGAGGAACTGCTCCCGCGCTGCCTCCTCGGAGCCCTCGGGTTCGGGTGCCTCGCGCCGGAGGTAGCCGGTATAGGTCAGGCGCCCGGACACGCCCGCCGGCAGCGTCAGCCCGTCGAGGGGCGCGTAGATCGCCTCGAGGCCATAGACCCAGAGCGAATCGTAGAGCGGCAGCACCGCGAGCGCGCCCTTGCGCTCCCATTCGGGCGCCAGCAGGTCCGGGTCGTCGAGGACGTCGCGCAGGCCCAGCACCAGCCGGCAGCCGCGGGCCTTGAGCCGGTGGAGCGTCGGCAGCACCTCGCCGTGGAAGCCGGCCGGCTCCTTGTCGACGAGGAAGAGGTCGGGGTCGAAGCGCTCGGCGACGTGGCGGATCAGGGCGGCGCGGGTCGCCACCACCTCGTCGAGGCCGTGGCCGGGCCCGAGGCTCTGGTACTCGCCGGAGGCGAGCTTGGTCACGCCCGGCAGCCGTCGGCAGGTCACCCCCGGGGCGAACCGGAAGGCGTGGCTCACCGGCGAGCCGGACAGGATCACCACCCGCCGCTCCGGCGCCTCCGCCACCAGCGCGTGCGCGATCGCCCGCGCGCGGCGCAGGTGGCCGAGCCCGAACGTGTCGTGCGAGTAGATCAGCACCCGCTGCGGGGACGCGCCGGGCGCGGGGAAGGGGATCCCCATCAGGCGCGCGTCGCGATCCGCGAGGACGCGGCCGTCCCGGCACAGGAACTGGCAAGGGAGCACGCCCGTGCGGACACGGCGGGCCGAATGCGGCTCAACGGGTTCGGCATCGGGTGGCGGCTCTCCCGGGCGCGGGAGGCCAGACTAGCGCATCCGCCCCCGAGCCGGCTACCCGGGCCGCGGGATCGCCCGGCGGTTATGGCCAGGCTTGTGGCGCCGGCGCATCGTCGGCCGTCCGGGACGACGCAGCGGCGCGGGTTGGCGACGAAGTTGCAGGGCGATACGGGCCCATCTTTCCGCCAAGACCCATCTTCCCGCCAAGAAAAGTCAGGGATCCGCGATGCCCGAATGCCTCGTCTTCCGCGTGCCGACCCGGCACCCCGCCGACGTCTCGGGCCTCGACGCCCTGTTCGCGTCCGGCGCGCTCGCCCCGGAGGAGGTCGTCGCGGTGTTCGGCAAGACCGAGGGCAACGGCTGCGTCAACGACTTCACCCGGCCGCTCGCCGTGATGGCGCTGGAGGCCGCGCTCGGCGCCCGGCTCGGGCTCACCCCGGCCGAGATCGGCGCCCGGGTCGCGCTCGTGATGTCCGGCGGCACCGAGGGCGGGCTCTCGCCCCACCTGCTGGTCGTCGCCCGGCGCGAGGGGGCCGGCGGTCCCGGTACGGCGCTCGCGGTCGGCACCGCCTTCACGGACGACTTTCTCCCCGAGGAGATCGGCCGCATGGCGCAGGTGCGGGCGACCGCCGCGGCGATGGCGCGCGCCATGGCGGCGGCGGGCCTGACCGACCCGGCCGACGTGCATTTCGTCCAGGTGAAGTGCCCGCTCCTCACCAGCGCCCGCATCCAGGAGGCCGCCGCCCGCGGGCACGGCGTCTCCACCCACGACACCTACGCGTCGATGGGCCTGTCGCGGGGCGCCTCGGCGCTCGGCATCGGGCTGGCGCTCGGCGAGATCCCGGACGAGGCCCTCGACGACGGCGTGATCGGCACCCGCCCCGACCTTTTCTCGGGCCGCGCCAGCGCCTCGGCGGGGATCGAGCTGATGCGCAACGAGGTGATCGTGCTCGGCAACGCGCCGGGTTGGAGCGGCCCCTTGCGCATCGCCCACCGGGTGATGCGCGACGGCATCGATCTTCCGGCGATCCAGGGCGCGCTCGCCGATCTCGGCCTGCCGGCCTGCGGCCAGCTCCCGCCCGAGGCGGCCGAGCGCGTCGTCGCACTGCTCGCCAAGGCCGAGCCGACCGGCGACGGCCTGATCCGCGGCCGCCGCCACATCATGAACGACGACAGCGACATCAACGCCACGCGCCACGCCCGGGCGCTGGTCGGCGGCGTCGCCGCCGCGGCGATCGGCCGGACGGACCTGTTCGTCTCCGGCGGGGCCGAGCACCAGGGGCCGGACGGGGGCGGGCCGGTGGCGGTGATCGCGCGGATGAACGGTTAGACGGCGCGCGTCCGGCCGAGCCTTCCGCACCCGGACGCGTTACCCTGACGACGGGGACCACCATCGGCGTTCGGGGGTGTCATGCCGTGCATCCTGCCCGCAACCTGGTCGGACGCGGAAGCCGCGCTCTGGGCGCGCATCCGGGCGCACCCGTTCGAGCACCCGGACCGGGCGCTCGACTTCACCCGGCGGCTCGCCCGCGACCGGGACTGGTCCCTCGCCTTCGCGCGGGCGGCGGTCGAGGCCTATCGCCGGTTCTGCTTCCTCGCCTGCACCGGCCGTGAGCCGGTCACGCCGAGCGAGGAGGTGGACGAGGTCTGGCACCTTCACCTCACCTATTCGCGCGACTACTGGGAGGTGTGGTGCGGGGCGGTCCTGTGCACCGCCCTCCATCATGAGCCGACCTCCGGCGGACCGGTGGAGCAGACCCGCTACGCCCGGCAATACGCCGCGACGCTCGCCCGCCACGAGGCCTATTTCGGCCCGCCCGATCCCGCCCTGTGGCCCTGCGCGGGGGAGCGCTTCGGCCGCCGGCCGCGCTACCGCACCGTCGACACGCGGCGTGCGCTCGTCATCCCCCGTTCCATCCTCCGCCTGCCGCGCCTCGGCCGGTTCCTGCTGCCGGGACTCGCCGGGACGCTCCTCCTCGCGCCGCGGCCGGCGCTCGCCCTGCCGCTCAACCCCCTCGACTGGCCGGGGGCGCCGTTCCTGTGGCTCGACGGGACCTTGACCGCGGGCGCGCTCCTCGTCGGAATCGTCGCACGGGCGCGCTGCCGGCAGACCATGCGATCGGCGCCGGACGCGGAACTCGGCCTGCCGGAGCTCGCCTATCTCGCCGGCGGCCCCGACCGGGTGGCGGACGTGACGGCGCTCGCCCTCCACACGTCCGGTGCGGGACGCATCGACCCGCCGCGGGGAATCTGGGTCGATGCGCGGGGCATCGCCCTGCCGCCCGACCTCGCGCCGTTCCGGCCGCCGGACGGGCTGACGACCCGCGGCCAGCTGATGGGCAGGCTGACCGCACCGACCGAGCGGCTGGCGGAGCGGCTCGCCGCGCGCGGCCTGTGCCCGAGCGCCGAGCAGCACCGCCGGACGCTCGTCGTCTCGCTCGGCGCCGTGGCGCTGGTGCTGGCGCTCGGTCTCGCCAAGGTCGCCTGGGTCGCCGGCACCGGGCGCCCGGTCGGCTATCTCGTCGGCCTGATGATCGCGACGGTCATCGCCGCGACATGCCTCCACATCCGGCCGATCACCTGCACGACGGCCGGCGCGCAGGCGCTCGAGCGCCACCGCGCACGCCATGCCCGCGCCGCCCGGGCGCCCCTGCGCCACGAGATCCCGCTCGCCTTCGCGCTCGGCGGCGCGGCGGCGCTCGCCGGCACCGAGCTCGCGTCGCTCCGGCGCTTCTTCGTCACCGACAGCGGGGGCGGCGACGGTAGCGGAAGCGGCGGGGACGGCGGAAGCGGTGGTGGAGGCGGCTGCGGGGGATGCGGCGGGGGCGGCGACTAGAGCGGTAACCGATCGCTCTGCACCGCGGCACACGACACTGGCCGTGGCCGGGCTCCCCGGCTCATCGTCGGCCAACCCCTTTCCGGGCCCGGTACGGGCCTGCACGACTGAAGCGAAGCGGAAGGAGATCCGGGATCCAGCACGACAAGCCGCGAAGCGTCCGTGCGGCTGCGACGGTGAACCAAGCAGAGCCGCTTCGCGGCACATCTTCCGCTGGATCCCGGATCTCCTTCCGCTTCGCTCCAGTCGTCCGGGAAAGGGGGGGCGAGCCTTCTCGGAAAGCCCTCGGACGGCCTCCACATTCTCACAGCCTGTTTGACCGATAGATCTACTCTCTCCCATCAGCAACCTCATCCTGAGGTGTTGGCGATCGGAGATCGACTGACCTCGAAGGAGGGTTCCAGAAGCCTCAGAGATCACTGGATCCCTCCTTCGAGGCTCAGCGATCTTCGATCGCCTCGCACCTCAGGATGAGGTGGAGGATAGGATAGAAAATCCCCTCGCGATCATGTCGCCGCAAGTCAAACAAGCTCTCAGTGTCGTGTGCCGTGGCCCAGCAACCGGGCGCCGCTCCAAGTCATCGGTTTTGCCGCGTGTTCTATCGACGAACCGGTGCCCGCTTCGTCGAAAAAATGCTCTGGCGGACGCGGCTCACCCCGGCGGGATCACGTCGATCTGGATCCCGCTGTAATACGCCGCCAGGTTGGCGATATCGGCATCCGACAGGTCCTGCGCGGCGACCGACATCACCTCGTTCTTGCGGGTCCCGCTACGGAACTCGGTCAGCGCCTTGACGAGGTAGGGCTCGACCTGGCCGGCGAGGTTCGGCGCGTCGGGGAGCTTCGAGAGCCCGTCGAGGCCGTGGCAGGCCTGGCAGGCGATCGCCTTGGCCCGGCCGGCCTTGGCGTCCCCGGCGGCGGCCGGCGCGGTGGCGGCGAGCAGCAGGAGGAGGGCGAGGGTGCGGGTCATCGGCGTCTCCTGAAGGGGGGGGTGGGGCGGCGCGGCCGCCCCACCCCGAAAGGACCTACTTCTCGTAGGAGATGCGGTAGATCGCGCCGGCCGTGTCGTCGGAGACGAGCAGCGAGCCGTCCGGCAGGGTCGCGACGTCGACCGGGCGGCCGAGATACTCGCCGCCCTCGGTCAGCCAGCCCTCGGCGAAGGGCTCGGGCTTGCCGGCGCTGCCGTCCTTGTTGACCGGCACGAACATCACCCGGGCGCCGATCGGCGTGGTGCGGTTCCACGAGCCGTGCTCGGCGGTGAAGATGCCGCCGCGGTACTTCTCGGGGAAGGACTTGCCCTTGTAGACGATCATGCCGAGGTCGGCGGCGTGCGGCGGCAGCTCGGCCTTGGGCGCCACGACGTCGGCCGGGATCTTGTCGTCCTTGTACTCGACGGTACGCACGCCGCCGCCGCCGTACCACGGGAAGCCGAAGTTCTGGCCGGGCTTGGTGATCTGGTTCAGTTCGCCGGGCGGCTGGTCGTCGCCCATGCCGTCGACCTGATTGTCGGTGAACCACAGGGTCTTGTCGGGCGCGAAGTCCATGCCGACCGAGTTGCGGATGCCGGTGGCGTAGACCTCCCGGTTCTTGCCGTCGGCATCCATGCGGATGATGCCGCCGATACCGGTCTTGGCGTAGAGGTCGGCCTTGTCCTTGGGCGGTACGTTGTAGGGCTGGCCGAGCGAGACGTAGAGCTTGCCGTCGGGCCCGATGCGGCACATCCGGGCGGTGTGGTTGTAGCTCTCCTCCGCGGGCGGAATCAGCTCGCCCTGCTTGACCACCACGACGGCCGGGCCGTCCGTGCCCTCGTAGAAGAACTCGGCGGCCGGGAAGGCCAGGACCCGATTCTGCTCCACCACCGTCAGCACGCCGTCGCGCGAGAAGCAGACGCCGTTCGGGATCTTGAAGTCGACGCCCGGGGCGTAGACCTTCACCTCGTCGGCGACGCGGTCCTTGTCGCGGTCGGTGACGGTGTACATCTTGGACTTGCGGGTGCCGACGAAGACCACGCCGGCATTCGGGCCGACCGCCATCGCGCGGGCATCCGGCACCACGGCGTAGAGCTCGATCTTGAACCCGTCCGGGACCTTGATCTTCTGGAGCGTCTTGTTGATCGCGTCGGCGCGCCGACCGGTCTGCGGGATCGGCGCCGGCTCGGCGACGCCGGTCTGCTTGAAGCTGCCGAGCTTCTCCAGGTTGTCGACCTTGGCCTTGGTGTCCCCGGCGGTCGTGTCCTGGGCCAGGGCGGCGCTCGCGAAGGAGACGCCGGCGGCGAGCGCCAGCAGGAAGGGCTTCATCGGGATTTCCTCCGGATCTCGGCCGTTGCGGCGTGGCCGAGCTTGTTGCCCGCCATGTATGCCGGGAGGCCTGACAGGCGGCAAGCGCAGCAGACAGCCTATCCCGTTCACGCCGCCGTGATCGGTCGCAGTGACCGGTGGCCGGAATCAGCCGCGCAGGGCCGGCGGCAGCACCCGGTCGAAGCCCGTGACCGCCTCGTAGGCCGCCGCGATGGCCAGCAGCTCCGCCTCGCCGCGGTTCGGGGCGATGAGCTGGATCCCCATCGGCAGGCCGGCCGCGCTGAAGCCCGCCGGCAGGCTGATCGTCGGGCAGCCGGACAGCGTGGCCGGCACCACCACCTCCATCCAGCGGTGATAGGTGTCCATGGCGCGCCCGCCGACCTCCCGCGGCCAGGTCTCCTCGGCCGCGAACGGGAAGACCTGGGCGGCGGGCATCGCCAGCACGTCGAAGCGCTCGAACAGCCCGCGCACGCAGTGGTACCACGCGGTGCGGGTGAGGCTGGCGGCGTGGACGTCGAAGGCCGAGAGCTTCTGGCCTTGCTCGACCTCCCAGATCGCCTCCGGCCGCATCCGGGCGCGCTTCGCCTCGTCCCGCCAATGCACCGCGAGGGTCGCACCGATGATCCATTGGCGCAGCCGCGTCCAGCTCTGCCAGATCGCCTCCGGATCGAAGGCCGGGAGCACCGGCTCGACCGCCGCGCCCTCGCCCGAGAAGACCCGCAGGGCGTCCTCGCAGAGGGCGAGCACGCCGGGCTCGAAGGGGATGTGGCCGCCGAAATCACCGATCCAGCCGATCCGCAGCCCCTTCAGGTCGCGGGGCGGCGGCACCGCGAAGGCGGCGGGATCCTCGCGGAACGCCGTCGGGGTGCGGGGATCGTAGCCGGCCTGGACCGAGAGGAGCAGGCCGAGATCGGCGGTGCAGCGCGCCATCGGGCCAAGCACCCCGAGTTGGGGCAGGAAGACCTCCTCGGTGCCGTTCGGGATGCGGCCGGCGGCGGGGCGCAGGCCCAGCACGTTGTTCCAGGCGGCGGGATTGCGCAGGGAGCCGCCGTGGTCGCTGCCGTCGGCAAGCGGCACCATCCGCATCGCCAGCGCCACCCCGGCGCCGCCGCTCGAGCCGCCGCCGGCCTTCGCCGGGTCGTAGGCGTTGCGGGTCGGGCCGAAGACCGGGTTGGTGCTGTGCGAGCCGAGGCCGAATTCCGGCACGTTGGTCTTGCCGATGAGCAGCGCGCCCGCCGCCCTGAGGCGCGCGACGTGGAGGGCATCCGCCTCCGGCACGGTGTCGCGAAACAGCGGCGAGCCCTGGGTGGTGCGGAGGCCGGCGGTGGGCGAGAGGTCCTTGACCGCGTGCGGCAGGCCGTGGAGCGGCCCGCGCGGTCCACGCTCCTTCAGCTCCCGGTCGGCCGCCTCGGCCTCGGCCAGGAGCGCGTCGGGGTCGCGCAGGGACACGATGGCGTTCACCGCCGGGTTGTGGCGGGCGATCTGGTCGAGATGGGCCTGCATCACCTCCCGGGCCGAGACGGCCCGATCGCGGATCGCCCGCGCGAGGTCGGTGGCACGCATCGTCACGAGATCGGTGGCGGGCATCGCGGGGTCCTGGAGCGGCATCGCGGCAGCGGAGCACGGGGGCGGCGAGGGAACAAGCGCGGCCATGTCGGGCGGGGATGCCGCCGCGCGCATGGCGGCGCTCAGGCCCGCAGCCGCCCGTCGTGGATCGCGCTGGCGACGAGCACGCCGGCGGCCCCGGCCTCGTCGAGGGCCGGCAGGTCCTCCGGCCCGCGCAGGCCCCCGGCGGCGTAGAAGGCGACGTGGGGCGCCCGCGCCCTGAACGCCCGCAGGCCCGCGAGGTCCGGCCCGGCGCCGCTGCCGACGCGCGCGAGCGTCATCACGATCACCTCCGGCGGCCAGGCGGACGGATCCTCGTGCAGGACCATTGGTCCCATCGGCGCGCCGTCGCGGCTGTCGAGGGACAGGACCGCCCGGTCGCCGATGC
This sequence comes from Methylobacterium sp. ap11, assembly GCF_900110515.1. Lineage (NCBI taxonomy): Bacteria > Pseudomonadati > Pseudomonadota > Alphaproteobacteria > Hyphomicrobiales > Methylobacteriaceae > Methylobacterium > Methylobacterium sp. ap11. Next base: position 113,905 of record NZ_FOEB01000009.1, on the reverse strand, counting down.
GGCGCACCAAGGCGTCGTCGACCTGGCTCTCGCTGCCGAGCACCGGCCGGCCGAGGCCGGAGGCCAGGAACGCTGTGACGCCGGCCTCGCTCGAAAACCCCGCATCGACCCACAGCTCGATCCCGGGGCAGGCCGCGAGGATCGCCCGCAGCGCGCCGAGATCCGGCGGGGCGCCGTCCACGATGGCGTCGAGGTCGGCGACGTAGAGCCGGCGCGCCGGCCAGGCGGCGAGGAGGCCGCGGGCGACGTCGGCCGGAGCGGGGCCGGGGCTGAGCGGCGTCACGATCGGCGCGTAGGCGTCGCGGTCCCCGGCCCGGGCCCGCACGACGAGGCCGCCGCGCAGGTCGAGGACCGGCACCACCTCGGTCCGGGTTGCGAAGGGAGCGCCGCTCATGCGACCCGGTCCCGACGCGCCGCGACCGAGAATCGACCGTGACTGATCCGCATTCCTCCGCCCCTTCCGTTTCCTCGCGCGAGCGCATCATCGGCTGGGACTTCGGCGGGGTCCATGTCAAGGCGGCCCTGGTCGAGGGCGGGCGCGTCCAGGCGGTGGTCCAGGTGCCGTGCCCGCTCTGGAACGGCCTGCCGGCGCTGGAAACCTCGGTCGCGGCCCTGCCGGACTGGGCGCGCCGGCCGGCGCACCACGCCGTGACGATGACCGGCGAGCTGACCGACTGCTTCTCCGACCGCGCCGACGGGGTGACGCAGATCGCCGGCTGGGCCGGCGCGCACCTGCCCGGCACCGTCGCGGTCTATGCCGGGCGCGCCGGCTTCGTGACGCCCGGGGAGGCGGGAGGGAGGGCGCCCGACGTCGCCAGCGCCAACTGGCACGCCACCGCGGCCCTCGTCGGCCGCCTCCGGCCGGCAGCCCTCCTGGTCGATCTCGGCTCGACCACCGGCGACCTGATCCCGATCCGCGACGGGCAGCCCCGCACCCTCGGCTACAGCGATGCCGAGCGGCTGGAGACCGGGGAACTCGTCTATACCGGGGTGGTGCGCACCCCGCTGCTGGCGCTGGCGCAAGCCGTCCCGTTCCGCGGCCGTCGCACCGCCCTGATGGCCGAGTGCTTCGCCACCACGGCGGATGCCTACCGGCTCCTCTCCGATCTGCCGGAGGCCGAGGACCAGCAGGACACCGCCGACCTCAAGGGCAAGTCGACGCCCGAGACCGAGATCCGCCTGGCACGGATGATCGGGCGCGACCGCCACGAGGGCTCCGCCGAAGACTGGATCCGCCTCGCGGGGGTCTTCGCGGAGGCGCAGCTGCGGCTCCTGCACGATGCCGCCGCCACGATCCTGTCCCGGGGCGACGTGCCGGAGGAGGCGCCGGTGGTGATCTGCGGCGCCGGCCGCTTCGTCGCCGCCCGCCTCGCCGCCCGCCTCCGGCGGCCCGCCGAGGAGCTGAGCGACCTGATCGCGCCGCGCCTTGCCCCCGACGCGGCGGCCTTCGCGTCGACCTGTGGGCCGGCGGTCGCGGTGGCGCTCCTCGCCGCCGAGCCGTCCGCCCGGGCGGGGTGAGCACGACGCAGGACGGAGCGTTCTGGAAGATAGTCGACCTGCCGACCTCAGCGCCCGATCGAGCGGATCCGAGGAGCGAGCCCTGGTCGGCGTGTCGGAGATCCTATCGGCCGGCCGCGCCGGAATGCCAGGGCGTGCTGATCGGGCTGTCGACGAGGAGCAGCAGCGCCCGGCGCAGGAGCTGGTCGAGGGCCTTCGGGCCGCCGGCGGGACAGGAACCGTCGCCGTTCAATCGCTCGTCGAGTTCCGGCGTGGTGCCGAGGAAGCCCATGGTCCAGCCCGGGAAGCGCCGCTCGGCGGCGAAATCCATCTCGATCACCGCCAGGGTGTGGTGTCGCCGGTCGACCAGGATCGACTCGAAGATCGGCTGCACGGCGGCGCGCCGGCCCTCCAGCACCTGGAAGAAGCCGAGTCCGGTATAGACCAGCACGCCGCTCACGTCCGCCAGGCGGTTGCGGTGCCGGGCGACGCCAAGGAGAGACGCGATGTGGCCCTGTCCCAGCATCGCCTCCGCCGGATGAGCGGCGGTACTCTTGTAAACGATGCGGAAGATGTCACCGGACATCCGTGTCCCCCGGAAGACTGGACGGACGGGATAATCCGAAAGGCCGCGCCCGCGATAGCGCCGAACGGCACGGCCTTGGAATTTCCTGCCGTTGTCGCGGCGCGGGACAGAGCTGACAGGCGCGCGATCCGGCCTCTGGACCGCCTCTTCTCGACGGCAACGCCGTGCACCTGCCGCCGATCCAGCATCGGGCAGCCCGTATTGTCCGTTCAACTGCGCCAGCGCAGCTCCCGCGGCTCGAGCGGATTGACGAAGGGCGCCGCCGCCTCGCGCGCCCGCAGGAACTCGCGCTTGAGGCTGAAATACCACTGCGACTGCACGTCGCTCTCACCCATCAGCACCATGGCGGGCTTCCGGTCGAGGCCGCGCTGGGCGATCTGGAGCACGTCGCGGTCCTGGCCGAGGAACTGGCGCATCAGCGGCCGGGCGACGGGCTTCAGCAGGTTGAGGGCCGGGATGTTCCAGTACATCGCGTTGATGAGCGCGGTGCGGCCGTTCGCCAGCGGCGCGGCGAAGGTGTAGTTCGCCAGGCGCTTCTCGCCCGCGGTGATCCGCTCGAGCCGCACGCCCGGCAGGCGGAACTCGATCTCGACCTCGGGGATCGAGCCGAGCAGGCGGTAGGCGAGGGAGGCGGTCTTCGCCGTGTGGCTCGTCATGGTGAAGCCGAAGGGCGAGGGCGCGAAGTGCTTGACCTTCTCCTTCATGGTCTTCGACGGGCGCCACCACCACGAATCGTGGACGTAGGCGACGTGCGCCGGATCGACGAAGCTCAGCGCCACGAGGTCGAACGAGGCCTCGACCTCGAGGATCTCGACGAGTTGCCCGCAATAGTCGAAATCGACCTCCGGGATCGGCGGCGCCGTCTCCGGGGCGGCGCCGGCGGGGTTGGCGCTGGCATGCACCCAGATCAGGCCGGACTTTTCGGTCACGGCGAAGCGGGCGAGGCGGACGGAGGCGAAATTGGCGTCGTCCCGGCGGGCGAGCGCCGGAATCGCCGCGCAGGCGCCGTCGGGCCGGAACTGCCAGCCGTGGAACGGGCAGACGAGGTTGCCGTCGACGATCCGGCCGGCCGACAGCGCCATGCCGCGATGCGGGCAGCGGTCGCGCAGGGCGAACAGCGCGCCCGATTCCTCCCGCCCGACCACCACGGCTTCCTCGCCGAGGCTGACCGACCGCATGCCGCCGGGCCGGACGCTGCGGCTCTCGCCGACGCAGTACCAGACGTCGTCGAGCGCCCGGCGTATCGGATCCCCTGTCATGCCGCTCCCACGCGATTCCCGTCGCGGCCGGCGCCACGCGCCCGGCCCGCCTTCCGGCCCGTCCTTAACCGATCCTGCGGCGGCGTGCAGCGCCGGGATGGTCGCGGACGCGCGCTTCACGGAACGGTGAGCGGGGCCGTTCGTTACCGTGCCGCAAGGCCGAGCGTGCCCGCCCTTCGCCCGCGAGGATGCGGGCAGCGCCACGCGAGCCCCAGACGGAGAACGACACGATGAGCCTGCTCGGGACGATCGTCAGCAAGATCCTGCACCCCTTCGGCGGCGGCGACGCCCAGGCGCAGACGTCGGGGGATGCGCCCAAGACCGACACGTCCTCGGCGGGCGGGGCGCTCGGCGGCGGCTCGGACGCGGCGTCCGGCGGCGCGGTGCCGAAGGTCGACGGCAAGGTCGACGTCGAGGCGGTGCTCAACGACCTCGCCGGTAAGGCCGGCCAGCCGCTGAACTGGCGCACCTCGATCGTCGACCTGATGAAGCTGCTCCACCTCGACAGCAGCCTGTCGTCCCGCAAGGAGCTCGCCAAGGAGCTGAACTACACCGGCGACACCGAGGATTCGGCCACCATGAACGTGTGGCTGCACAAGCAGGTGATCAAGAAGCTCGAGGAGAACGGCGGCAAGGTGCCGGACGACCTCAAGGATTGATGCCGGGACGCGATCCCGCCCGCCCGCGCCGCGGGTGAACGGGACGCGCGGGAAGGGGCCCGCTCCGGAGAGGAGCGGGCCTTTCTCGTGAGCGGGGCCTCAGCGCCCGGTGCGCACCCGGGTCCAGAGCCGGGTCACCAGCCGCTGGGTGCGATCGTCGTAGGCGGTGTTGGTGAACAGGCGCCGGAACGTGGCGTCGTCCGGGTAGATCCCGGGATCCGACAGGATCTCGGGCTTGACCAGGGCCTTGGCCGCCAGGTTGCCGCTCGCATAGGCGACGAAGTTGGTGTTGGCCGCCGCAACCTCCGGCCGCATCATGAAGTCGATGAAGGCGTGCGCCTCCGCCGCGTGGGGGGCGTCCTTCGGGATCGCGAAGGAATCGAACCACATCAGCGCGCCCTGCTGCGGGATGACGTAGGCGATGTCGACGTCGTTCTTCGCCTCGCGGGCGCGGCGGCGGGCCTGGAGCACGTCGCCCGAATAGCCGACCGACAGGCAAACGTCGCCGTTGGCGAGCTGGTTGATGTACTCGGAGGAGTGGAATTTCTGCACCGCGCCGCGGATGCGGAACAACGCCTCGCCGGCCTTCTCGAGGTCGTCGACCCGTCGCGTGTCGGGCTTCAGCCCGATCGCCTGGAGCACGCTCGGAAAGACGTCCTCGGGGGCGTCCAGCATCGTGACGCCGCAATCCTTGAGCTTGGCGACCAGCTCCGGGCGCAGGACGATGTCCCAGGTGTTGAGCGGTTGGGTCGCGCCCAGGCGGGCCCGCACCAGGGCGGTGTTCATGCCGATCCCGGTCGTGCCCCACATGTAGTCGACCGCGTAGACGTTGCCCGGATCGTAGACGGCGAGCCGCGCGGTCACCTCGGGCCAGGCGTGCTTGAGGTTCGGCAGCTTCGCCTTGTCGAGGGGCTGGAAGACGCCCGCCTTGATCAGGCGCTGCAGGAACGGACCCGAGGGCACCACGATGTCGTAGCCCGAGCGGCCGGCGAGCAGCTTGGTCTCGACGATCTCGTTGGTGTCGTAGGTGTCGTAGACCACCTTGATGCCGGTCTCGCGCGTGAAGGCGTCGAGCATCTTGGGGTCGATGTAGTCCGACCAGTTGTAGACGTTGACGACCCGCTCCGGCGCGGCCGCCGCGGGGCCGGCGGCCACCGCCGCGAGGGCGAGGAGGCAGGCCGATGCCCGCAGGAGACCGCGCCGGAGCAGCCGCATCGGTCAGGCTCCGATCGCGGCGATGATCGAGATCTCGACCTTGTATTGCGGGCCGGCGAGCTTGGCCTCGACGGTGGCGCGGGCCGGGGTGTGGCCGGCCGCGACCCAGCCGTCCCAGGCGCGGTTCATCTCGGCGAAGGTCGACATGTCGGCGAGGTAGATCGTGGCCGAGAGGAGCCGGGTCTTGTCGCTGCCGACGCTGGCAAGCAGCGCGTCGATCTGGGCGAGGATGTCCTTGGTCTGCGCCTCGACGCCCTCGTCGTTCGAGACGTTGTCGGCGACCTGGCCGGCTAGGTAGGCGGTGCCGTTATGGACCACGGCCTGGCTCATCCGGGGGCCGGTCTCGAAACGCGTGATGGTCATCGGGATCTCCTCGAGGCTTCCGCATGAGCGCTCGGCCGCCTTGTGCCGTCGAAGGCGGGGCCGCGTAAAGGGCCGCAGGCGGGAAACGCGGGGCGAGCCGGGGAGCGGGGCCGCGCGGGCTCCCGTCCCGTGCCCTCGGGCGAGGCGAGGGCGCCGGCAGGCGTCGTCGCGTTCGGCCCGGGCCGCCGTGGTCGCGGAGGATTGTCGGATCCGACCTGAGCCTCCGTCCAGAGTGGCCGGGATGGACAATCGGCGCCCGACGCGGGGGTTCAGGCCGCGGGCGCGGCCCCGCCCAGGCGCACGCAGCGCGCCGCGTGCCCCGGCGCCACCGCCACCCGGGCCGGCAGGCCCTCGCGGCAGGCCGGCACGACGAGGCCGCAGCGCGGCTCGAACGGGCAGCCCGGGGGCGGATCGGCGAGATCCGGCGGCGAGCCGGGAATCGTGGCGAGCCGCACGCCCTTGGGCGAATCCGGGGTGATGCGCGAGGCGAGCAGGCCTTGCGTGTAGGGATGGGCCGGCCGGCCGATCACCTCGCCGCTCGCGCCGACCTCGACGAGGTGGCCGCCATACATCACCGCCACCCGGTCGGCGACCTGGACGGCCACGCCGACGTCGTGGGTGACGAAGATGACGGCGAGGCCGAGGTCGCGCTGCAATTCCCGCAGCAGCAGCAGGATCTGGATCTGCACCGTGGCGTCGAGCGCCGTGGTCGGCTCGTCGGCGAGCAGCACCTTGGGCCGACAGGCGAGCGCGAGGGCGATCATCGCGCGCTGGCGCATGCCGCCCGACAGCTCGTGCGGATAGGCGTCGAGGCGCCGGGCCGGGGAGGGGATGTGGACGCGCTCGAACAGCTCCAGCGCCCGGGCCCGGCCCGCGGCGCGGGAGACGCCCTCGTGGCGCATCACGGCCTCGGCGATCTGGTCGCCGATGCGGTAGACCGGATCGAGGGCGAGGCCCGGATCCTGGAAGATCATCGCGACGGTGCCGCCGCGATAGGCCGAGAGCGCCTTGCGCTTGAGGGAGAGCACGTCGTGCCCGTCGACCCGCAGGTGCCCGGCGATGCGGGTGCGGGATTCCGGCAGGAGCCGCATCAGGGCCCGGAGCGTCACCGACTTGCCGGAGCCGGATTCGCCGAGCAGCGCCAGGGCCTCGCCGGCCCGGATCGAGAAATCGACCCCGCCGACCGCCCGGACGGGCTTGCGGCCGCCGAGGAAGTCGACCGTGAGGTCGCGGACCTCGATCAGGGCGTCAGAGGCGGAGGTGCCCGTCGTGCGAAGGGGTGCGTTCATGTCAGCCTCACGCCGCTAGCGGGACCGGGGGAGCCTCCGGGTGGCCGGAGCCCGCCGCCGCCATGTGGCAGGCGGCGAAATGCGCCGGCGCCACCGGATCGAGGCCGGGCTCGCGGGTGCGGCAGACGTCCGCTGCGAACTGGCAGCGGGTGTGGAAGCGGCAGCCCGGGGGTGGGTTGATCGGGTTCGGCGGATCGCCGGTGAGCGGCGCCTCCTCCAGCCGGGCATTCGGATCGGTCGAGGGCTGGGAAGCCAGCAAAGCCGCCGTGTAGGGGTGGCGCGGGGTACCCAGGATCGCGTCGGCCGGGCCGATCTCGGCGACGCGACCGAGATACATCACCATCACCCGGTCTGACATGAAGCGCACGACGTTGAGGTCGTGCGAGATGAAGATGTAGGTCAGGCCGAATTCCTGCTTGAGGTCGGTGAGCAGGTTCAGCACCTGCGCCTCCACCGACTTGTCGAGGGCCGAGACCGCCTCGTCGAGGATCAGGAGGCGCGGCTCCAGCGCCAGCGCGCGGGCGATGTTGACCCGCTGGCGCTGGCCGCCCGAGACCTCGTGCGGGTAGCGGCCGCCGAAGCGCCGCGGCTCCAGCCCGACCCGGCGCAGGAGATCGTGGGCCCGCGACAGGGCGGCGGCCGCGGACAGCCCGTGCGCCTTCGGGCCGAAGGCGACCGATTCCTCGACGGTGAGGCGGGGATTGAGCGAGGCGTAGGAATCCTGGAAGACCATCTGCACCTGGCGGCGATAGGCCTTCAGGTCGAGGGCGCGGGAGCCGAGCAGCTCGCCGTCGAAGACGATGTCGCCCTTGTCCTGCCGGGCGATCTGCATCAGCAGGCGCGCAGTCGTCGACTTGCCGCAGCCGGATTCGCCGACGACGCCGAGCGTCTCGCCCTTCATCACGGAAAAATCGACGCCGTCGACGGCGCGCACCGCCGGGCCCTTGCCGAACAGCCCGCCCTTGCCGGGAAAGTGCTTCACCAGGCCGTCGACGGTCAGCAGCGGCTGCGCGGGGCCGCCGCGGTCGCGGGGATCGAGGTCGGTCACTGGCGCACCTCCATGGCCGAGCGCAGGCCGTCCGACAGAAGGTTGAAGGAGATCGAGGTCAGGAAGATCATCACGCCGGGAAGCGCCGCCACGACCGGGTTGACGTAGATCGCGGTGCGCAGGGTGTTGAGCATCAATCCCCATTCCGGCTCGGGCGGCTTCACGCCGAGGCCGAGGAAGGACAGGCCCGAGGCCAGGATCATCGAGACCGAGATCAGGCTGGTGGCGTAGACGAAGACGGGGCCGAGCACGTTGCCGAGCACCTGGACGCGGACCACCGTGAACGGGTTGGCGCCCGAGACCCGGGCGGCCTCGACGTAGTCGCGGTTGCGGATCTGCACCGTGACGCTCTCGGCGACACGGGTGATCTGGGGCACGAACACGACGGTGAGCGACACGATCGAGTTGAGGATGCCCGCACCGAGCGCCCCCGACAGCGCGATGGCGAGCAGCACCGAGGGGAAGGCGAAGAACACGTCGACGACGCGCATGATCACGGTGTTGACCCAGCCGCCGGCATAGCCGGCGAGGATGCCGAGGCCGGATCCGACGAAGAACGCGATGACGACCGGCAAGACGCCCATGAACAGCGACAGGCGGCCGGCATAGAGAAGCCGTGTGAGCATGTCGCGGCCGAGCTCGTCCGAGCCGAGCCAGTAGGTCGCGTCGCCGACATGGCGCAAGCGCCGGACCATTGAGCCCTTGAACGGGTCCATCGGGGCGATGAGCGGCGCGAAGATCGCCGCGAGCACGATGGCGAGGATGACGCAGGCGGCGGCCATCGCCACCGGATCGCGCAGGAGGCGGCGCAGCACGCTGCCCCAGTAGCCGCGCGAGGCGACCGCCGGGATTTCGGGAGCGGCGACCGCCGCGACCGGATCGCCCGTGGCGAGGGAGGTCTGGATGGTCATGCGCTCACGCCCTCTCGATGCGGGGGTCCAGCGCGGTCTGCACCACGTCGACCAGGAGGTTGAGGGTCACGAAGAACATCGCGAGCACCAGGATCGTGCCCTGCAGCAGCGGCAGGTCGCGCTGGAAGATCGCGGCATTGAGGAGGAAGCCGGTGCCCGGCCAGGCAAAGACGGTCTCGATCAGGATCGAGCCGCCGAGCAGGTAGCCGAGCTGGAGGCCCATGATGGCGATGGCGGTCGGCGCGGCGTTCTTGACGACGTGACGGAAGACGCCGAACTCCGACAGGCCCTTGGCCCGCAGCGCCTGGACGAAGTCCTGGTGCAGGATGTCGCCGACGAGCGCCCGGACGGTGCGGGAGATCACCCCCATGGGGATCACCGACATGGTGATGGCCGGGAGCAGGATGTAGCGCAGGTGCTCGAGGTCCGGGAACCAGTTGCCCGAGCCCTGCGGCCCCGCCCCTGTCGGCGGCAGCCAGCCGAGGGTGGCCGAGAAGATGATCACCAGGACGATGCCGAGCCAGTAGTGCGGCACGCTGACCCCGAACACCGCGATCGCCGAGGCGACCCGGTCGAGCCAGGAATCGCGGGCATAGCCGGCGACGAAGCCGAAGAAGGTGCCGAAGGTGAAGCCGATCAGCGTCGCCATCGAGGCGAGGATCAGGCTGTTGCCGACGGCGCGGCCGACCTCCGACAGGACCGGGCGGCCGGTGGCGATCGAGGTGCCGAGGTCGCCGTGCAGGATCTTCCAGAGCCACAGGCCGTACTGCACCGGCAGCGGCTTGTCGAAGCCGTAGGCCGACCGCATCTGCGCCTGCATCTCGGCGGTGGCGTCCACGGGCAGGATCGCGCTCAGGGGATCGCCGGGGGCGAGGTGGACGAGGAGGAAGCACACCAGGCTGACGCCCAGGGCGACCGGGGCGGCGTAGCCGATGCGCTTGAGGATGAAGAGGATCATGAGGCGGCGCCGGTTGTCGGGGTAGTGGTCCCGCCCGGCGTTAGGGCCGGGCGGGGGATCGATCAGGCGCTCACTTCGCCATGGTGATCGGCGAGAAATCCTGGAACCAGCTCTGGGCCTGGACGAAGCCCTGGACCTTCTTGCTCATCGCCCGCGGGTTGACGTCGTGGGTGACCATCAGGAACAGGGCGTCGTCGACGAACTTCTCGTGCACCTTCTGCAGCACCGCGACCTGCTCCTTCGGATCGAAGGTCGCCCGGACCTCGTCGAACAGCTTGTCCATCGCCGGGTCGCAGTAATAGCCCCAGTTGGTGCCGTTCGGCGGCGCCAGGTTGCACTGGGCGTGGCGGATGAAGGCGGTGAACGGGTCCTGGATCAGGTAGGAGTAGTTCATCGCGGTGCCGCCGCGCGCGCTGTCGGACTTGGAGCCGGCCCGCCAGATGTTGATGAGCGTGTTCCACTCCACGACCTCGTAGTCGACCTTGATGCCGACCTCCGCGAGGTTCTGCTGGATGAACTCGTTCATCGGCAGCGGCTGCATCTGGCCCGAGCCCGAAGCCGAGATCAGCACCTTGGTGGAGAGCGGCTTGTTGGGGCCGTAGCCGGCCTCCTTGAGGAGCTTCTTCGCCGCCTCGGGGTCGTAGCCGAGCTTGAAGGTCGGCTTGCCGAACCAGGGATGGCCGGGGGTCAGGAAGCCCTCGGCCGGGGTGGCGAGACCGCCGAGGAACTCCTTCAGGCCCTCGCGGTCGATGGCGAGGTTGGCGGCCTTGCGCACGCGGACGTCGTTCCACGGCGAGCCCTCGGCCCGCGACAGGTGCCAGGTCCAGTTATGCGGGTAGAGGTTGGTGACGAGGGCAAAGCCCGCGGCCTTGAGCGAGGGCACCGCATCGGGGGCCGGCGCCTCGATCCAGTCGACCTGGCCCGACCGCAGGGCGGCGACCCGGGCATTGGCCTCGGGGAGAGGCACCAAGACCATCTTGTCGAGCTTGGGAACGCGCGCCTTGTCCCAGTACTCCTTGTTGGGCACCAGCTCGAGGCGCTCGCGCGGCACGAAGCCCGTCACCTTCCACGGACCGGTGCCGGAGGGCGCCTTGGCGACGGCATCCCAGCTCTTGCCCTGCTTCTCCCAGTTGGCGGGAGACGACATCAGGATCCAGGCGAGCTGGTAGGGGAAGGTCGCGTCCGGGGTCTTGGTGACGATCTCGAGCGTCATCGGATCGACCGGCTTGTAGAACGCCACCGCCGGGATGCGGGTGCGCCCCTGCGCCGACTGGCGCGGGTCGAATTGCGGGCTGTCCGACTTCAGGAGCTTGTCTAGGTTCCACACCACGGCGTTCGCATCGAAGGCGGAGCCGTCGTGGAAGGTGACGCCGGGGCGGAGCTTGAAGGTCCAGCGGGTCTTGTCGGCGGGATCGATCGACCAGGAGGTGGCGAGGCCGGGGGTCAGGTCGGAGGCCTTGTCGGCCCGGCTGAGGTCCCAGTTGATGAGGGCGTCGTACACCGTGTAGCCGGTGAAGCGCATGCCCTCGCCGCCATTGTCGGCCTGGCCGGTGGTGAGCGGGATGTCGGAAGCGGTCATGCCGATGCGCAGCACGCCCTGCGCGCTCGCGGGCCCCGTCAGGGCGAGGGCGAGGGCGAGCCCGGACAGGGTCCGCCCGAGCGCGGACCGGCGCAGGGACGGGGGGGTGAGCAGCGGCATCGTCGATCGTCTCCGTGGGGTTGACGGACGACAGGACTGCAAGAGGCCTGCCAACCGCCTCGCCTGCGCCGGAGGCGCATCCCTGGAACTGGAATGCCTAAATTCTAGCCTGCCTCATTCGTGGGCTAACAAACCGCGGCGACATTGCTCTTACAAGAGGCAGGCTTCGGCCTGTGCGGCCTCGATCTGCCGGTCGGCGACGAGGTGGGCGAGGCCGTGGACCAGCGCCCAGGCCCGCAGGGCGTCGCGGTCGGCGGATGCCGGGGGCTCGCGTTCCACCACCGCGCCCCGCAACGTCCCGAACGCCGCGGCGGAGGCCTCGGCGAGATCGGGATGGGCATCGCGGTCCAGGGTCCCGCCGAACATCAGCCGGAAGGTCGCCCGATCCGCCTCGGCGAAGCGCAGATAGGCGCGGCCGAGCGCCGTGAGCCGATCCGGCGGGCTCGCCTCGCCCGCCGCCCGGTCGAGCGCCCGGTGCAGGGCGAGGAAGCCCTCGGTCGCGAGCGCCGCGAGCAGCGCCTCGCGGCTCGGGAAGTGCCGGTAGGGCGCGTTGTGCGACACGCCGGCGAGGCGCGCCGCTTCGCGAAAGCTCACCGCCTCGACCCCGCCGGAGCGCAGGAGGTCCTGCCCTGCCGCGATCAGGCCGCGGCGCAGGTCGCCGTGATGGTAGCTCGCGCCGCCGCCAGATGTTGACAATGCCCACATGCCTCGTATGTTGCGCCTGTCAACATACGGGCCCCGGACGCCGCTGCAAGCTGCGACAGCCGGGTCGCACCGCGGATCGTGCCTGCGCCATGACCCTCCAGCCGCTGCTCCAGGCCTCGCCGGTGATCCAGGTCCACGCCGCGGCGGCCCTCGCCGCCTTGGCGCTCGGGGCGCTGCAGTTCGGGCTCCGGCGGGGCGGGGGGCGGCACCGGTGGATGGGCCGGCTCTGGGTCGGGCTGATGGCGGTGGTGGCGCTGAGTTCGTTCGGCATCTCGGGTCTGCGCCAGATCGGGCCGTTCAGCTGGATCCACCTCCTGTCGCTGTTCACCCTGGCGGCACTGGTCCGCGGGGTGCTGCACGCACGCCGCGGCGAGGTCGCGGCCCATCGCTGGACCATGATCGGGCTCTATCTCGGCGCGCTGGTGATCACCGGCCTGTTCACCCTGCTGCCCGGGCGGATCATGGGCCGCGTCGTGTTCGGGTGAGGGGAGGCGGCGTCAGCGCCGCCCCGCGTCGAGCCGGTCCCGGTCCATCGCCACCGGCGGCCGGGCTTGCGGCGCGCGCAGCAGGCGGTCGCGGCTCAGGCCCTTGTGGACGTGGACCATCAGGGCGATGCCGAAGAGCGGCGTGATCAGGTTGACGATCGGCACCAGCATCAGCCCGGCCAGCAGCGCCCCGGCGAGCATCACGGTCGCGGTGTGGTGGCGCCGCATCGCGCCGGCCTCGGCCAGGGGCCGGAACCGGGCCGCGGCGAGCTCGAAATACTCGCGCCCAAGCAGGTAGGTGTTGGCGAGGAAGAACGCCGCCACGTTGATGCCCGGCACCAGCAGCAGCAGCAGCGCCGCGAGGTTGACGGCGAGCGCCAGCCCGGCGAACCGCGCCGTGTAGAGCATCGCCTGGCCGAACGGCATCGCCTGGCCCGGCACCTCGTCGGGGAAGTCGGTGCGCTCGACGATCGCGGCGGCATCGTCGAGGAAGTAGCCCGCCACCAGGATCGAGACCGGCGGCAGGATGTAGGCGAGGCCGACGAACAGCCCGGCCCCGGCCAGGAACGACGCCACGGCGTTGACCATGGCGTAGTCGGTCGAGATCGGGTGGGCGGCGATCAGCGCCGCGATGCCCTTCGACAGGCCGAACCACACCAGGAACAGCAGCCCGACCGTCAGGCCGAGGGACTTCCACAGGATCTGGCGGAGCGGCGGGGAAAACACCTGCCGCAGGGCCGCGAAGGCGGCGTTGATGAGCATCGAAGCCTCTCGAATGGGGCGTGCCGCCGCTCACTTGATGTCGAACGGCCCCGGCGTCCAGGGGCGAGCCTCTGCGGCGGGCGAACCGGGCCACGCTTCGCGGGTTGAGGCTCCACAGCATGGCGCCCGCGCCGCGAGGAGATTCGACCGATGGACATCGCCGTAGACAAGGTCAGTGAGTTCATTCTGCGCGCCCGCGCCCTCGACGTGAAGGAGGGTCTGAGCGATCCCGATTCCGGCTCGAACCCGATCGACGACGGCGCCCGCGACGTGCTGGTCGACGGCACCGACGACGCGACCGAGGAGGAGTTGCGCGAGATGATCGCCGGCCTCAACGACGACGAGCGCGCCGATTTGGTGGCGCTGCTGTTCGTCGGCCGCGGCGACATGGAGCCGGAGGAGTTTCCCGACGCGGTGCGGCTGGCCCGCGAGCGCGAGGCCGCCGGCACCCGCACCGCCGACTACCTGCTCGGCATCCCGAATGTCGGCGACCTGCTCGACGAGGGGCTGGCGGCGATGGGCCTGAGCAGCACCGTCTGACCGGGCGTCGGCAAGCCCTGTCCGGCATCGCCGGACCCCTGAAATGCGAAAAGCGGGGCACGAGGCCCCGCTTTCCGTCCCGGACGAGCGTCCGGCATCGCGCCCGGGCGGGCGCGGCGGTCAGAAGTTCTTGACGATCTCGTCGACCACCTTCTTGGCGTCGCCGAACAGCATCATGGTGTTGTCGCGGAAGAACACCTCGTTCTCGACGCCGGCATAGCCCGAGCCCATGCCGCGCTTGATGAACAGCACGGTCTTGGCCCGCTCCACGTCGAGGATCGGCATGCCGTAGATCGGCGATTGCGGATCGGTCTTGGCGGCCGGGTTGGTGACGTCGTTGGCGCCGATCACGAAGGCCACGTCGGCCTGCGGGAACTCGCCGTTGATGTCCTCCAGTTCGTGCACCTCGTCGTAGGGCACGTTGGCCTCGGCGAGCAGCACGTTCATGTGGCCCGGCATGCGGCCCGCCACCGGGTGGATGGCGTACTTCACGTCGACGCCGGCCTTCTTGAGCTGGTCGGCCATCTCGCGCAGCGAATGCTGGGCCTGCGCCACCGCCATGCCGTAGCCCGGCACGATGATGACCTTCTCGGCGTTCTTCATGATGAAGGCCGCGTCGTCCGCCGAGCCCTGCTTGACCGGCCGGGTCTCGACCTGGCCGCCGCCCGAGGACGCCGCGGCGTCGCCGCCGAAGCCGCCGAGGATCACCGAGATGAACGAGCGGTTCATCGCGTGGCACATGATGTAGGACAGGATCGCGCCCGACGAGCCGACCAGCGCGCCGGTGATGATCAGCGCGAGGTTGCCCAGCGTGAAGCCGATGCCGGCCGCCGCCCAACCCGAATAGGAGTTGAGCATCGAGACCACGACCGGCATGTCCGCGCCGCCGATCGGGATGATCAAGAGGCCGCCGAGCACGAAGGACAGGATCACGATCAGCCAGAACAGCACCTTGCTGCCGCCGCCGATGAAGCCGATCAGCAGCGCGACCAGCACGACGGCCAGCACGATGTTGATGAGATGGCGCTGCGGCAGCATGATCGGCTTGCCCGACATGCGCCCATCGAGCTTGAGGAACGCGATCACCGAGCCCGTGAATGTGATGGCGCCGATGGCCACGCCCAGGCCCATCTCGAACAGCGACTGCTTGTGGATGGCGCCGTTCTCGATGATGCCGAAGGCCTGCGGCGCGTAGAGCGCGCCGGCCGCCACCGCGACGGCGGCGAGGCCGACGAGGGAGTGGAAGGCCGCGACGAGCTGCGGCATCGCCGTCATCGGCACGCGCTTGGCGATCACCGCGCCGGCGCCGCCGCCGATGCCGAGGCCGAGCAGTACCAGGAACCACGCCCCGACGCCGGACGGCGCGTGGCCGATCAGCGTCGTCAGGATGGCGATACCCATGCCGATCATGCCGTACAGGTTGCCCTGCCGGGAGGTGGTCGGGTGGGACAGGCCCCGCAGCGCCAGGATGAACAGGACGCCGGAGACGAGATAGAGGAGCGAGGAGACGTTCTCAGACATCGCCTCAGGCCTTCTTCTTGTACATGCTGAGCATGCGCTGGGTGACGAGGAAGCCGCCGAAGATGTTCACGCTGGCGAAGACCAGGCCGATGAACCCGAAGAAGCGGGCCCAGCCGGTCCCCTTCTCGATCAGCGGCACGCCGACGGCCAGGATCGCGCCGACCACGATCACCGAGGAGATCGCATTGGTGACGGACATCAGCGGGGTGTGCAGCGCCGGGGTCACCGACCAGACGACGTAGTAGCCGACGAAGATCGCCAGCACGAAGATCGCGAGGCGGAAGACGGTCGGGTCGATGGCGCCGTGGGTCGCGGCGGCGACGCCGTGGCCGACGCTGTCGGCGATGATCGCCGCCTGGTCGGCGGCGCGGGCGGCGATGTCGGCCGCGTTGCGGGCGGCGGCGGCGGCGGCGCGCGCCTGCTCGGCCGCCTGGTCGGGGGGAAGGGTAGCCATGAGGTCTCCTCCGAGTGCAGGCGAGGCCTTAGGCCGCCTTGGGCTGGAAGTTCGGGTGGACGACGGCGCCGTCGCGGGTCAGGCAGGTCGCCTTGACGAGCTCGTCGTCCCACTTCACCGCCAGCGCCTTCGACGTCTTGTCGACCAGGGTCTCGACGAAGGCGTAGAGGTTGCGGGCGTAGAGGCTCGACGAGGTGGCGGCGAGACGGCCCGGCACGTTGGCGTAGCCGACGATCTTCACGCCCTTCTCGGTCTCCACGACCTCGTCGGCCTTGACGCCCTCGACGTTGCCGCCGCGCTCGACCGCGAGGTCGACGAGCACCGAGCCCGGACGCATCGCCGCCACCATGTCGGCGGTGACGAGCTTCGGCGCCGGCCGGCCGGGGATCAGCGCGGTGGTGACCACGATGTCCTGCTTGGCGATGTGGCTGGCGACCAGCTCGGCCTGCTTCTTCTTGTACTCGGCCGACATCTCCTTGGCGTAGCCGCCGGCGGTCTCGGCCTGCTTGAACTCGTCGTCCTCGACGGCGACGAACTTGGCGCCCAGCGACTCGACCTGCTCCTTGGCGGCGGGCCGCACGTCGGTAGCGGTCACCACCGCGCCCATGCGGCGGGCGGTGGCGATGGCCTGCAGCCCGGCGACGCCGGCGCCCATCACGAAGATGCGGGCCGCCGGCACGGTGCCGGCCGCGGTCATCATCATCGGCAGTGCCCGGCCGTAGACGGCGGCGCCGTCGACCACGGCGCGGTAGCCCGCGAGGTTGGCCTGGCTCGAGAGCACGTCCATCACCTGGGCGCGGGTGATGCGGGGCATCAGCTCCATGGCGATCGCCGAGACGCCGGCATCGGCCATCGCCTTGACCTCGGCCTCGTGGCCGTAGGGGTCCATGATGGCGATCACGATCGCGCCGCGCTTGAGCGCGGGCAGCTCCTCGGCGGCCGGACGGCGCACCCTGAGCACGATGTCCGCCCCGTCGGCCGCGGCCTTGGCGTCGGGCGCGATCGAGGCACCGGCGGCCTCGTACTCGGCATCCGGCACGCCGGCCTTCAGGCCCGCGCCGGACTGCACCGTCACCTCGGCCCCGAGAGCCTTGTACTTCTTCACCGTTTCCGGGACTGCCGCGACCCGCGGCTCCGCCGGATCGGTCTCGGATAGGACCGCGATCCGCATTCAGACTTCCTTTGGTCGTTTACACGGCGCGGTGCGCCGATCCCCCCTTGCGGGCGGTGTGTACAAGGCCACGCCTGCCCCACGACTGTAAAGCCGTCCCCCCGGCAGAAGGGACGGCTCTGGTTACAAATCTTTAACCATTAAGTCACGCGCAATCTTTCGGCGCGTGAAAGGGGTGGGGCGGGCGGGCCGCCCGCCGCCTCAATAGAAGGCGAGCATGAGGGCGAGCAGCACCGCCACGACGGCGGGCGCGCGCCAGCCGATCGCCGGGGAGAGGGCGCCGACGGCCCCGCCGATGCCGCCCAGAACGACGCCGACGATCGCGGTGATCCAGGCCTCGCGCACGCCGCCGACGGCGAGCGACAGGACCCAGCAGATCACGACGGTGGTGGCGATCTCGACGAAGCGCACGAAGCCCCGATAGGTGGCCTCGTGGGTCGGGCCGTCCATCTCCGGGCTGTAGGCGGAGTCGGTGGCGTGATTGATGTCGGCCATGATGCGGTAGACCCCGTCTTGTGCTCGTTGGCCGGGCTTTAGCGCATGCTCAAGGTCCCGGCAATCAGCCGATAGGCGGTCCGCGCGCAACGGAACGGCCCGCCCGTTCCCGGGCAAGCCGTTGCGATACCTCGAGTTTCACGGTTGGGCCAACGATCCGGCCCGGTGTCGGGGCACCCCCGGCCACCGGCCGGAGGTGCGGATCCGCACCTTTTTCCAAATCGAAGTCCCGCGGCCCCGGCCTCAGGCCGGTTGCGGCAGGCCGGCCTTCTCGAGGGCCGCGTGCTGGCGGGCGGCGAGATCGTCGAGGGAGAAGCGGTCGATCTGCGCCTCGAAGAGGCGGTGGTAGTTCAGCTCCGAGCGCAGGTGCAGGAAGACCGCGCCGAGGCCCACCGCGGCCCGGTCCATGAACACGAATTCCCGCGGCACCGTGACGGGCCCGCGCTCCTTGAGGGCACGGTGCACCTCGAAGGCCTGGCGGCGGCCGTACTCGCCCGGCTTGACGCCGTCCGCCACCGTGCGGACCCGGTCCTCGAGCAGCGGCCCGTAGATGAAGCGGGCCCAGATGTTGAGGGTGTCGACGAGGTCACGGGTGAGGTTGCGGAATCCCCAGCTTTCGTAGGCGTGGACGACGCGCGCCTGGTCGTCGTGCAGGAGCCCCTTGTAGAGATCGACCACGCCGCCGACGAAGCGGGGGTGGAAGATGCGGATGCAGCCGTAATCGAGCAGGTTGATGCCCTGCGGCTCGCCGCCCTCCGAGAAGACCGTGTAGTTGCCCAGGTGCGGGTCGCCGTGGATCACCGCGGCGCGGCTGAAGGGGTGCCACCAGGCCTGGAACATCGCGTGGGCGAGGCGGTTGCGCACCTCCAGCGGCCCGCCGGTGAAGTTCAGGATCTTCTCGCCCTCGAGCCAGCCCTGCGTGAGCAGGCGCTTGGTCGAGAGGTCGGGGAAGACGACCGGCACCCGCACCGTCTCGACGCCCTGGAGCACGTCGGCGTAGAGGGCGGCGTTCCGGGCCTCGCGGGTGTAG
Source organism: Methylobacterium sp. ap11 (assembly GCF_900110515.1). NCBI lineage: Bacteria > Pseudomonadati > Pseudomonadota > Alphaproteobacteria > Hyphomicrobiales > Methylobacteriaceae > Methylobacterium > Methylobacterium sp. ap11. The sequence goes on along the minus strand of NZ_FOEB01000009.1, from coordinate 95,258 downwards.
TCGAGCTCCTCCCGGACCCGGTCGCCGATCTCCTTGGCGATCTCGCGGGTGTCGATCACCGCGCTGATGCGCCGGTGCAGGGCGAAGGCGAGTTCGAGCTGCTTGAGGTCCGCCTCGACGGCGGATTGCATGTCCGGGTACTGCAGCTTGCAGGCGAGCGCCACGCCGTCCAGCGTCTCGGCCCGGTGGACCTGGCCCAGGGAGGCGGCCGCCGCCGGACGCAGGTCGAACGCGCCGAAGCGCTCCTTCCATTGCGGGCCCAGCTCAGCGGCCATGCGGCGCTTGACGAAGGCCGCGCCCATCGGCGGCGCCTCGGATTGCAGCTTCTGCAGCTCGGCGGCGTATTCCGGCGGCAGCAGGTCCGGCACGGTGGCGAGCAGCTGCGCCACCTTCATGATCGGCCCCTTGAGGCCACCCAGCGCCTGGGCGAGGGCGGCGGCGCTGGACACGTCCTCGCCCTTGCGGCCGAGGAGCCGCGCGCCGGCCATCCGGGCGGCGACGCCGCCCACGTTGGCGCCGACCTTCGCGTAGCGGGCGGCGCGGGCGGAGAAGCGATTGGCTTCGCTGTCGGAGGCGGACATGCGGGACGGGGCTCGTGCGAGGATGCGCGCGGACGGGGCCGAGCGCCGGACTTGGAGCCTAGATAAGCCCGCGCTCCCGCACCGCCAGGGCGACCGGACAGCGCGGGGCGCCGCCCGTCCGCCAGTCGGGATTCACGACTGGCGCAGGGCCGCGCGCAGGACCCGCACCATCTCCTCGATGGCGCCTTCGCGATCCTCGGACTTCGCCGCGTAGTCGACCGAGGCGTCGAGGTGCGAGCTGATGAGCTGCAGCACCGCCTCGCGCACCGCGGCCGTGATGGCGTTCATCTGCTGCACCTCGTCGAGGCAGTAGCGATCCTCCTGCACCATCGCCTGGAGGCCGCGCACCTGTCCCTCGATGCGCTTGAGGCGCTGGAGGATGGGCTTCTTCTCCTCGTCGGTGCGGCGCACCTGAAGCCGGCCGTCGACGTACTGGTAATCCATGGCGTGCCTTCCCCGACCGGGGGTCCGCTCGTCCGGGAGGGCGCGGGCGGCCCGGGCGATGTCGAGTCTGGTGAGTGATCGCCGCCCTATCCCTGAGGAACGGCAACCGTTCTTACATGCCGGCCGGGCAGGTCAAGCTCAATCTTGGCCGCGCGGCCGCGCGCCCCCCGGTTCCTTTGGGCTACGTCTTGCTATTGGTCACCGGGGGCTCTGCCGTCTGCTCGCGCTGCGCGCCCGAATCCGGCCGGGCCGGGCCCAGTACCGGCTCCTCGCCGACGGGCTCGAACGCCGTGACGTGGAGCCGGTCCCCGCCGAGGAGCGAAGTGCTCTCGCACGGCACCAGGATCACATCCGGCCGGCACGGCCTGAAAACGAAAAAACCGGGCTACGGCCTGCGCCGCTCCCGGTTCATCCTGCCTCGATCCAGGTCGAGGCCGGTATCCACCAAAGAAGATTTGGTGGAGCTGAGGGGATTCGAACCCCTGACCTCCGCAGTGCGATTGCGGCGCTCTCCCATCTGAGCTACAGCCCCGCCGTGAGCGGGCATATGTCATATCGCCGGAGCGATGTCACTACCCGGTGGCCTTCGCCACCTGACCTCTTCACCGGACCAACCCAGCGTTAACCACGCGAGGCAGGCCTGGTGGAGCTGAGGGGATTCGAACCCCTGACCTCCGCAGTGCGATTGCGGCGCTCTCCCATCTGAGCTACAGCCCCGTCCGAGGCGGGTGCCTTGTAGGCCGGCCCTTCTCAGCCTGTCAATTCCCTTGGTGGCACGGCCGCGTCGCGACTGCGCGCGGGCGCCCCGGGCTCGCACGGACCACGCATGCGCTCGATCCTCTGGCTCATCGACAACATCATCACGCTCTACGTGTACCTCCTGATCGCCAGCGCCGTGCTCAGCTGGCTGGTGACCTTCAACGTGGTCAACGTGCGCAACCCGATCGTCTCGCAGATCGGGGAGTTCCTGTTCCGGGTGACCGAGCCGGCCCTGCGGCCGATCCGGCGCATCCTGCCCAACCTCGGCGGCATCGACATCTCGCCGATCATCCTGGTGCTGGGCCTGTTCTTCCTGCGCAACCTGATGTTCGAGCTCCTCGCCGGCCTGGCGTAGGGCGGCGATGGACGCCCGGCCCTGGCGGGCGACCCCCGAGGGGATCGAGGTCCGGGTCCGGGCCACCCCGCGCGGCGGGCGCGATGCCCTCGACGGCATCGAGACCCGGGACGACGGGTTGCCCGTGCTGAAGGTACGGGTGCGGGCGGCGCCGGAGGACGGCGCCGCCAATGCCGCGATCCGCGACGTGCTGCGGCGCGCCCTCGGGCTGCCCGCCTCGGCGGTGACGCTCGCGGCCGGCGCCACGGCGCGGATCAAGCACTTCCGCATCACCGGCGACGGCCCGGCTCTCGTGCGACGCCTCGAGACCCTGGCCGCCCCCTGATCCGGGGGAACGCGCCCCTCCGAACCCTGGCTCCCTTCGACCCCTTGGGCTGCGGTGGGGCTTGACCGTGGGGCGGGGCTGACCCTCAAATCCTCGTCGACGTCACCGGCCGGCCCCGTCCCGGCTGCACGGAACGAATCCCGGAGCCTGCCCGGCGCCCGCGCGCGCCCGGCGGGCTCTTGCACGAGAGGGCGACGATGAAGACCAATCCGGGCCGTTTCTTCGAGGATTTCCGCCTCGGGGAGACCATCCGCCACGCCACGCCGCGCACCGTGACCACCGGCGACGTGGCGCTCTACACCGCGCTCTACGGCCCGCGCTTCGCGGTGCAGTCCTCGGATGCCTTCGCGTCGGCCTTCGGCTACGCCCGGGCTCCCCTCGACGACCTGCTGGTCTTCCACGTCGTGTTCGGCAAGACCGTGCCGGACATCTCGCTCAACGCGGTCGCCAATCTCGGCTATGCCGAGGGGCGCTTCCTGCGGCCGGTCTATCCGGGCGAGACCCTGAACACGGTCTCGGAGGTGATCGGCCTCAAGGAGAGCTCGAACCGCCAGACCGGCGTGGTCTACGTCCGGTCCACCGGCACCAACGCCGCCGGCGAGGCGGTGTTGAGCTATTGCCGCTGGGTGCTGGTGCGCAAGCGCGACCCGGAGGCGGTGATCGTTGCCGAGGCGGTGCCGACGCTGGCCAAGGCGGTGGCGCCCGAGGAACTGGCCGCCGCCCTGCCGCCCCTGAACGGGCAGGCCTACGATCTCGGCCTCGCCGGCAGCCCGCACCGCCTCGGCGACTACGCGGCGGGCGAGCGCATCGACCACGTCGACGGCATGACCGTCGAGGAGGCGGAGCACCAGATCGCCACCCGGTTGTTCCAGAACACCGCCAAGGTCCATTTCGACGGCTTCGCGGCCAAGGATACCCGCTTCGGCAAGCGGCTGATCTATGGCGGCCACGTCATCTCGCTCGCCCGGGCCCTCAGCTTCAACGGGCTCGGCAACGCCTTCTCGATCGCCGGCATCAATGCCGGCCGCCACGTCGCGCCGCTGTTTGCCGGCGACACGGTCTATGCCTGGAGCGAGGTCCTGGCGGTGGCGGAGCTTCCCGGGCGCGACGACATCGGGGCGCTGCGCCTGCGCACCGTCGCGACCAAGAACCAGCCCTGCGCCGCCCATCCGGACAAGGCGGGGGAGGGCTACGACCCGGCGGTGATCCTCGACCTCGATTACTGGGCGCTGATGCCGCGCTGAGGCAGTTTCCGCCGGCGCCGGCGAGGACGGCGCCCGCTCCCGCCGTCGGGCCGGCCGTTCTCGTCCGGAACGGTCGGGATGAGCAGGCAACGACATCGTGCCGTGACGTAACGCGTCGTTCATCGGTCGTCGGTAAGATCTGTCCAGGAACGATCGGACGACCCCATGCTGACGCGCTTTTCCCGCAAAGACGGATTTCTCGAACTTCTCGCGACGCGCGCCGGTGTGGGGCTCTGGGAGGTCATCCCGTTCAAGGGCGACCTGACCCATCCGAAGACCAAGGTGACCTGGACGCCGGAATTCCGGCGTGTCGTCGGCTACAAGACGATCGAGGATTACCCGGATACCCTGGAATCCTGGTCGAGCCGGATCTACTCTGAGGACGTCGAGCGGATCATGGGCGCCTTCGCGGCGGCGATCAAGGACGTCAAGAACCAGGGTGCCTACGACGTCCGCTACCGGATCGTGATGCCGGACGGGACGCCGCGCTGGTTCCGCGCCACGGGCGGCGCCGCCTACGACGCCAACGGCGTTCCGGTCCGGATCTGCGGCTCGCTCGTCGACATCGACGAGGAGACGACCATCAAGCTGCGCGACGAGGAGCGGGCCAGGCGCCTGGAGGAACTGGTCGCCGGCTTCACCCGGGATTCCTCGGCCCTGCTCGCCGCCCTATCGAACGCCGCCGCCGAGATGAACGGCGCGGCCTCCTCGATGGCCGGCACGGCGAGCCAGACCAGCGCCCGCTCGACGGAGGTCGCGGGGTCGGCCCAGCAGACGTCGAGCAACATCGGCACCGTCGCGGCGGCCTCCGAGGAGCTCGGCAGCTCGGTCAACGAGATCGGCCGCCAGGTCCAGGGCTCGGCGAGCCTCGCCGAGGCGGCGGTGGTCGAGGCGGATTCGACCGCGCGCCTGGTGCAGGAATTGAGCGGCGCGGTGAGCAAGATCGGCGACGTGGTGAGCCTGATCTCGTCGATCGCCGGGCAGACCAACCTCCTGGCGCTCAACGCCACCATCGAAGCGGCACGGGCCGGCGAGGCGGGCCGCGGCTTCGCGGTCGTCGCGGCCGAGGTCAAGGAACTCGCCAACCAGACCGCCAAGGCGACCGACGAGATCTCGGCGCAGATCTCCCGGATCCAGGATTCGACCGCCCAGGCGGTCTCGGCGATCGGCGGGTTCGGCGCGCGGATCCGCGAGATCAGCAGCGTCACGACCACCATCGCCGCCGCGGTCGAGGAGCAGAACGCCGCGACCCAGGAGATCGTCCGCAACGTCGCCCAGGCGGCGGCCGGTGCCGGCGACGTGATGGCCGGCACCGCCGGCGTGTCGGCCTCGGCCGCCGAGACCGGCGAGACCGCGACGCGGGTAATGAGCGCCTCGTCGCAGGTCTCGGAGCGCTCGCGCGAGCTGAACGCCCAGACGGAGGCCTTCCTGCGCAGCATGCGGGCGGCCTGACCGGGAGCGGAGACCGGTGCGCCCGCGGCACCGGTCCCGCACCGTCAGGCGTCGGTCCGGGCGGCGGTGAAGCGGCGGAACGCCTCCAGGGTCTCGCGGCTGACGTGGTGCTCGATGCCTTCCGCGTCGCAGCGCGCCACGTCCGGGCTGACGCCGAGCGCCAGCAGGAACGACTCGACGATGCGGTGGCGCTCCCGCGCCTCCGCGGCCAGCGCCCGGCCGGCCTCGGTGAGGAAGACCCCGCGATAGGGCCGCTGCTGCACCAGCCCGTCCTCGGCCAGGCGCTTGAGCATCTTGGCCACCGTCGGCTGGGCGACGCCGAGGCGGGCCGCGATGTCGACCTGGCGCGCCTCGCCGCCGTCGCCGATCAGGTCGGCGATCAGCTCGACGTAATCCTCGACCAGCTCGAGCCGGCGCGCCTCGCGCACCTGCCGGAAGCCGGCGGAATGCGCCTCGGCATCGACCAGGGCGGCGGGCTCGTGCGGGCGGTCGGTGTCCTGCATGGGGTGGGGTCGTCCGCCTCGTTGGCTGCCTCGGGGTGACGCAGTCTTACCCGAGGACGGGCCGGGTGTGCAGGGCCCGGACTCCACGATCCCCCGCGGCGGGCGCGCGCCCTGAGCGGACTTGCGTAGGCAGGCCACACGGTACCCGACACTGGGAATGTGTAGGCCGTCCGAGGGCGTTCCGAGAAGGCTCGCCCCCTTTCCCGGACGACTGGAGCGTCAGCGGAAGGAGATCCGGGATCCAGCCGAGAACGTGCCGCGAAGCGGCTCTGCTTGGTGCACCGTTGCAGACGCACGGACGCTTCGCGGCTTGTTTTGCTGGATCCCGGATCTCCTTCCGCTTCGCTGCAGTCGTGCAGGCCCGTACCGGGCCCGGAAAGGGGTTGGCCGACGATGAGCCGGGGAGCCCGGCAGGGCCAGTATCGTGTACCGTGGGCAGGCCAACGCCCCGCCCGCTCAGGCCCTTGTTTCGTCACAGATTTTCGGCGCCGAACCGGCAACCACGTCGGCGAGATCGGCTGAGGCCCCCGGCAACCGCAGATCGGCGACGAAGTCCTGCGCGAACGGGGGGAGGGCGGCGAGGTCCCGCACGCAGATCGTGAGGTCGCGCACCGCCCAGGGGTCGTCGAGGGCGACCGGGGCGATCGCCATGGTGCGGGCGGCCCGGCGCGCGGTCGTCTCCGGCACGATGCCGAGGCCGACGCCGCACTCGACCAGGCGGCAGACCGCGTCGAAGCCGCGCAGCTGCACCCGCAGGCGCAGGGGCTGGCCGCTGCGCCCGGCCTTGGCGGCGAGGAAGCGGGTGAGCGCGCTCGCCCGGTCGAGCCCGACGAGGTCGTGGCCCAGCACCTCCGCGAAGGGCACGGACGGCCGCGCCGCCAGCGGGTGGCCCGCCGCCACCACCAGGACGAAGCGGTCGCGGCGGAACGGGTAGGTCTCAAGGCTGCCGGTCTCGACCGTGCCGGCGACGAGGCCGAGATCCGCCGCGCCTTCCGCCACGAGCCCGACGATCTCGTCCGACAATCGCTCCTCGATGTCGACGCTCACCCCGGGATGCCGGGCGAGGTAGGCCGACAGCACCTCGGGCAGGAATTCGGTCAGCGCGTTGGTGTTCGACAGGACGCGGATCTGTCCCGCCGCCCCGCCCGCGAAGGCAGCGAGGTCGCCCTGCAGGCGCTCGACGTTGCCGAGGATCTGGCGGGCATGGGCCAGCAGCGTGCGCCCGGCCGGGGTCGGGGTGACGCCGAGGCGTGCCCGGACAAGGAGGGATGCGCCGAGCGAGGCCTCCATTGTGCGGATGCGGTGGCTCGCCGCGGCGAGCGCCAGGTTCGCCCGGTTGGCCCCATGGGTGATCGAGCCCGCCTCGACGACGTGGCGAAACAGGCTGAGATCGACGAGATCGAAATGCATGGCCGCATCTCCCCTGGGGCGTCCGGCGGCCTCGGACCCGGCCGATCGTTTCGCCGGCCACGAAGGTAGAGCGCTCAGGCCCACGATGACCAGAGCCGCTTCCAGCCTTCGCGATCCGCGAAGGCTGGGTCAACGAGAATCGCATTGCGAACTGGACGCATTCCAGAGAGACAGGTCGCGGCTTGTGTCACGCGTGTGGACCGGCGGCCACGTTGCGCTCGCGCGGCGGAGCCGATAGGTGACCCAGTTTAGAGCCGGTACAGACCAGGAATCTTTCGAGGATCACGATGGCGGACACCGCAAGGCCCACCAACCCCGCCGGCAGACCGGTCGTGCGACCGCTCTCGCCCCACCTCCAGATCTACCGCTGGACCTGGACCATGGCGATGTCGGTGGCCCACCGCATCACCGGCGTCGCGCTCTACGGCGGCACGGCTCTGCTGGCCCTCTGGCTGGTCGCGCTCGCCGCGGGTCCCGGCGCCTACGGCCCGGTGGCGTGGTTCTTCGGCTCGATCCTCGGGCGGCTGATCCTGTTCGTCTACACCTGGATCCTGATGCACCACATGCTCGGCGGCATCCGCCACCTGGTCTGGGATTTCGGCCACGGCATGGAGCCCGGCACCCGCATCGCGATGGCGCGCCTCACCCTGGTGGGCTCGACCGCGCTGACGCTGGTGATCTGGTTCGTCGCCCTGCTGGCCCGCTGAAGAGGACGACCGACACCATGGCCGAACCCCGTCCCTCGATCCGCACCGCCCGCGCCCGCATCAGCGGCTTGGGGCCTGCGCATCACGGCACGCGCGAGTGGTGGATGCACCGCGTCACCGCGGTCTCCAACGTGCCCCTCGTCCTCGCCTTCGTGGTGATCGTCGCCCTGATGGCCGGCCGGCCCTACCCGGAGGCGGTCGCCCTGGTGTCGCACCCGCTGGTGGCGATCCTGCTCATCCTTGGCGTGCTCTCGGTCACCAACCACATGCGGATGGGCCTGCAGATCGTCATCGAGGACTACGTCCACGACAAGGGCCTGCGCGTCGCCGCGGTCATCGCCAACAACTTCTACTGCGTCGTCGTCGCGGTCGCCTGCCTCTACGCCATCGTGCGCGTGAGCCTGCGAGCCTTCGCCTAACGACAGACTGCGCAACGCCAGAACGGGAACCTCGCCCATGGCCTCCACCGCTTCCGCCGCGCCGGCCCAGAACGGCAAGGCGTACACCATCATCGACCACACCTTCGACGTCGTGATCGTCGGCGCCGGCGGCGCGGGCCTGCGCGCCACCGTCGGCTGCTCGCAGGCGGGCCTGCGCACCGCCTGCATCACCAAGGTGTTCCCGACCCGCTCGCACACCGTGGCGGCGCAGGGCGGCATCTCGGCCTCGCTCGGCAACATGGGCCCGGACGACTGGCGCTGGCACATGTACGACACCGTGAAGGGGTCGGACTGGCTCGGCGACCAGGACGCGATCGAGTACCTGGTGCGCAACGCGCCGGCGGCGGTCTACGAGCTCGAGCACTGGGGCGTGCCGTTCTCGCGCACCGCCGAGGGCAAGATCTACCAGCGCCCGTTCGGCGGCATGACCACCGATTACGGCAAGGGCACCGCCCAGCGCACCTGCGCGGCGGCCGACCGCACCGGCCACGCCATGCTGCACACCCTCTACGGCCAGGCCGTGAAGGCGCAGACCAACTTCTTCATCGAGTATTTCGCCCTCGACCTGATCATGGACGAGGACGGCCGCTGCCGCGGCGTCATCGCCATCGACCAGGCGACCGGCGAGATCCACCGCTTCCGCGCCGCCACGACGGTGCTGGCCACCGGCGGCTACGGCCGGGCCTACTTCTCGGCGACCTCGGCCCATACCTGCACCGGCGACGGCAACGCCATGGTGCTGCGCGCGGGCCTCGCGCTCGAGGACATGGAGTTCGTCCAGTTCCACCCGACCGGCATCTACGGCGCCGGCTGCCTCATCACCGAGGGCTCGCGCGGCGAGGGCGGCTACCTGACGAATTCCGAGGGTGAGCGCTTCATGGAGCGCTACGCCCCCTCGGCCAAGGACCTCGCCTCGCGCGACGTGGTCTCGCGCTCCATGACCATGGAGATCCGCGCCGGCCGCGGCGTCGGCAAGGGCAAGGACCACATCTTCCTCCACCTCGACCACCTCGACCCGAAGATCCTGCACGAGCGCCTGCCCGGCATCTCGGAGAGCGCGAAGATCTTCGCCGGCGTCGACGTGACCAAGGAGCCGATCCCGGTCATCCCGACCGTCCACTACAACATGGGCGGAATCCCGACGAACTATCACGGCGAGGTGCTGACGCTGAAGAACGGCAACCCGGACCACGTCGTGCCGGGCCTGATGGCGATCGGCGAGGCGGCCTGCGTGTCGGTCCATGGCGCCAACCGCCTGGGCTCGAACTCGCTCATCGACCTCGTGGTGTTCGGCCGCGCCGCGGGCCTGCGCTGCGCCGACACGGTGGAGAAGGGCGGCCGCCTGCCGGAACTGCCGAAGGACTCCGCCGACAAGGCGCTCTCGCGCCTCGACCGCTTCCGCTACGCCAACGGCGGCACGCCGACGGCGGAGCTGCGCCTCGAGATGCAGAAGACGATGCAGAACAACTGCGCCGTGTTCCGCACCGGCGAGGTGCTGGAGGAGGGCAGGGGCCTGATCAACAAGGTCTGGGCCGGCACCGACGACGTGAAGATCACCGACCGCTCGCTGGTGTGGAACACCGACCTCCTGGAGACCCTGGAGTTCGACAACCTGATCGGCCAGGCCGTCGTTACCATGGAATCGGCCGCCAACCGGACCGAGTCGCGCGGCGCACATGCCCGCGAGGACTTTCCGGATCGCGACGACAAGCAGTGGATGAAGCACACGCTCGCCTGGCTCGACCCCGACGCCCGCAAGGTCGCGATCGATTACCGGCCGGTCCACACCTACACGATGTCGAACGACATCGCGTATATCGAGCCGAAGGCCCGTGTGTACTGATGATGACGACCGGCCGGCCCCGTGCAGCGGGCCGTCCGGTCGCGCCGCACTCGGCGGTCCCTCCGCCCGCATCTTCCGCAATCCGGCCGTCGCGGGCGGGCCCATCCGCCTTCGCTCCCTCGGGTTGACCGCACCGATCAGGCATAGACAGATGGCCCAGTTCAATCTCCCCAAAGGCTCCCAGTACACCGAGGGCAAGACCTGGCCGAAGCCGGCCGGTGCCAAGAACGTCCAGGAGTTCCGGATCTACCGCTGGAACCAGGACGACGGCGCCAATCCGCGGATCGACACCTACTACGTCGATCGCGACGATTGCGGCCCGATGGTCCTCGACGCCCTGCTCTGGATCAAGAACAAGATCGATCCGACCCTGACCTTCCGGCGCTCATGCCGCGAGGGCATCTGCGGCTCCTGCGCCATGAACATCATGGGGCAGAACACGCTCGCCTGCACGCTCGGCATCGACGACTGCAAGTCGAGTCAGGTCAAGATCTACCCCCTGCCGCACATGCCGGTGCTGAAGGACCTGGTCCCCGACCTGACCTCGTTCTTCGCCCAGCACGCCGCGATCGAGCCGTGGCTGCAGACCGAGTCGCCCTCGCCCGAGAAGGAGTGGCAGCAGACCCCCGAGGACCGCGCGCGGCTCGACGGGCTCTACGAGTGCATCCTGTGCGCCTGCTGCACCACCTCGTGCCCGAGCTACTGGTGGAACGGTGACCGCTTCCTCGGTCCGGCGGCCCTGCTCCAGGCCTATCGCTGGCTGATCGACAGCCGCGACGAGCATACCGGCGAGCGCCTCGACAGCCTGCACGACCCGTTCCGGCTCTACCGCTGCCACACCATCATGAACTGCGCCAACACCTGCCCGAAGGGCCTGAACCCGGCGAAGGCGATCGCCGAGATCAAGAAGATGATGGTGGCCCGCGAGGTCTGATCCTCCCGCGCGAACGCATCGGTGCGGCCGACTGGGTCCTGTCGGCCACACCCCCTCGAAAAGGCGCCTTCGGGCGCCTTTGTCGTTGGGGAAAGACCTGTGCCCGCCTTTGCGGGATCGTATTTGCCGGGGACCAACGACCTCGACACTAGGCCCCCTGCAGGACCCTTCGATGCCGCGTCAGATCCTCTGCACCGTCGCCGCCCTGGCGCTCGCCGCCAGCGCCGGCGCCTGCTCCTCGTCGCGCTTCGATACCGCGGCCTTGAGCGCTCCGGTCCGGCCGGCCCCGCGGATCGCCCGGCCGCTGCCGCCCGAGGAGCCGGATCTCGGCCCCGGCCTGTCCTCCGGCCCGGTCACCTCGGCGCCGCTCGCCCCGCCGCCGGGCGCAGCCGGGGCCCCGGTCGTCGCCAACCCGTCCGGCCCGATCATGGCGGAGCCCGCCCCGCCGCCGCCGGTGCAGCAGCAGGCCGCGATCGCGCCGCCGCCCGCCCCCCCGGTGGTGTCCACGGGCGGCCGCTCGGCGGTGGTCGGCGGCTGGACCGCCAAGGACGCCACCGGCGCGAGCTGCAAGGTGAACCTCGCCAGCACCCCGGCGCTCGACCTCTACAAGGCCTCGTCCGCGGGCTGCGCCAACAAGGACCTCGCCAAGGTCACCGCCTGGGACTTTCGCGACGGCGAGGTCTACCTCTACCAGCCCGGCGGCACGGTCGCGGCGCGGCTGCGCCCGGCGGGCGGCGCCATGGACGGCGCCCTGTCGAAGTCCGGCGCGCCGCTGGCGATGGTGCGGTAGGTCATTCGGCGGCGCTGAGCCGGAAGGCCTGACGGCGGGGCTCCGCGTCGCCCCCCGTCGCGTTCCCGGTCATCCGGCGGCAATCGGCGATGGTCGAGCGCGCGGTCTCGATGGCGATCATCACCGCCGCCATGGTGCGGGTGTCGGTCTCGCGCTCGCGGGTGTAGCGCACCACGTCGGCGGCGAGCGCGTCGACCTCGCCCGTGAGGGCGTCGAGGCCGGCGGCGTCGGCCCCTCTGGCCTCGGCCAGGATCTCGAGCAGGCGGTCCATCACCACGTCGATGCGCTCGCGCCGCAGGCGTCGCAGGCGCTGTCGCAGCCAGGCCAGCGCCGAGCCGAAGCCGCCGCCGAGCACCGCCAGCAGGTAGACCCAGTCGCCGTAGCGCTCGATGAAGCCCTGCTGCTCGCGCTCGAAATAGTCGATGGCGCCGGGATGGATCGGCAGCCGCGCGCTCGTCGCCTCGGCGGTCGTCTCGTAGGCCGGCGCCGCCACGTAATCGGCCGCCGGCGTCGCGTCGGAGAGGCGCGAGCGCAGCTCGAACAGGTGCTGGGTGACGTCCGCCGCCACGGTGCGGCTCATCGAGGCCTTGGCCATCAGCCGGTAGGACGCGCCGACGGTCTTCACCTCCTCCTCGGGCACCTTCGGGCTGCCGCCGAACAGGCCGGCCGGCACGGTGACCGCCTGGAGCCGGGGCAGCCGCTCGATGATCGCCGGCCCATCCTCGACGCCGACGAAATCGACCTTGCGGGTCCGGCTCGCCGCCTGGACGGTACCGACGAGGCGCAAGGCCATCGGGGCGGCCGGCGCGATCACCGCCACCACCGCGTCGATGCGCTTGGCGGCGAAGGCCCCGGCGAGATCTTCCTCCGCCAGCGGCACCAGCCGCACCTGCCCGGTCGGAATCGGGCCCGTCCCGCCCTCCTGCAGGGCGAGGCCGTAATAGCCCATCAGGTTCTTGAGCAGCCACAGGTCGGCGTCACGATGGGCGACGATGCCGAGGCGCTTGCGGGCGAGGCCCGGGAAGCTCGTGATGCCGGACGGCGCCGGCGAGGCGATCAGCATCGCCTGGTCGCGCAGGATCGCCAGCGTCAGGCCGTTCGCCGGCAGGTCGACGTCGGGCCGCACCACCGCGAGGTCGGCACGCCCCTGCTCCAGCGCCTTGGCGCTCTCGCGCACGTCGTCGAAGGGCAGGATCTTGAGGCGCACGCCCTTCTGGGCGGTCTTCAGCGCCTCCGCGTAGGCGCGGATCAGGGCCGGCTCGGTCCCGTCCCGGGGCGCCACCGCGATGGTCAGCGTCGTCGCCTGGAGGAGGTAGAGCGCGATCGCCGCGGCCGCGGTCAGCACCAGGCTGGTGACCAGGAAGATCCGCTCGGGCCGGAACGCCGTCGTCATCGCGTGGATCCACCCTCCCTCGGGACCGGTGCCTCGATCCGATGAAACCGGGGGAGGCGGGTGAGGGTTGCGCGGCGCCCGTGTCGCAGGGCGAGCCCGCGGCTACGGGTTGACCCGCACCCCCACCAGATACGTGTCCGAGTGGTAGCTCGACCCCACCGCGGTGCTCTTCAGCAACTCGCGGGCGTAGCTCGCCCGGATGCCGAGCCAGCGGTTGACGCGGTAGTCGAGCTTGACGCCGGCGCTGTAGCCCTGCTCGCGGATGCTGGTGCCCTGGTAGTCGTTGTTGATCAGCGTGCCGGTGAGGGTCAGGCGCAGGTTGCGGCGCAGGTCGTGGCTGATCTCGGCGACGGCGGTGCGGGTGAGGATGCCGCTCGCCCCCGGCACGATGGTCTCGATCACCCCGGTCGAGGCGCCGAGCCGCAGCGAGGTGAGGGCGGTGGCCGCCCAGGTCATCGTGCCGTCGATCACCGGGCCGGAGACGTCGCGCAGGCGGCTGTCGGCGTAGTGGCGCGACAGGTAGCCGCCCGAGACCTCGCCGGTGAGGAGCCGGCTGACCTCGAAGCTGGAGCCGGCCCGCACCGTCACGCCGTCCGAGTCGCGGCGCAGGCCGAACTGGTCGACGGCGAAGTCGTGGATCCGGGTATCGACCAGGGTGTCGACGAAGGGGGTGAAGCCGGGGCGGATCTCGTAGCCGGTGCGCAGGCGCAGGCCGTACTGGTTGGCGTTGCGGTCGTCCTGGCGCAGCAGCGTGCCGTCGGTGAGCTGGGCGTTCTCGTAGGTCTGGCGGTCGACGAGGCCCGCCACCGTGACCTGCAGCCGGTTGAAGTTCTGCGTCACCCCGACGGTGCCGCCGTAAGTCGCGACGAGGGGCCGGTCGCGGACCTGGACGGCGAGGTCGGGGCTGCCGGCGCGCTGGGTCGAGATGGCGTAGCGGCCCTCGACGTCGACCTTGGTGTCGCGGGCGACGTCGAGGCGCAGGCGCATCGCGCCGTCGCCGTCCGGCCGGTTGGCGGCGCGGTTGTCCGGGTACAGGAAGTAGCCGAAGCGCATCGCGCCGGTGAGCTCGTGGGACGACCAGTCGCTCGCGACGCGCAGCTCGCCCTGGGTGAGCAGGGCCATCGAGCCGCGGCGGTAGATCGAGCGGTCGGGGTTGGAATCGTAGCCGACGCTCTGCTGCAGCGCCGGGAACAGGGTCAGCCCGCCGAGCCGGATGCCGAGCGGGCCGTAGGGATCGAGGGGATCGATCGTGCGGCGGCGCAGGAGCGGCGTCGCGGTGGCGAGGTCCGGCAGGCCCGAGACCGGCACCTGGACGGTGGGGCGCAGGCGCAGGTCGTCGGCGACGCCCTGCTGGGTTGCCTGGCGGGTGATTGCCGTGGTGGGCGGGCGGCTGCGCCGCTGCGGCGGCGTGCGCGGCCGGGCCCCGAACCGGGACGCGCCCGGGCGCGCGGGGGTCCGTGACAGCCCCTGCGGAGTCGGGCCGGTCCGCAGCGCGAAGGTGGCGGGATCCTGCCCGCCCGGAAGCGGGCCGGCGAGCGCGGGGTCGGTCGCCGGCGAGGCGGCGCCCTGGGCCGCGGCGGGCCCGGCCGCCGCGAGCAGCGTGGATGCCACGCCGAGCGTGGCCGAGAGGGCGGCGGCCCGCGCCCGGGCCGGGAGGCCGGGACCGGCCCGTCCGGGTGTTCGCCGCTCGTCCGCCACGGGCCTGCCGCTCCGCTCCGCCGGGATCCGCCGGAGCCGGCGGACCATCATGGTTAAGAGCCCTACAACGGACAGGGTTAAGCGCCGGTAACCGAACGGCCCAATGGTCAGGCGTCAGTGTCAGGCGTCGGGCGGCATCCCGTCGCCGGGGCCGAGGGCGCGCTGCATCAGCACGGTGTCGAGCCAGGTGCCGTGCTTCCAGCCGACCGACGTCAGCACCCCGACATGCCGGAAGCCGAGGGCGGCGTGCAGGCCGATCGAGGCGGCGTTGTGCGAATCCCCGATCACCGCCACCATCTGGCGAAAGCCGGCCCCTTCGGCCTCGGCGATCAGGCGCGCCATCAGGCGCCGGCCGAGGCCGCGCCCGGCCTGGTCCGGCCGGACGTAGACCGAGCTCTCGAGCGTGCCGCGATAGGCCGGCCGGGGCCGGTAGGGCCCCGCATACGCGTAGGCGGCGACCGCGCCCGCCCGCTCGGCGACGAGATAGGGGTGGCCGCTTCCGACGAGCGCCGCCCGGCGCCGGGCCATCTCGGCCTCGTCGGGCGGGTCGATCTCGAACGAGGCCCGGCCGGTCGCGACCGCGTGGGCGTAGATCGCCGTCACCGCGGGCACGTCGTCCTCCCGGCACGGCCGCAGGATCACGTCGTCGTCCTCCATCGCCTCGTTCCTCCGGTGGACCGCGCCGGCCGGTCCCTTCTGGCGCGGCCGCGCGCTCCTTATATTCCGGGCATGAGCGATTCACCCCTCGGGCGCCCGCAGGTCCGCCGCCTCGACCCGGTGCTGGTCGACCGCATCGCCGCCGGCGAGGTGGTCGAGCGGCCGGCCTCGGCGGTCAAGGAGCTGGTCGAGAATGCGATCGATGCCGGCGCTTCCAGCATCGCGGTGACGATCGCCGCCGGCGGCCGGCGGCTGATCCGGGTCGTCGACGACGGCGGCGGCATGGGGCCGGGCGACCTGGCGCTGGCGGTGGAGCGCCACGCCACCTCGAAGCTGCCCGACGGCGACCTCGAGCGCATCGAGACCCTGGGCTTTCGCGGCGAGGCGCTGCCCTCGATCGGCGCGGTGGCCCGCCTCGCCATCACCTCGCGGGTACCGGGTGCCGAGAGCGGCCATTCGATCGTCGTCGATGCCGGCCACAAGGGGCCGGTGCGCCCGGCGGCCGGCCAGCCCGGGACGCGGATCGAGGTGACCGACCTCTTCGCCGCCACCCCGGCGCGGCTGAAATTCCTGAAATCCGACCGGGCGGAGGCGACGGCGGTGGGCGAGATCCTGCGCCGCCTCGCGGTCGCCCACCCGCAGATCCGCTTCTCGCTGGGCAGCGAGGGCTCGACGACCGCCGCCCTGGTGCTGCCGGCCGAAGCCGGGCCCGGCTCGTGGCTGCGCCGGCTCGTCGCGGTGCTCGGGCCCGACTTCGGCGCCAACTCGGCGCCGCTCAGCCTGGAGCGAGAAGCCTTCGCCCTCGACGGCCATGTCGGCCTGCCGACCTTCCACCGGGCGGCCGCCACCCATGTCCATTTCGTCGTCAACGGCCGGCCGGTGCGCGACCGGCTGCTGCTGTCGGCGGTGCGCGGCGCCTATGCCGACGTGATGGCCTCCGACCGCCACCCGGTGCTGGCACTGGCGCTGACCTGCGATCCGGCGCTCGTCGACGTCAACGTCCATCCGGCCAAGACCGAGGTGCGCTTCCGCGATCCCGGCCTCGTGCGCGGGCTGATCGTCAGCGCGATCCACGAGGCCCTGCGCCGCGAGGGCGGGCGCAGCTCCGGTACGGTCGCGGCCCGCACCCTGGAGAGCCTGCGGCCGGCGCAAACGCCGTTGCCGGCTCAAGGGGCGGTGCCGGCCTCGTCGGCGTCGCGCGCGCCCGCGAGCCTGTTCGCGCGGCGCGACGAGACCGCGCCGGCGCGGCCGGCGGGCTCGGGCCGGACCGAGGATTTCGCGCGCGATTTCGGAGCGACGCCCTGGGAGACGCCAAGGGAGGCGCCAGGCGATACGCCATGGGAGGCGCGCGAGCCCGACCAGGCCGCCTACGAGGGACCGCCCAAGGCGGGCGGCTTTCGCGAGGCGGCCCAGGCGCAGTTCTCCGGCGACCTCGCCGCCCCGAGCGCCGACCTGCGGGCGCCCGCCGAGGCACCCGCGACCGCGGTGGAGACCGCCCACCCCTTGGGCGCGGCGCGCGCGCAGCTGCACGAGACCTACATCGTCGCCCAGACCCGGGACGGGATCGTCATCGTCGACCAGCACGCCGCCCACGAGCGGCTGGTCTACGAGCGGCTGAAGCGCGAGCGGGAAGGCGGCGGCATCGCCCGCCAGATCCTGCTGATCCCCGACGTGGTCGAGCTCGACCCGGCGGAGGCCGACCGGCTCGCCGACGCGGCCGACGCCCTGCAGGATCTCGGTCTCGTCCTCGAAGCCTTCGGCCACGGCGCGGTGCTGGTGCGCGAGGTGCCGGCCGCACTCGCCGGCGGGTCCCTGCGGGCGCTGCTGACCGACGTGGTCGACGCGCTCACCGAGGGCGGGGCCGACCCGCTCGCCCGCCGCCTCGACGCGGTCCTGTCGCGGATGAGCTGCCACGGCTCGATCCGGGCCGGGCGCCGCCTCCGCCCGGAGGAGATGAACGCACTGTTGCGCGAGATGGAGGCGACGCCGTTCTCCGGCCAGTGCAACCACGGCCGCCCGACCTATGTCGAGCTGAAGCTGTCGGACGTGGAACGTCTGTTCGGCCGGCGCTGAGAGCCGGACTTCGCAAGTCCAGCGCCTTACGGTCACCTGACGGTCAAACGGAAGACCCCGCCACGCACCCGGTTACGCTCGGCGTGTCGGGAGCGCGGGCGGGCGACGGAACTCCGCCCCCGTCCCGGTTCCGCCCCGACGGGCGGCCGGGACGGCAACGACGCTCCGCTTCAGGAGACGCCGTCCATGGACATCCGCAAATGCGCCGCCGAGGCGATCGGCACCTTCTGGCTCACCTTCGCCGGCTGCGGCAGCGCCGTGATCGCCGCCGGGGTGCCCCAGGTCGGAATCGGGCTCCTCGGGGTCTCCCTGGCCTTCGGGCTGACGGTGGTCACCATGGCGTACGCCATCGGCCACATCTCCGGCTGCCACCTCAACCCGGCGGTGACGATCGGGCTGGCGGCGGGACGGCGCTTCCCCGGCCGGGACATCGGCCCCTACATCGCCGCGCAGGTGCTCGGCAGCGTCGCGGCCGCGGGCCTGCTCCTCGCGATCGCCGGCGGGGCGCCGGGCTTCGACCTCGCCAAGGGTTTCGCCGCCAACGGCTACGGCGACCACTCGCCCGGGCAGTATTCCCTGGTGGCGTGCTTCCTCGCCGAGGTGGTGCTGACGCTGGTGTTCCTGTTCGTGATCATGGGCGCCACCCACGGCAAGGCGCCGGCCGGCTTCGCGCCGCTGGCCATCGGGCTCTGCCTGACCCTGATCCACCTCGTCGGCATCCCGATCACCAACCTCTCGGTCAACCCGGCCCGCAGCACCGGGCCGGCCCTGGTCGCCGGCGGCTGGGCGCTCGGCCAGCTCTGGCTGTTCTGGGTGGCGCCGATCATCGGCGGGGCCCTCGGCGGCATCCTGTACCGCTGGCTGAGCGAGGAGCCCTCCGCGCAGGTCACCGGCCTGCCGACCGCCACCGCCACGTCCTGACGCCATGTCCTCCTGACGCTACGTCCTCCTGACGCCATGTCCTGACGCCACGGTCACGGCCGGCGCGGCCGGGGCCCCCTCATGCCGGGCCGTTCACCTGCGGCGCGTGGGCCGGGCGCCCGGTGAGGCGCTCGACCATCGGCTCGGCGAGCGCGTGGTAGAGCCCTTCGGGGCAGACGAGCTTCGAGGTTGCGTCGGCGACGAGGGCGGCGACCATCAGGGGGATCACAAGGGCGTGGTTCTCGGTCATCTCCGAGACGATCACGAACGAGGTGATCGGCGCCTGGAGCACGCCGGTGAGGTAGGCCACCATGCCGACCAGCACCACGGCGCCGACCGGCACGCCCTGGAACAGTCCGGCGACCTCGGCGCCCAGGCCCGCCCCGACCGCCAGCGAGGGCGCGAACAGCCCGCCCGGGATGCCGCTGATCGACGACAGCGTGGTGGCGACGAACTTCACCGGGCCGAACCACGCATGGGTCTCGGCGGTGCCGTGCAGGAGCGCCTTCGCCTGCTCGTAGCCGGTGCCGTAGATGTGCCCGTCGGTCGCGAGCCCGCACAGCGCGACGCCGAGGCCGCACAGCGCCGCGAAGATCACCGGCCGGTTCGCGACGAAGCGCCCGGCCATCCCCGGCAGGCCGCGGGAGACCGCGATGACGATGCGGCTGAACAGCCCGCCGAACAGGCCGCCGAGCACGCCGCAGATCGGCACCACCGCCCAGGCCCGCCCGAGCGGCAGGGTGTCGCCGGTGGTGCCGAAATAGGTGTAGTTGCCCACGAGCGCGAGCGAGGTCAGGCCCGCCGCGATGATCGCCCCGAGGATCAGGCTCGAGGTCTTGGCCTCGTAGGAGCGGCTGAGCTCCTCGATGCCAAACACGATGCCGGCGAGCGGCGTGTTGAAGGCCGCAGCCACCCCGGCGGCGCCCCCGGCGAGCAGAAGGCCGCGCTGGCGCTCCGGCGCGAACCGTCCGGCCGCCGCCATCAGGGCCGCGCCGACCTGCACCGTCGGCCCCTCGCGCCCGGTCGAGGCGCCGCACAGGAGACCGATGCTCATCACCACGATCTTGCCGGCGGCGACCCGCAGCGAGATCAGGCGGTGGCGCAACGAAGGCTCCGCGATGTCGCGCGCGGCGATGACCTGCGGGATGCCACTGCCCTGCGAGTTCGGAAAGACCGTGCGGGCGAGGAGGGCCGCGAGCCCGAAGCCGAAGGGCGTGAGCACCAGCGCGATCAGCGGGGAGAGTCCCAATACCGCCCGGAAGCCCGCCTGCGCGGCATCCGCGAGCGTCGCCATCAGCACCGCCGCGCCGCCGACCGCGATGCCGCCGACCACGAACAGGCCGCGACGGGCCCACAACCCGGCGAGATCCCGCGCCCCGGGCATCCGCCCCCTCAAACCCCGCACCGTCGCATCCCCGCGAAGACAGCCTGACCGACGGGCACCTTGGACGAAGCCGCCGGGAATGCGAAGCTTCTCTGAAGCAGGACGGGCAGGAGGAGACCGCATGCGGGTGCTGGTGGTGGGCGCCGGAGCGACCGGCGGATATTTCGGTGCCCGGCTCGCCGCGGCGGGGCGCGACGTGACCTTTCTGGTCCGCCCGGCCCGGGCGGCGCGGCTGGGGCAGAGCGGCCTGTCGGTCAGGAGCCCGCTCGGGGATTTCCGGATCGAGGCGCCCAAGACCGTGACGGCGGGCGCGATTCCCGCACCGTTCGATCTCGTGCTCCTGAGTTGCAAGGCCTACGACCTCGCGGGCGCCCTCGACGACGTCGCCCCGGCGGTCGGACCGGACACGATGGTGCTGCCGATCCTCAACGGGATGGCGCATCTCGACGCCCTCGACGCGCGCTTCGGGGCCGAGCGGATCCTCGGCGGCTCCTGCGCCATCGCGGCGACGCTCTCGGCGGAGGGCGACATCGTGCAGATAAGCGAGTTGCACGCGCTCACCTTCGGCGAGCGGGGCGGGGCCCCTTCCGAGTGCACGGGCCGGGTCGCGTCCCTGATGGAGGGGGCAGGCTTCGCGGCGCGGCCGAGCGACCGGATCCTGCTCGAGATGTGGGAGAAGTGGGTCTTCCTCGCGACGCTCGCCGGGGGCACCTGCCTGATGCGGGCCCCCGTCGGCGACATCGTGGCCGCCCCGGGCGGACGCGACTGGATGCTCGGCCTGTTCGAGGAATGCCGCACCATCGCGGAGGCGGCCGGCCATGCGCCGCGGGAGAAGTTCCTGGAGGGCAGCCGCAAGACCCTGACGGCGCCGGGCTCGGCCTTCACCGCCTCGATGCTGCGCGACATCGAGAAGGGCGCCCGGATCGAGGCCGACCACATCGTCGGCGACCTCCTCGCCCGCGGCCGCGCGGCCGACCCCAAGGGCGCCCGGCCGCACCTCGCGGCGGCCTACACCCACCTGAAGGCCTACGAGAGCCGGCGGGCGCGGGAGCGGGGCTGAGCGACCGGACGAACCGGGCTCGGCGGAGAAAGGGGGAGGGCGACGCCGTCCTCCCCCGGTGATCGCGACCCGGCAGGAACCCGGGCCGGCGGCGCTACTGCGACAGGAAGGTCTGGTTCGCGCCGCCGTGGCAGGTCCAGGCCGCCGTCATCGCGCCCGGCGCGGTCGACCCGTTCCAGACGTCGACGCAGAGATTGGCGTTGTTGACCGAGACGAGCGCGTTGCCGCCGCTCGAGACGCGCGGCGTCCAGGCCTGGTTGGTGCCGCCGTTGCAGGCCCACTGGATGACCGGCGTGCCGGGGGCGGCCGGGGGCTTGAGCAGGCTGAGATCGAGGCACTTGCCCGAGGCCTTGTTGACGTAGGCGGTGCCGCCGTTGCCGGCTGCCGGGGTCCAGGTCTGCTCGGCCGCGCCGGTACAGGCCTGCTGGGTCACCGCGCCGCCGTCGGCGTTGTCGCCGGCCGCGATCGATAGGCAGAGCCCCGAATGCTGCGCCTTGAGGAGCGAGGCCGCAGGCGTCAGCCCCGGGGCAGGGCAGAACGAGGCGTCCTGCTTGAACCCGTCGCCGCCGTCCGGCTGCGCGATGTAGAAGCTGAAG
Organism: Methylobacterium sp. ap11; assembly: GCF_900110515.1. NCBI lineage: Bacteria > Pseudomonadati > Pseudomonadota > Alphaproteobacteria > Hyphomicrobiales > Methylobacteriaceae > Methylobacterium > Methylobacterium sp. ap11. The sequence goes on along the minus strand of NZ_FOEB01000009.1, from coordinate 73,689 downwards.
TTCTGGTGCCGCAGGTAGTAGCCCGGCCAGTCGATCGACTCGTAGGACGTGCAGGCGGCGGTGCTGCAACCGCAATTGCCGGTAAGCCCCGCCCGCGGGATGAAGGTCGCGCCGCGCCTGAAGATGTCGCCGCCGTCGTTGGCCTGCTGGAAGATCTGGAAGTTCTGGTGGCGCAGGTACTGGCCGGCATTGCCGCCGGCCTGGAACGAGACGCCCTGGCCGGCCAGCCCCGGCACCTGCCGGAACGTTGCCTGCTGGCGATCCGCGGCGCTGGCCGGTACGACGAGCCGCGCTGTGCCGCCGACATTGGTCAGGTAGCTCGTCGTGTAGTTGCTCGCCTGCAGGCTCACCGCCGCGCCGGTGGCCGCGCTCGTGCCGGTGCCGCCGGTCCCGGTGCCGCCGCCGGCCGTGCCGCCGGCTCCGCCGCCCGCCTGGCCGCCGCCGGTGCCGGTGCCGGCCGCCGCGACCGCGGGCGCCGACACCTGGCTCGGGGCCGCGACGCCGGCGCCGAGCGCCACGATCACGCCGGGCGAGGGCACGCCCTTCTGGTCGATCGCGACGAGCTGGTAGTAGCCGGGGGGCGCGACGTTGGCCGAGGCCGGGGCCTGCACGGTCACGGCGGTGCCGGCCTGGGTGAAGGCGACGACGTGCCGGCGCTGGGCCGCGTTGAAGCTGTGCGTCGTCGCGCTCAGGCCGACCAGGACCACCTGGGCGAGGCCGTTCTGCGAGCTCAGCTCGACCTGCATCGCCTGGCCGTGCTGGAGCTGCACGGTCGACAGGCTGACGATCTGCGGGCGGGGCGCCAGCGCGGTCTTCCCGTTCACGGTGGTGAACAGGTAGGGCGGGTAGAACACCTCGGCGTTCTGGTTCGCCACCGGGCCCGGGGCGCCGCCGCCGGCGAGCAGCACGGCGCCGTTCTGCAGCAGGATCGCGCTCGAATGGTAGCCGCGATAGACCCCGCCCGACGCGCCCGGCGACCAGCGCCCGGTCTTCGGATCCCAGATCTCCGATTGCAGCACGGTGTCGCCGTCGGCCCGGTCGTTCCACTTGCTGCCGCCGGTGACGGCGACCTGCCCGGTCGGCAGCACCGTGGCGTTGGCCCAGGCCCGGCCGACGCTCATCGGCGCGGTGTCGGTCACCACCGGCGCGCCGCCGTTGATGTCGATCACCGTGGCGCGGCTGCTCGACAGGAAGCCGTTGCCGTTGTCGTAGCTGTTGCCGCCGACCTGCAGGATGCGGCCGGTCTCGAACATCGCCGCGGTCGAGACCGGGCCGACATTCGGCGCGTCGAGGGCCGAGGATGCGTTGCGCTGCGGCTCCTTGAAGTTCGTCACCGTCACGGCGCCGTTGCCGGCGGGATCGAGGAACCACATCTTCTCCGAGCTGATGCCGAAGACCTTGCCGTTGGGGGCGACCCAGGCGCGGGGATACCACCACCTGTTGTTGTCCGGCCCGAACGCGTCGCGGCTCTTGGCGCCGAACAGGCTCCGCCACTGGGTGCCGTCGAAGACCTCCGGGGTCATCCCGGTCATGTAGCCCTTGTCGATGCTCCCCTGCGGGTCGGCCCAGCCGCCGAGATACGGGTAGGAGCCGCCCATGATGATCTGCTGGCCGTTGGGCAGGGTCAGCATGGTCGAGTAGTAGCGGTCGTTGGCGAGCTTGGCGCCTACCGCGGTCACCCCGGTGCCGGTGCCCTTGAAGAGCAGGCTGCCCTTGTCGTTGCCGTTGTCGAAGATGCCGCCGGCGATGAGCAGCGAGCCGTCCGGCCGGAAGGCCTGGGCGGCGCAGAAGCTGTTGATGCCGCCGACGCCGTTGAAGGTCGCGTGACCGCCGCCGAAGCCCTGGGTCGGGTCCCAGGTGTCGAAGGTGCGCCCGTCCTGGGTGCCGGGATTGCCCCCCGGGGTGCCGAAGGACAGGACCTTGCCGCTCGGCAGGAGGCTCATGGTGACGGCGTTCATCGGCCAGCCCTGCACGCCCGAGAACACGCCCGTCGCCGGGGCGGCGTCGGGGAGCGGGAGGCCCGTCATTATCGGGTCGGCGACCGGGGCGACAACGACCCTGAACTGCGCCGCCTCGGCCGGGGAGAGGAGGCCGGTCGCCAGCATCGTGGCGGAGAGGAGGGCGGCGTCGCGCAGGCGCGTCGGGCGCCGGATCGCGGTGCGGGCGGGGTCGGTCATGGTCGGGTCTTCCGGAGCGGAGGGCGCACGGGCGGTGCGGGAACGGGGGGCGGGGGCAGGGGACGGGCGGGGCGCGACGCCGGCTCTAGCGGGGGGCGTCGAGGCCCTGCGCGAACGTGTCGAGGAGGGCGATGTCGCCGGCGAGCCGCGGACGGTCGACCGGGTCGCCGCCGTAATTCGACGCGACCGCGCCGCGCCGGTCGAAGAGCAGGATCTGCGGCGGCGGCTCCGGCAGCGCCGTCGCGGGGTACCGAAGCATCCGGGCGAGGGCGGTGCTCCAGGCCGGATCCCCGGAAAGGACGCGCAGCCGCGACCTCGCCCCGACCGTGCCGTCCGCGAAGGCCCGCAGGGCCTCGGGCGAACCGTCGAACCCGATCGCCAGGAACACCGCGCTCTGGCGGAGGCCGTCCGGCAGCGATTGGGCCACCCGCTCGAGGTCGAGGGTGCGGGCGACGCAGACGATGGCGCAATCCGGCGCCACGAAGGACACGGCCACGATCCGGTCGCGCAGGTCGACGGCGGTCAGCGCCGCCCCGCGCTGGTCGACCCGCCGCGCCGCCGCGCCGGCCGGCCACAGCAGGGCGTCGAGGTCGCTCGCCGCCGGCACCGCCGCGGTTGTGCGCGGCTCGCCCGCGGCGGTGCCGGCGCTGCCCCATAGCGGCAGGCCGAGGGCGAGGGCCGCGATGTGCTTCATGACCGGCCGCATGGCTCGATTCCACCAGTCCATCGTTCGAGATTTCACGATCCGGAGACTGGCGACCGGACGTTGATATCCGGTAATCGGGCGCGGATAACGAATCATGACCTGCATTCCGCAGCGGACTGAGGCGTCGTCGCGACTGCAACTTGCAGTATAGTCCTGCCGGATCGGTCGGCAGGCTTAACGAGATCCCTCCGAACTCGACGAAAAACTCGCGGATCCTCCGGCATCCCGGATCGCGGCAGGGCGGCATCGGACCGTCGACCGGCCGGCTGCGGATCCACGGCACGGGATCCGGGACCCGGAGCGCCGTTCGCGCAGTCGGCTACGAATCCCCCTTGACCGCTCCCGGGAGGAGGGGCAGCATAGTCTTCATCGAGTCGATCTCGAGGAGGTGGCCATGAATTCTCAAGGTTGCAGCCCTCACGCGACGCATACCGATGCCAGTGACCAGGAAACTCCACCGGACTACTTGCGACAGGGATAGTGGCTCCAGGGCGGGCTGAATGCGGCACGGGGCCGAGACGGCCATCGCAATCGTGCCGCGCGAGAGCATACCCGCACCCTGGAACGTGGACCCTGCCCTTTAAGGCTCGTCGGTGCGCCGGCGGGCCTTCGTCGTTTCAGGGCCGTCGCGCCTCGGCGGCTCCCACGTCCCTGGCTCATCGACGCCACTTCGCGCGGCACGCTCGACGCAGAGGAAGGCGGGCACGTTTTAAATGTGTCGTTAAGTTTTCGCAGCCGGACGAAGATCGCCACCAGCCGGCTACGAATCCCTCTTGACCCGATCCCGACAGAGGAGCAGCATGATCCTCGTCGAGAAGAACTCGAGGAGGTGGCCATGAATTCTCAAGGTTGCAGCCCTCACGCGACACAGACCGATGCCGGTGACCAGGAAACTCCACCGGACTACTTGCGACAGGGATAGTGGCTCCAGGGCGGGCTGAATGCGGCACGGGGCCGAGACGGCCATCGCAATCGTGCCGCGCGAGAGCGCACCCGCACCCTGGAACGTGGACCCTGCCCCTTAAGGCTCGTCGGTGCGCCGGCGGGCCTTCGTCATTTTGGGCACCCGGCATGGCCCCGTGCACCCCCCGCCTGTAAAGGAGGCGCCAGACCCCGCCGCCAGCCGCGAGATTCTATGCCGAGCCAAGCCCCCACCCCCACGACCGCCGCCGACCTCGCGCCGATCGTGGTGTTCGACCTCGACGGCACACTGGCGGAGACGGCCGGCGACCTCATCGGCACGCTCAACGTGATCCTGGCGCAGGAAGGGCTGCCGCCGGTGGCCCTGTCGCAGGCGCGCGAGCTGATCGGGGCGGGCGCCCGGGCGCTGATCCAGCGCGGCTTCTCGGCCGGCGGGCGCGAGCTGACGCCGGCCAAACTCGACGCGCTGTTCCGGGTCTTCCTGGCGCATTACGGCCAGCACCTGTGCGAGATCTCGCACCTCTTTCCCGGCGTGATCGAATCCCTCGACCGGCTCGAGGCGGTGGGCTACCGGCTCGCGGTCTGCACCAACAAGCCCGAGGAGCACTCGGTCCGCCTCCTGGAGCTGCTCGGCGTGAAGGGACGCTTCGCGGCGATCTGCGGCCGCGACACCTTCCCGTACTTCAAGCCCGATCCGCGCCACCTCACCGAGACGATCGCGCAAGCCGGCGGTGATCCGGCCCGGGCCGTGATGGTGGGCGATTCCCGCACCGACGTCGCCACCGCCAAGGCGGCCGGCATCCCGGTGGTGGCGGTGCCGTTCGGCTATACCGACGTGCCGGTGGAGGAGCTGGAGCCGGACGTGGTGATCCAGCATTTCGATGCGCTGTACGAGGCGGTGCGGCGGCTCGATCCGGGCGCGGCCTGAATGCCGGCGCGGCGGGCCGACACGCTCGCGGCCTGCCCGATGGGATGTCGGGGTTGCGCTCGACCCTGCAACCTCGTCCCGAGATCGGCCCATCGACGATGGGCCGGCACCTCAGGATGCAGGCAAAGGTTGGAACGCGGGAATCGCCGAAACCATCATCCGCACGTCGAACGGATGCTTCGATGCAGTCCGGAGCTGCGACGCGGAACTCGGGATGATGGAGGGACAGACGAGACCACGGCGAGAGCCGTTCGGACTCCGCCCGCGTCGCGATCTTTGAAAGAAATGGTGGGCGCGACAGGGATTGAACCTGTGACCCTTCGCGTGTGAAGCGAATGCTCTCCCGCTGAGCTACGCGCCCGGCTCGGCCGAGGTGCGGGAGACGAGGAGCCAGGAGGCACGCCCGTCGAAGGCCGAAACTTTCGATCATCGAAGCGATGTGGCGCGGGGTGCCACGGCTCGACCGATCGAAACTGTATCAAGGGTGGTGGGCGCGACAGGGATTGAACCTGTGACCCTTCGCGTGTGAAGCGAATGCTCTCCCGCTGAGCTACGCGCCCTGTGAGCCGGCTTCTAGGCGGGGCGACGCGGCGCGTCAAGGCGCTTCGTCGCCCCGTTTCCGGCTACTCCGCCGGCACCGCCGTGGCGAGGTCGGTGGGCACGAAGCGGCCGTCCTCGCGGCGGGCCATGTCGATGCGCCGGTCGTGGAAGGCGGTCAGCGTCGAGCGGTGGCCGATCGACACGATGGTGGTGTCCGGCAGTTCCACGCGCAGCATGCGGTAGAGCGCGGCCTCGGTCGGCTCGTCGAGGGCGGCGGTGGCCTCGTCGAGGAAGAGCCAATCGGGCTTGGCCAGAAGCGCCCGGGCGATGGCGAGGCGCTGCTGCTCGCCCAGCGACAGGGCCTGGGCCCAGGGCGCCTCCTCGTCGAGGCGCCCGGCGAGGTGGGGCAGCCGCGCCGCCTCGAGGGCCGCCCGGATCGCCGCGTCGTCGCGGCTGCCGGCGGGCTCGGGGTAGGTGGCGGCGGCACGCAGGGTCCCCATCGGCAGGTAGGGCCGCTGCGGCAGCAGCATCAGGCGGGCGCCCTCGGGCGTCGTTACCGAGCCCTCGCCGAAGGGCCAGATACCCGCGATGGCGCGAAACAGCGTCGACTTGCCCGAGCCCGAGGGGCCGGTGAGCAGCGTCGTCTCGCCGGGCCGGAACGACAGGGCAGGGGCCTCGGCGATGCGCCGCCCGTCCGGCAGGTCGAGGGCGAGGCCCTTGAGGTGCAGGCCGCGATCGGTCGCCGGGACGACCGAGAGCGCGCTGGCCGCCGCCATCGCGTCGGCCCGGCTCATCGCGGCGTCGAAGGTGGTGAGCCGGTCGACCTGCGCCTTGTAGTCGGCCAGCGTCACGTAGAACGTGATGAAGAACGACATCGTGCCTTCGACCCGCGAGAACGCGCCGGCGGTCTGGGTCATCACCCCGAGCGGAATCTGGCCGGCGAAGTAGTAGGGCGCCACCAGGATGTAGGGGATCACGACGTTGACCTGCTGGTAGCTGACCGTGAAGGCGGCGAGCTTCTTGCGGCGGTCGACGATGGCGTAGAAGTTCTGGATCAGCGAGGCGAAGCGCTCACCGAGCGACACCCTCTCCGCCCGGGCGCCGCCCAGCAGCGCCACCTGCTCGCCGTACTCGCGCAGGCGGGCGAGCGAGAAGCGGAAATCCGCCTCGCGGCGCTGCTGCTCGAAGTTGAGCCCGACCAGCGCCCGGCCGATCCGGTGGGTGATCCAGGTGACCAGCGCTGAGTAGATCAGCGCGCCCCAGACCAGGAAGCCCGGCACGTGCCAGTCGGTCCCCGGCACCGTGAAGGCCGACGAGATGTTCCACAGGATCACCGAGAACGAGATCAGGTTCGAGACCGCCGACAGGAAGCTGATCGTCAGCGTCTGGGTGGTCTGGGTGAACTGGTCGATATCGTCGGCGATGCGCTGGTCGGGGTTGTCGGCCTGGGCGCCCGAGAAGCCCATGCGGTAATGGGTGTCGTTGCCGAGCCAGCGCTCGACGTAGTGCCGGGTCATCCAGGCCCGCCAGCGGATGCGCAGGAACGACTGGATCACGTACTGGATGATCGCGCTCCCCACGTAGACCGCGGCCCACAGGCAGAACACCGAGAACAGCAGCGACCAGAACGCCGTCGCGTCCTTGCCCTGGATGGCGTTGAACCAGTCGCGGTTGAAGTACGACAGGCGCACGTTGATGGCGACCTGGGCGAACTCGATGCCGATCACCAGGGCCGCCATGGTCAGCGCGACCCAGCGTTCCTGCATCTTCACCGCCGGCAGCGGCCACAGCCGCACGGTCGTGACCTCGCGGGTGGTGTAGTAGGGATAGGCCAGGCGCCAGATCTGCAGGAGAGCCTGCTTCAAGCCGTGCATCGCGGTCTCCGGGCCGCCCGGGGGCGGGCCTTGGGCGGGCCCGCCTGGAGGGCGAGCCGGTGAGGGGGTGCGGTCGGGGCGTGGGCGTCGGCGCCGCCCGTTCCGCCATGGGTGGGTCCCGTGGCAGGACCATGGCACCGTCGCCGTTGCAAGTTAAACCGCGTCCATCTCGGCGCGGGTGCCGGCGCCCGGGGCGTCCCGGGCGGCGCTCGCCAAACCTCGCTCGCCAAGACGTGAACGCCGGGGAACCGGCAGGGCGGCGGGCTGTGATGCCGCGCCGCCGCCGCAATCGGACTCGATGATCGGCGCCTCGCCCGCCGTCCGGACGGACGGCCGCAAGATCCGACGCGCGCGAGCGGCCCATGCTGTCCCTGTCGAAGCCTCCCTGTCCTGTACTTCCCTTTCGGCAGCTTGCCCGGTGATCGTGTCCGCCCCGGCCGCGCCGGTCCTCGATCTCGACGCCGTACGTGCCGCGCCTCTCGCGCGGGCGCCCTACCCCTACGTCCTCGGCCGGCAGGTGATCCGACCCGAGGCGGCGCCCGCGCTCGCCCGCGACTTTCCCGCCATCGCCAAGCCCGGCTACCTCACGGTGGACGAGGTCGCCCTCACGGGCAGGTTCGGGGATCTTGTCGCGGAGCTCGAGGGCGATGCCGTCTCGCGGGCGGTGGGCGAGAAGTTCGGGATCGACCTCGTCTCCCATCCGCGGCTGACCACGGTGATGGGCCGCTCGCAGCCGAAATACGGCGCGATCCACACCGACGGCGCCGCCAAGGTGCTGACGCTCCTGCTCTACCTGAACGACGCCTGGGAGGCGCCGGAAGCCGGGCGCCTGCGAGTGCTCTACGACGGCGAGCGGTTCGATCCCTACGCGGTCGAGGTGCCGCCCACGATGGGGACGATGTTCGCCTTCCTGCGCGGCGACGCCTCCTGGCACGGCCATCGGCCCTTCGCGGGCGAGCGCCGGGTGGTGCAGGTCGCCTGGATGCGGGACGCGGCCGAGCTGGCGCGCAAGCGCCGGCGCAACCGGACGGCGCAGCTCCTCAAGGGTATCTTCCGCCGGTGAGGCGACCACGGTGCCGGACCTCCGGTCCGGCCGACTTCGCGGCACCGACGACTTGACGCATTCTCGCGGCCCTGAACCAATGGCCACAATGGCTTGCGAGCGCTCGACGACGTGACCGCCGGCATCGGCCGGGGCACCCTGGGGGTAGCATGAGGGCGTTTCACCGCGCGGGCCTGTTCGTGGCCGGCCTGTTGGGGCTGGCCGCCGCCGCCGGCTTGACCGGGGCCGGCCGCGCCGTCGCGCAGTCCGATCTGGAGATGCCCGCCGACGCGCCGGTGCTCTCGAAGCCCTACCGCTCCACGGTGCCGATCTTCCGCCGCCGGGCCCCGCCCCCGGACGCGGTGCCGGACGAGGCCGTCCCGCAAGCCGGCGGCTGGCGCGAGCCGCCGGGCCGCACCGCCATCCGCGACCGGGCCTCCCCGGAGGGCGGCAAGCTCGAAGGCGACAGGAACGACGGCGGCAAGGCCGGGATCGGGCGATCGGACCTTGCCACGCCGGATCCCGGCCGCGGCGAGCCGGCGCCACGCGGCACGGCTCAGGGCGAGACCGGGTTCGGCCCGGTGAAGCCCGCCCCGGCGGGCGACGTGGCGCCCGACGACGAGGCGGAGGAGCGGGCACCCGCCCCGGCCGGCCGCGGGAGGCCGCGCGTCCCGCCCGATCCGCGCCGGGAGGCCCGGACCGGGCCGCGCCCGCCCCCTGCCGAGGTCGAGCGCGCGCCCGAGGCGGAGCGGGACGAGGAGGAGGCGCCGGCCTATGCGGGCGTCTGGGGCCCGAGTGCCGCGGCCTGCGCCAAGCGCCGCGCCGCCCGCCACGGCTTCCTGCCGGCGGTGATCCGGCCCGGCAGCGCCCGGGCCGGCAAGACCCTGTGCCGGTTCCACGACACGCGGCGCGAGGGCCGGACCTGGACCACGACCGCCGCCTGCCAGGCCGCCGGCCGGCGCTGGACCTCGCGGGTGCGCCTGACCGTGGCGGGGAACCGCCTGACCTGGGCGAGCGAGCGCGGCTCGGCGAGCTACACCCGTTGCTCGGGCGGCTGACCGCCGGCCGCGACCGGGCGACGTCGCCGGATCGTGCAACCGGCATTGACTCGACTCGAGCACCGGTGGTGGAAAGAGGCCTCGCCGTGAAGAGAGACCCGATGGCCCCGTTCCGTCCGCCCGCCGCGCCGCGGCGCCGTGCTTGCGCCCCGCGGATATCCCCATGACCGGCAAGCTCCCGACGGGAAAGCTCGTCGCGGTCGCCAACATGAAGGGCGGCGTCGGCAAGACCACCAGCGTGGTGATGCTGGCCGACGCGCTCGCCGCCGGCGGCGCCTCGGTGCTGGTGATCGACCTCGATCCCCAGGCCAGCGCCTCGGTGTGCTTTGCCGGCGACGCGATCCTCGCCGAGATGATCACCGGCGGGCGCACGCTCGACTATTATCTCGGCCTGCGCATCGTCGACCGGGACAAGGCCGCCCTGCCGGACTTCATCCGCGCCCACGTCTCGAGCACCACCCATCTCGGCGAGCCGCTGCCGATCTCGCTCCTCGCCTCCGGCCCGTCGCTGCGCATCGTCGAGCGCGAGATCATCTACGCGCTCACCAAGCGCAAGTTCTCGATGCACGCCATCGAGGGCCACCTGTGGAAGCTCTTCCAGGAGGACTTCGCGCCGCTGCGCGAGCAGTACGACTACGTGCTGTTCGATTGCGCGCCCGGCATCTCGCCGATGACCGAGGTGGCGATCCGGGCGAGCGACCTCGTGGTGGTCGCCTGCATCTCGGACTTCCTGTCCACCTACGGCCTCAAGGCGTTCTACGAGACGATCTGGGGCGTCGGCAGCGCCTCGGAGAGCATGCTGGCGCCCAGGCGGCCGCCGCACGTCCTGATCACCCGCTGGCAGAACACCAAGCAGCAGGCCACCACCTTCGCCACCCTGCAGGCGAGCGCCGCGGCGCAGGACGCGCGGTTCCGCCTGTTCCGCACCCGCGTGCCGCAATCGGCGGCGCTGGCGAACGCGCTCACCCTCGAGTATCAGACCTTTGCCAACAAGTATCGCGACGCCACCCGCGACCTGATCGGCGAGGTGATCACGCCGGTGGTGGCCGAGCTGAAGGAGGCCCTGGATGGCGCTTGAGATCGACGGCCTCGCGGTCCTGTGCGCGATCGCGGAGGCGCCCGAGGCCTTTCCGGCGATCCGCAGCGACGTGACCAAGGCCGCCCACGCCCTGGTGACCAAGCAGCTGAAGGCCAAGTCCCTCGATCTCCAGGGCCTGCGCGCGGTGCGCGAGGCGCTCGGGCCGCAGCCTCTGGCGCTGATCGTCGACGGGCTGAAGGACGCCGAGGTCAAGGCCCTGGCGACCCGCCTCGACAAGCACCATCCCGATCTGAAGGACGGGCCGGCGGTGCTCCATCGCCGGCACCTGATGGCCCTCGCCGGGACCCTGGCGCCGGTCGCGGCCCCGGCGGCGAAGCCCAAGCCCGTCAAGGCACCCGCCAGAAAGACGGCCGCCAAGGCAGCGGACCCGAAGGCAGCCGACCCCAAGGCAGCGGCCCCCGACGCACCCGCGCAGAACGGACCGGCAGCCAAGACGGCCACCAAGACGGCCGCCAAGACGGCCGCCAAGACGGCCGGCAAGGCCACCGCCGCCGAGGGCAGGGCGGCGCCCGCCCACGGCAAGCCGGCGGCCGGCAAGGACAATGCGGGCGCGCCCGCGGACGCCCTCGCCTCGGCGGCGATGGCCGCCCGGCCGCCCCGGCGCCCGCGCCAGCAGGATTGACGAGGCCGGGGCGATGGAAGCTCCCGCCCCGCATCCGGAACGGCGGCGTGCGGCCGCTGCGTTCCTCGCCCTGTGCGCCGCCGGCCTCGCCGCGGCCGCGCCGGTGCTGCTGCCCGCCGCGGACCGGGCCTGGCACCTGCGCGCGGCGGCCGACGACCCGGAAGCGCTCGCGGCCCTGCGCCTGCCGGCCATCGCCGACGCCGAGCGCATCGGGGCCGGCCTCGACGCAGCGGTCGCGGCCGGCGACGACGACCTCGCCCGCAGCTTCCTGACGCTCGCCGAGGCGCGCGGGGTGCCGGTCTCGCCGGAGCGGCGGGCCCGGGCCGAGGCGCTCGCCGCGGACGCACCGCGCCGGGCGCTGGCGGAGGCCGCCACGGGCTTCGTCAGCGGGGAGGGGGCCGGCCCGGCCGGCCTCGCCGGGGCGGTGGCGGGCGACCTCGTCGGCTACGGCGACCTGCGCGACCTGTGGCGCGAGGGCGGGCGGTTGTCGCGGGGCGAGTCCTACGATCCGCTGCTCCTCGGCCTCGCCGCCGCGGGGCTCGCCCTGACCGGGGCGACCGTCCTGTCCCTCGGCTCCAGCGTGCCGGTCCATGCCGGCACCACGACCCTGAAGCTCGCCGCCCGCACCGGCAAGCTGTCGCGCCCGCTGGCGGCGCGCCTGACCAATGCCGCCGCCGCGTCCGTCGACCGGGAAGCCCTGGGGCTCGCCGCCGCCGCGGCCGGCCGGCTCGATCTCACCGCCCTGCGCCGTGGCACCGTGGGCGTGCTGCGCCCCGGGCCTTTTCGGGAGATCCGCGCCGTCGGCGAGCAATCGGCCCGGATCCAGGCGCGGCTCGGCACCCGGGGCACGCTCCAGGCCCTGTCGGTTGCGGAGAATGCCGACGACCTGCGCCGCGTCGCGCGCCTGTCGGAAGGGATGGGTGGGCGCACCCGCGCGGTGCTGGCGCTCCTCGGCCGCGGCGCCCTGGTGCTCGGATCCGGCTTGCTCGCGGTGCTCCAGGGACTCTGGCTCGGCCTCGCCTGGTTCCTCGGCGCCGCGTTGTTCTGCCGCCGGGCCGGTACGGCGCTCGGCCGCCTGATCTGGCCCCGCCGCCCCCGCGACCACCGTGCCCGGACCCCGACCCCCGTCTGAACCGGCGTCCGGGACGGAAAAAATCCCGCCTTTAAAGTCTCGTCTGAAACGACAATGCCGCGCCACCGCCGGACAGCAGAGCTGCAGACATCGAGCGGCCGCGGCTCAGCCGAACAAGGTGGCGAGCACGCTGCCGGCCGCCGCGACGGCCGCGAGCGTCACGATGAAGCGGATGTCGTCGAGTCTTTCCCTGATCACCACCGAGCCTCCTCTGCCGTACGATTGGGGCCGTATAGGGCCCGAAGCGCGGCCGTGCAGTGTGCATTCGCACCCGTGTTTGACGAATGGTGAACGCCGCCGGGGCGCCGGGCCCGATGCTGGCGCCGGCCGCGGCCAAGCCTCTGCGGCGATGCGTGAAATGACGTGAAATCGCGGCCGTCAGCGCTAGCTTGGCCGTTGACAGGAGCCCTCGCACCTAAGAAAAAGGCCACACCGAAGTGTGGCCCAAGTCTAGGGAGGAAACGCCCAAAGAGGGCAGCAACGCCGCGACGCCATCGCCGCGTTGCCCAACCAAGCTAGGCCCTGCCCGCTCGGCTGGCAAGGGCCCGATGGGCGTTCCGTGACATCCACGACGCAGGTGATGCGTCGCAGCAACGCTTCCGATCGCGGATCCGGTGTCCTGCGCCGGCGTTTCGATTCTCGTCAGCCGCCGCATGCGGGAGAGAGCCGTGACGACCTTCCCCGAGCCCGCGACGCGGCGCATCCCGGTCCGCGGCCTCACGCTCCACGTGACCGAGGCCGGTCCCGCGGACGGCCCGCTCACCGTCCTGCTGCACGGTTTTCCCGAGACATCCCGGAGCTGGAAGCGGCAGATCGGCCCGCTCGCGGCCGCCGGCCTGCACGTCGTGGCGCCGGACCAGCGCGGCTACGGCGACTCGAGCCGGCCCGAGGGCATTTCCGCCTACCATCTCGACAAGCTCGCCGACGACGTGATCGGCCTTTCCGATGCGCTCGGGTCCGAGCGCCTGCGCCTCGTCGGGCACGATTGGGGCGGGCTCGTCGCCTGGCGGGTGGCCGCCCGCTTCCCCGAGCGGATCGACCGGGTGGCGATCCTCAACGCGCCGCATCCGGACGTCTTCGGCGCCTATGCCCGGCGGCATCCGAGCCAGGCCCTGCGCAGCGTCTACGTCGGGTTCTTCCAGTTGCCCGGCCTGCCCGAAGCGCTGCTGCAGGCCGGCGACTGCGCCGTCCTGAAGCGTGCGCTCACCACGTCGAGCCGTCCCGGCACCTTCGGGCCCGACGACCTCGCGGCCTACGCCGCCGCCTGGCGCCGGCCCGGCGCGATCGCCGCGATGCTGAACTGGTACCGGGCCCTACGCCTCCCGCGCGATCCGACCCCGGGGCCGATCCGGCCGCCGGTCCTGGTGCTGTGGGGCGAGCGCGACACGGCGCTCGAGCGGGGGCTGGCAGTCGAGAGCCTGCGCCGATGCGCGCAAGGCGCCGTGCGGTACTTCCCCGAGGCGACGCACTGGCTCCAGCACGAGGAGCCGGAGGCGGTCAACGCGGCCCTGATCGGGTTCCTGGCCGGATTTCCGGCCGCGTGAGTCCGAACAGCTCCCGTCGGATCAGGTTTGATCGCCGAACAGCAGCCGCCGCGTCGCCGCCGTCACGTCGTCCTGCCGCATCAGGCTCTCGCCGACGAGCAGCGTGCGGATGCCCGCCCGGCCCAGCACCTGCGCGTCGGCGTGGCCTCCGATGCCGCTCTCGCCGACCAGGATCCGGTCCCTGGGCACCAGCGGGCTCAACCGCACGGCGGTATCGAGGGAGACCTCGAAGGTGCGCAATGAACGGTTGTTGACCCCGATGAGCCGCGTGCCCAGCGGCAGGGCGCGCGCCAGTTCCGCCTCGTCGTGCACCTCGACCAGCACGTCCATGCCGAGGTCGTGGGCGGTCTCGACCAGGGCCGACGCCTCGTCGTCGTCGAGGCTCGCCATGATGACCAGGATGCAGTCGGCGCCCCAGGCCCGGGCCTCGACCACCTGGTAGGGCTCGAACAGGAAGTCCTTGCGCAGGACGGGGAGCGCACAGGCGTCGCGGGCCGCCGTCAGGTATTCGGGCTTGCCCTTGAACGAGGGCTCGTCGGTGAGCACCGACAGGCAGGCGGCCCCGCCCGCCTCGTAGGCGCGGGCCAAGGCCGGCGGATCGAAATCCTCGCGGATCAGGCCGCGGGACGGCGACGCCTTCTTGATCTCGGCGATCAGCGCGAAGCGATCCTGCGCGACATGCGCGGCCAGCGCGTCGGCGAAGCCCCGGGGCGGATCCGCCTTGGCGACGCGCTTCTCGAGCTCGGCGAGCGGCACGCGCAGCTTCGCCGCCGCGATCTCGCGCCGCTTGTAGGCCTCGATATGGGCGAGGATGTCGGCCGGGCGCGGCCGGGCCTCGTCCTCCGGGTGCGTCGTGTCGATGTCGGACAAGGCCGTGCCTCCCCTCGGGGATGTCGGGGGTCGATCGGGTATAGCAGGAAAGCGGTCCGGGCGGGCGGCCCGGATGCGATCTTAAGTGCACCTCGCAGAACTCCCGCCGCGATGTCGCCACCACAGCGAGCCGAGGCGGTGATCGGGAGTTTTGTGAGAGACACTAAGTGGTGGAGACGACCGCGAGGCGCTCCAGCACCGCCCGGGCGGCGCCGGTGTCGATCGCCTGGGCGGCGCGGGCGACGCCGTCCTGCAGGCTCCCGGCCCGACCGGCGACCACGAGGGCGGCCGCGGCGTTCAGGACGCCGATGTCGCGGTAGGGCGTGCGGGCGCCGTCGAGCACGGCGCGCAGGGCCGCTGCGTTGTAGGCGGGATCGCCGCCGCGCAGCTCCTCGGGCTGGGCGAGGCGCAGGCCCACCTCGCGCGGATCGAGGGTGAAGCGGCGGATCGCGCCGTCCTCTAGGGCGACCACCGCGGTCGGGCCGGTGGTGGTGATCTCGTCGAGGCCGTCGGAGCCGTGCACGGTCCAGACCCGGCGGCTGCCGAGCTCGGCGAGCACCCGGGTCATCGGCTCGGCGAGCGAGGGAGCGTAGACGCCGAGCAGCTGCGCCGGCACGCCGGCCGGGTTGCACAGGGGCCCGAGCACGTTGAACAGGGTGCGGGTGCCGATCTCGACCCGCACCGGCGCGACGTGGCGCATCGAGGCGTGGTGCGCCTGGGCGAACATGAAGCACAGGCCGGCTTCCGCGAGGCAGCGGGCGAGGTGGTCGGGGGTGAGGCCGATGCCGACGCCGAGCGCCGACAGCACGTCGGCGGCGCCCGACCGCGACGAGGCGGCGCGGTTGCCGTGCTTGGCCACCGGCACGCCGCAGGCGGCGGTGACGATGGAGGCCAGGGTCGAGACGTTGTAGCTGCCCGAATGGTCGCCGCCGGTGCCGACGATGTCGACCGCGCCCTCGGGCGCGACCACGCGGGTCATGCGTTCGCGCAGGGCCGCGGCGGCGCCGGTGATCTCGTCCAGAGCCTCGCCGCGGACGTGCAGCGCCATCAGGAAGGCGCCGGCCTGGGCGTGGGTCACCTCGCCGGAGAGCAGGTGGTCGAAGGCGCGCCGCGCCTCCTCGCGCGTCAGCGCGGCGCCCGTGGCGACCTTCGCCAGGTAGGGCTTGAACGAGTCCATGACGATAACGAGCCTGATCTCAGCGCTGGCTTAGGGGCCGGACCCGTCAATGCACATCTCGGCCGCGCTTGTCACCCCGGGCGGCTGGATTCCGCGCCGTGGCGTTCCAGGCGGCGGCGAGGTCGAGGAAGTTGCGCACCATCGTCTCGCCGTGCTGCGACAGGATGCTCTCGGGGTGGAACTGCACGCCGTGGACCGGCCGCTCGGCGTGCTCGAGCGCCATGATCAGCCCGTCGGCCTCCGCGGTGACGACGAGGCTCTCGGGGCAGGTCGTGCGCTCGACGACGAGCGAGTGGTAGCGCGTCGCCGCGAACGGGCCGTTGATGCCGCGAAACAGCCCGGTCGAGCGGTGGCGCACGCTCGACACCTTGCCGTGCATCGGGGCCGGCGCCCGCACCACGTCGCCGCCGAAGGCCTGGCCGATCGCCTGCAGGCCGAGGCAGACGCCGAGCATCGGGATCTTGTCGCTCAACTCACGCACCACGTCGAGGCAGACGCCCGCCTCGCTCGGCGTGCACGGCCCCGGCGACAGCACCAGGGCGTCGGGCGCGCGGCGGCGGATCTCGTCCACGGTGATCGCGTCGTTGCGCACCACCTCGATCGCGCCGGCGAGCGGCCCGATCAAGTGGACGAGATTCCAGGTGAAGGAATCGTAATTGTCGATGACCAGGATGTCGGACATGGGATGCGCCTCTTGCGGCGCGGTGTGGGGCTTGGGGCGGCGGGAGGTCAAGGGGGCGGGGCGCGGCGCCTCGGATACGTACGGGGTCGCGATGCCCGGCCAAGGACGATCTCTGGCCGGGCGCCGAGGAATTCGACCGCCCACCCTCGACCTCATCCTGAGGTGTTGGCGATCGCAGATCGACTGACCTCGAAAGAGGACTCCAGAGATCGCGGCGGCATCTGGAGCCCTCCTTCGAGGCTCCTTTCAGTCTGCGATCTCCGATCGCCGGCACCTCAGGATGAGGTCAAATATGGGATCAAGATTTTAAAGTAAATTTGCCAACCCTAAAGAAAAACCCGCCGACCTCTTGCGAGGCAGGCGGGCATCAAGTCGAGGGTCCGTCCCTGTGGGCGGCTCGTCGCCTATTCCCGCTCGCCGGTCAGGCTCAGCAGCATCTGGAACAGGTTGATGAAGTTCAGGTAGAGCGACAGGGCGCCGAACACCGCGAGCTTGGACTTGGCTTCCTCGCCCCAGTTCTCGGCGTACTGCTCCTTGATCGACTGGGTGTCGTAGGCGGTGAGACCGGTGAAGATCACGACGCCGATGAGCGAGATCGCGAATTGCAGCGCGGAGGAGGCCAGGAAGATGTTGACCAGGCTGGCGATGACGAGGCCGATCAGGCCCATCACCAGGAACGAGCCCATCTTCGAGAGGTCGCGCTTGGTGGTGTAGCCGTAGAGGCTCGTCGCCCCGAACATCGCCGCCGTGATGAAGAACGTGCGGGCGATGCTGGTGCCGGTGAAGACCAGGAAGATCGAGGCCAGGGACAGGCCCATCACCCCGCAGAAGGTCCAGAACAGGGTGTGGGCGGTGGCGGCCGAGATCCGGTCGGCGCGGAACGACAGCACCATGATGAAGGCGAGCGGGGCCAGCATCACGACGTATTTCAGCGGCGTGCCGAACAGCGGCTTGTAGAGCGCCGGGGTCGAGGAGACGCCGAGCGCCACGAGGCCGGTCAGCGCCAGGCCGAGGCCCATCGTGTTGTAGACCCGCAGCATGTGCCGCCGCAGGCCCTCGTCGAAGACCGCGCCGGCGGGGGCGGCGTGGGTCTGCCAGGCGAAGGGGGTGTTCATCGGGGAGGTCGCTCCGGGGGGATGACGGGTGACGGAGATCAGTGCTGCAGGGCCGCCAGGGTGGCGGCGGCGCGGCCGAGATCGGGCTCGTTGCCCGACCCGCTTAGGGCATAGGCCCCGCGCCCCGCGGTCCAGTAGACCGTGACGGCCTCCGGCGAGCGGACGATGGCGGGGGCGTGCGCCGCCGCGTCGGCCGAGCGGGTGGCGAAGAGCGCGACCTTGCCGAGGCTGCCGGCATCGATCGCGACCTCGACGCCCGCGCCGCTGCGCGAGGGGAAGATCTGCATGTCGTCGACGCGCCAGTCCGCCGGCAGGTCGGGCAGGGCGATGCCGGTCGCCGCCTCGACCTCGCGCCGGTCGTAGGCCGGCGTCGGCCGCTGCGAGGCGACGCGGGCGCGCATCTGGGCGGCCTGGCGGGCCTGGAGCGCGTCCTCGACGAAGGCCGGCGAATGCGTCGAGGCGTTGGTGTTCTGCACGCCGAAATCGCCGGTCTCGTTGTGCAGGAGCCAGCCGGTGCCGACCAGCATCGCGATCACCGCGGCGCGCTGCAGCCGGGCGCCGACGCGCCGCCAGGTCAGGGACCGGTCGAGGCGGCGGGCCGCCGCGGCGAGGCGCTCCGGGGTCGGGCCGGCCCGCACGGCGCCGTCCCGCGCCGACCCGAACGCGGCGCAGAGCGCGTCGCGGGTGTGCAGGTCGGCCATCACCCGGGCCGCCACCTCGGGCCGCGCCGACAGGTGCTCCTCGACCTCGATCCGCCGGCCGAGATCGAGTTGGCCGTCGATGTAGGCGTTCAGGTCCGCTTCGGTGATCGGGTCCATCCTCGCCTCCGCTGCATGCTCTCCGGTCATCATCACGACGCCCTCGCGGGGCCGGCCCCGCCATCGACCACGCGCAGACGCGGCGCGGCGCGTGCCTCCTCCTCGGGGGCCGGAAGGCGGGACGCGCCGCCGCTCTCGATGGTGCGCAGCGCCGCCCGCGCCCGCCCGAGGCGCGACATCAGCGTGCCGATCGGGATGCCGAGCACGTCGGCCGCCTCCTGGTAGGCCAGCCCCTCGATGGTCACGAGGTGCAGGGCCTCGCGCTGCTCCGCCGGCAGGCGCCCGAACGCCTCGCGCACCTGGGCCAGGCGGACATGGCCTTCCTGGGCCGGCGGCGTCGCCTCCTCGACGATGTGGCCGAGGGCGTCGGCGTAGCGCGCCTCGACCTTGCGGCGGCGCTGGTCGTCGATGAAGGCGTTGTGCAACACCGTCATCAGCCAGGTGCGCAGGTTGGTCCCCGGCCGCAGGGTGCCCTGGCGCTCGAGGGCGCGCACGAGGGTGTCGTGCACGAGGTCGTCGGCCTGGGCGGAATCGCGCGTCAGGGACCGGGCGTAGCGCCGGAGCGGCACCAGGAGGTCGAGGACGTCGGGGCGCTTGCGAAGCATCATATGGGGTAAACGTCCGCCGGGGCCGGTCTAATCCCATTCGCCGAACCCGCGCTCGCCCGTCCATTCGTCCGGAGCGTTCACATCCGCGTGATCACCGGTTGCCGGGCTCTCACGCGGGCGCCCCGGGCTGCCGCGTCGGGTGTGCCCGGGCGAAGGCGTCCTGGCTCAGGCAATCCTCGGCGATGCGCCGCACGGTCGGGTAGGGGGCGGTGTCGACGCCGAAGATCGCGGTGCCGACCCACAGGCTGACGAGGCAGAGGTCGGCATGGCTGACCGCGTCGCCCTGGCAGTAGCGGCCGGTGCCGGGCTCGCCCGTCAACCGCGCCTCCAGGGTGGCCAGCCCGGTGCCGAACCAGTGCCGCAGCCAGGCCTGCATCGCTTCGCGGGGCAGCCCGAGATCGTCGGTGAGGTAGCGGCGCACCCGCGGCACGTAGAGCGGGTGGGAGTCGCAGGCGACCGCCTGGGCGAGCGAGCGGGCCCGGGCTCGGGCCTTCGGCTCGCGGGGAAGCAGCGCCGGCTCGGGATGCGTCTCCTCGAGATAGTCGAGGATCGCGAGCGACTGGGTCAGCGCCGGCCCGTCGCCGTCGAAGAAGGCCGGCACCGCGCCCTGCGGGTTGATCGCGCGGAAGCCCGGCGCGTGCTGGTCGCCGGCATCGAGGTCGATGAAGGTCTCCTCGAAGGGCAGCCCCTTGAGGTTGAGGGCGATCCGCACCCGGAAGGCGGCGGCCGAGCGCCAGTTGCCGATCATCCGCATCATGCATCACCCCTCCCGGTCCCGCGGGGAGAGATGGTGCAGCCCTGCAAACGGCAAGGGGCCCGCGACGGGCCCCTTGCTCACGCCGCGATGGACGGCGGGTTCAGTGCTGGAGGATGCGGGACAGGAAGGTCTGCGCCCGCTCCGAACGGGGCGAGCCGAAGAACTCCTCCTTCTGCGCGTCCTCGACGATCTCGCCCTTGTCCATGAAGATGACGCGGTTGGCGACCTTGCGGGCGAAGCCCATCTCGTGGGTCACCACCATCATGGTCATGCCCTCGCGGGCGAGCTCGACCATGACGTCCAGCACCTCGCCGACCATCTCGGGATCGAGCGCCGAGGTCGGCTCGTCGAACAGCATCACGATCGGGTTCATGGCGAGCGCGCGGGCGATGGCGACGCGCTGCTGCTGGCCGCCCGAGAGCTGGCCGGGATACTTGTGGGCATGGGCCTTGAGGCCGACCCGCTCCAGCAGCGCCAGGCCCTTGGCCTGCGCCTCGTCCTTCCCGCGCCCCAGCACCTTGCGCTGGGCGAGGCTCAGGTTGTCGGTGATCGAGAGGTGGGGAAACAGCTCGAAGTGCTGGAACACCATGCCGACCCGCGAGCGGAGCTTGGGCAGGTTGGTCTTCTTGTTGGCGATCTGCGTCCCGTCGACGGTGATCTGGCCCTTCTGGAACGGTTCGAGGGCGTTGACGCACTTGATCAGCGTCGACTTGCCGGAGCCCGAGGGGCCGCAGACCACCACGACCTCGCCCTTGGTGACCGAGGTGGTGCAGTTCGTCAGCACCTGGAAGTCGCCGTACCACTTCGAGACGCCGTCGATGGCGATCATCGGGCCCGTGGTGGCCGCCACGGGCGGGCGCTCGGTGAGCAGGGTGCCGACGGGGCCGGTGGCCGGCGCCGCGGCAGCCGCGGCCTGCGGCTCCGGAACGGGGCTGACGGGCGGCATCGCGGAGGAGGTCATGGCGGGAACCCTATCGGATGATCGCGACCCGGCGCTGCAGGCGGCGCACCAGGAGCGAGGCGATGAAGCAGACGGCGAAGTAGACCACGGCGGCGAACAGGTACATCTCGACGAGGCGGCCGTCGCGCTGGGCGATCTTGGAGGCGGCGCCGAGGAAGTCGGTGATCGACAGCACGTAGACGAGCGAAGTGTCCTGGAACAGCACGATCGTCTGGGTCAGCAGCACCGGCAGCATGTTGCGGAACGCCTGGGGCAGGATGACGCTGCCCATCGACTGCCAGTAGGTCAGGCCGAGCGCCGAGGCCGCCGCGCCCTGGCCCTTCGGGATCGACTGGATGCCGGCGCGCATGATCTCGGAGAAGTACGCCGCCTCGAACAGCGTGAAGGTGATGAGCGAGGACGAGAAGGCGCCGACCTGGATCGGCCGCTCGGCCCCGATCATCCACTGCCCGATATACGGCACAAGGAAGTAGAACCAGAAGATCACCAGCACCAGCGGCAGCGAGCGCATGAAGTTGACGTAGACCTTGGCGATCTGCGGCAGCACCGGCAGGCCGGAAAGTCGCATCATGGCGATCAGGGTGCCGAGGATCACGCCGCCGACCGCGGCGAGCGCGGTCAGCGTCAGGGTGAAGGCCATCCCGTCGAAGAACAGGTAGCGCCAGGAATTGAGGATGACGCTGAAGTCGAAGTTCGAGAACATCGCGGGCCCTTGTCCGGCAGCGGTGAGGTCAGCGGCCCGGCACCGCGACGCGGCGCTCGATCACGCCGGCCACGGTCACCACCAGCAGGTTGATGACGATGTAGATGATCGTCGCGGCGGTGAACGCCTCGAAGACCTGGAACGAGAATTCCTGCATCGCGCGGGCCCGGGCGGTGAGCTCCAGGAGGCCGATGGTCAGCGCGACCGACGTGTTCTTCAGGTTGTTGAGGAACTCGGAGGTCAGCGGCGGCAGGATGATGCGGTAGGCGTTGGGCAGGAGCACGTAGCGGTAGGTCTGGGCGGTGGTGAGCCCGAGCGCCGTGCCGGCCATGCGCTGGCCCCGCGGCAGGGCCTGGATGCCGGCCCGCACCTGCTCGGCGACGCGCGAGGCGGTGAAGAAGCCCAGGCACACGACGGCGGTGTAGAACGGCGCGTTCGGCAGCTGCTTCAACCAGGTGCCCCAGGATTCCGGCAGCATCTCGGGCAGCACGAAGTACCAGAGGAACATCTGGACGAGGAGCGGGATGTTGCGGAACAGCTCGACATAGGCGTTGCCGACGGCCTGAGCGGCCCGGCCCGGCAGGGTGCGCAGCACGCCGACGATCGAGCCGATCGCGAAGGCGATCACCCAGGCGCAGAGCGCCGTGACGATGGTCCAGACCAGGCCCGACAGCAGCATGTCGGCGTACGAGCCGGTCCCCTCGGGCGACGCCTCGAAGAAGATGCCCCAGTTCCAGTTGTAGTTCATGCCCTGTCTTCCGGGTGCGCCTGGACTGTCATGGTATACGGATTTTTCCGGCCCGGGCGAGGCGGGGCGCGGCAGAGGGCACAGGGAAAAGTGCCGAGGGCGGCGATGCCGTCGGGGGGTGGCGCCGCCCCGCACGGGGGCGGCGCCGGATGCCGGCTCAGTAGGAGGCCGGGTCCGGGCTGTCGCTCGGCTTGGCGAAGGCGCTCTTCAGCGCGTCGCTCATCGGCAGGTTCAGGTTGATGTCCCGCGGCGGGATCGGCTTCATGAACCACTTGTCGTAGGTCGGACCGCTCTCGGCGCTCTTGTAGAAGGCCGCGGTCGCCGCATCGACCACCTTCTTGAACGGCGCGTCGTCCTTGCGAAGCATGATCCCGTAGGGCTCGGGCTTCGACAGGGCGTCGGTCGAGATCGCGTAGGCCGTCGGCTCCTTAGAGGAGGCGGCGAGCGAGGCGAGCAGCACGTCGTCCATCACGAAGGCGACGGCGCGGCCGGTCTCGACCATCAGGAACGCCTCGGCGTGATCCTTGGCCGGCAGGATCGTGATGCCGAGCTTCTTCTCGGCGTTGTACTCGTTGATCATCTTGATGTTCGTGGTGCCCGAGGTCGACACGACGGTCTTCCCCTTCAGGTCCTCGAACTTGGTCAGGCCGCTCGACTTCTTGGCGACGAAGCGGTTGGCGGTGAGGAAGTGGGTGTTGGTGAAGGCGACCTGCTTCTGCCGGTCGACGTTGTTGGTGGTCGAGCCGCACTCGAGATCCACCGTGCCGTTGGCGATCAGCGGGATGCGGGTGGCCGAGGTCACCGGGTTGAGCTTCACCTCGAGCTTGTCGAGCTTGAGGTCGGCCTTCACCGCGTCGACGATCTTGTAGCAGATGTCCATCGCGAAGCCGACCGGCTTCTGGTTGTTGTCCAGGTAAGAGAACGGCACCGACGAATCGCGGTAGCCCAGCGTGATCTGCCCGGTCTCCTTGATCTTCTTCAGCGTCCCGGTGAGGTCCTGGGCCGAGGCGGTCCCGGCGGAGGCCGCCAGGCCGGCGAGCAGGACGGGAAGCAGGCTTCTCAAACGCATTCGTGCTCTCCTTTTGGGCATAGACCTAGTCCGTCACGGCGATGAAGCCGTCAAGGGTTAGGCTGGGGATGAGTGCGACGCCCGGACGGGCCGGTCCGCGCGGGACCGAAGGTCGTGCCCGGTCCGCTCCTGGCAAGCCGCGGGCCAGACGGTCCTGCCGGGTGCCGCAACGGAACCGGACGGGCCGTCGCATCCCGGCTGTTGCGCGCCGGATCCACCCGCGCGAAGCTGCGCCCGCCGGCGGCCCGTGCGTGCCCGGCTCCCGTGACGCCCCCGCGACGACGGACCGTTCAGACCGATGCAGATCGCCACGCCCTACCTGATGTTCCTCGGCGACGTGCCCGACCGGCTCGCCGCCAAGACCGCCTACGGCATCGTCGACTGGCGGCCCGAATGGTGCGTCGGGCAATTGCGCCTGCCGTCCTGCGCCGCCGATCTCGGCATCCCGGACCTGACCATCGAGGAGGGGATCGCCCGCGGCGCCCGCACGCTGATCGTCGGCGTGGTCAATGCCGGCGGCGTGCTGCCGCCGCACTGGGTCGCCAGCATCGTCGCGGCGCTCGAGGCCGGGCTCGACGTGGCGAGCGGCCTGCACACCCGCCTCGGCTCGGTGCCGGAGATCGCCGAGGCCGCGGCCCGGCACGGGCGGCAGCTCCACGACGTGCGCCACTCCGAGGAGCGCTTCGACACCGGCAAGGGCACGCGGCGCCCGGGCCGGCGGCTCTTGACCGTCGGCACCGACTGCTCGGTCGGCAAGAAGTACACCGTGCTGGCGCTGGAGAAGGGGATGCGGGACCGCGGCCTCGACGCCGATTTCCGCGCCACCGGCCAGACCGGGGTGTTCATCTCCGGCCGCGGCGTCGCCATCGACGCGGTGGTGGCCGACTTCATCTCCGGCGCCGTCGAGTGGATCGCCCCCGCCGCCGACCCGGCCCACTGGGACCTGATCGAGGGCCAGGGCTCGCTGTTCCATCCGAGCTTCGCCGGCGTCAGCCTCGGCCTGCTGCACGGCGCCCAGGCCGACGCCTTCGTGGTCTGCCACGAGCCGACCCGCACGACGATGCGCGGCGTCAAGCATCCGCTGCCGAGCATCCGGGAGGTGATCGACCTCACGGTGCAGCTCGGCCGCCTGACCAACCCGGACATCCGGCCGACCGGCATCGCGGTCAACACCCAGGCCCTGGAGGAGGGGGAGGCGCGGGCGCTCCTCGAGAAGCTCGCCGCCGAGCACGGCCTGCCGGCGACCGATCCGGTGCGGTTCGGGGTCGAGGCCCTGGTCGACCGCCTGGTCGAGGAGTTCCCGGCGTGATCCGGCTCGCGACCGCCATCGAGCCCTGGCCGATCGCCGGCCGGTTCACCATCTCGCGCGGCAGCCGCACCGAGGCCGTTGTGGTGACCGCGACCGTCACCGACGGGACCGTCACGGGCCGCGGCGAGTGCGTGCCCTACGCCCGCTACGGCGAGACCGTGGAGGGCGTGCGCGACCTGATCGCCGCGCAGGAAGAGGCGCTCGCCGCCGGGCTCGACCGCCGGGGCCTCGCCTCCCGGCTGCCGGCGGGCGCGGCCCGCAACGCCCTCGACTGCGCCTTGTGGGATCTCGAGGCCAAGCGCGCCGGCCGGCCCGCCCATGCGCTGGCCGGCCTCCCGGCGCCCGCCCCGGCCACGACCTGCTACACCCTGAGCCTCGGCAGCCCGGAGGAGATGGCGGCCGCCGCCCATGTGGCGGCGGCCCGGCCGCTCCTGAAGGTGAAGCTCGGCGGCATCGGCGACCCGGAGCGGATCGCGGCGGTGCGCCGGGGTGCCCCGGATTCGCGCCTGGTGGTCGATGCCAACGAGGCGTGGTCCCCGGAGACGATCGAGGCCAACCTCGCGGCCTGCGTCGCGGCCGGGGTCGAGCTGATCGAGCAGCCGCTGCCGGCCGGCGACGACGCGGCGTTGCGCACGATCGCCCGGCCGATCCCGATCTGCGCCGACGAGAGCCTGCACGATCGCGCCGGGCTCGACGGCCTGACCGACCGCTACGACGCGATCAACATCAAGCTCGACAAGGCGGGCGGCCTCACCGAGGCGCTGCTGCTCGCCCAGGCCGCCAAGGCGCGGGGGCTGTCGATCATGGTCGGCTGCATGCTCGGCACCTCGCTCGCCATGGCGCCGGCGATGCTGCTCGCGGGCTATGCCGACTTCGTCGACCTCGACGGCCCGCTGCTGCTCTCCCGCGACCGCGAGCCCGGCCTGCTTTTCGAGGGCAGCCTCGTCCACCCGCCGGAGCCGGGGCTCTGGGGGTGAACGCTTCCGGCGAGAATGCTGCGGGGCGGAAATGCCGTGCGGCGAAAATGCCTTTGGGGGAAGACCCGGTCGGCGGCGATGCGGCGGGCCGGGCGCTTGCGCCCGGGGCCGGAAGGATGCTCTGTCTGGCGCAGGGACCGAGCACGGGTCCCGTGAAGCCGGGGAAGAACCGACGCCATGATCCTCGTCAGCGTGATGTATCCGGGCGGCTCCGACGCCCAGCCCTTCGACCTCGACTACTACCTCAAGCACCACATGCCGCTGGTGCGCGAGCGCTGGTCGTCGATGGGCCTGGACAAGGTCCAGGTGGTCAAGGCCAGCGGCACGCCGGACGGCAGCCCGGCCCCGTTCCAGGTGATGGCGCTCCTCACCTTCCGCTCGCTCGAGGACTTCCAGAAGGCCGGCGCCGCGCACGGCAAGGAGATCTTCGGAGACATCCCGAACTTCTTCAAGGGCCAGCCCGTGGTCCAGATCAACGAGCCGCAGAGCTTCTGATCGCGTCGCGTCGCCCGCGGCCCCGGGGTCGCGGGCGACTGCCGGGATCGGATCCCGCGATGCCGCAACCCGAGGCGGGCTAAAGGCCCGGCCCGTTTCCGCAAGGCCCACCGGACCATGATCGACATCGTCAAGGTGCTGCGCGACCAGCACCCGGATCTCGGCTCCTACGTGATCGCCCTGCGCGAGCGGTCCGGCCTCGTCGCGCCGGACGACCCCGACGCCCTGGCAGCGGAGGTGCGCGACTGGGCCGGTACGCAAGCCCCCACCACCCGCTACAGCCGGCGCGCGGTGACCTACGTGCCGTTTCCGGGCTGGCCCGAGGAAACCCGCACGCTCGGCGTGGTCGCCTTCGACACCGCGACCGACCTCGCCCGGTTCGCGACCCGCTGGACCTGACGTCTCGACGCGGACTTGCGTTGGTGGGCCGACGCCCCGGCGGCTCGTACTCTTAGTTCGTCGCAGATTCCGCCTTCGAAACCGGCGGCGCCTTTCGCCAAATCTGCCTACTGCCGCCGCACCGCGAGCTCTCGCGTAGGCGCGGGGTCCGGGGCGAACCGGGCGCTCACGGTCAGCGCGAGGTCGATGCAGAGCACCAGCAGGATGCCGGCGAGGAGCGCGATGATCATCGTCTCGCCGCGGGGGCTGATGCCCCCGGTCGGGCGCTGCCGCACCATCACCGGGGGTGGGACGTCGTCGGGCTCGGGATCGGGATCGGGATCTGGCGCCATCTCGGCGAGGGCCGGCGCCGCGTCGAGGGCGATGAAGCGCGGGCGGTAGCCGCCGACGGGAATCGCGAGCCGGACGTCGATCCCCCCGGCGTGCCGGGCATAGACGTCCTCGAGCGCGCGGCGCAGTCGCCCGGCCTCGACGCGCACGCTGGGATCGAGGCTCGGGTCGAAGTCGGGGCCCCGGCCCAGGGCCTGCGTGGCGATGGTGTAGGCCTTGATGGTGGCGCCGCGCCCGGCCAGTTCCTCCTCCACCACGAAGCGCAGGAACCGCGCCAGCTTCGGCGAGCGCAGGAAAGGCGGGGTCTGCAGCAGGACCTCCAGCGCGCCGACCACGCGCCCGGGCGGAACCGCCTCGTCGATCTCGGACATCGCAACCCTTCCCTGCCGGTCCGGAACCGTCCCGGCCCGCCGCAGCGAGCGGAACCTGGTAACTCCTTACTAGTATAGAAGTGTGATCACGGTTTGTTAGCCCCTCTTCCCGAGCGATACCGCATCGCCCGGGGACGAGACGACGGCCAGGTCCCCAAGCGTCAGCCGATCGGCGCCGGGAACGGTACGGTGAAGACCAGGCCGTGGACCTCGTCGCGCACCTCGACGCGCCAGGCGCACCAGTCGATCCGGGTGGCCTCCGGGCCGGTCATCGCGTCGGCGATCAGGATGCAGGCTTGGCGGTGGGCTTCGTCGAGGTCGCGGCAATCGAGCCCGGCCTCGTCCGGCACGCTCTGGGTCGCGTCCATGATATCGAAGTAGTAGCGGGGCACTGCGACTCGGACTCGGCGCTTCGGAAAGACGATGTTGAGCAAATCCACCGTCCCAGGGACCGCCCGCGCAGGGCGGGACGACCGTCGCGACGGTCAGCTGTCAGAGTTTGATCTGGAACCGGGGCCCCGCGGCAAGGTTCCGCCCCCTACCTCGCGGGCAGGGCGTGCCGTCAGCGGCCGTCCCGCTCCGCGGCGCCCCGCCAGGGAACCTGGCGGTCCTGCATCGTCAGGGTATCGCGGGAGGCGGGCCGGGCCGCCTCGGCGGCCGCGTTCCGCAGGCCGGTGCCCAGAGCCCGTCCGGCTTCCACGGCGGCGGTCTCCACCACCCGGGCGCGCAGGTCGGCGGGCAGGTGCGCGAAGGCCGCGCCGGCGACCTCACCGGGGCTCGCCGGGAGCGGCGCCGGGCGGTCCGTGCCGGGCAGGGCATGGCCGGGAAGGGCCGCCTCGCCGAGCCGCAGCGGCGAGAGGTAGTAGATCGCGCCGATCACCAGCCCGGCCCGCAGCCAGAAGGCCATCCCGTTCCCCCGCGTCCCGATCGTCCCCGGCCGGCGCTCCGTGACCGCGCCGCCCCGACGTCACTCTGGGGCGCCAATCGTGAAACGTCTGCGTCCGGGCCGCGCCGATCGTTCGGCATGGCTAACGGGGCTTGCGGCACGGCGATCGAAAGCCCCTGGGGCGGGACGGTTCCTGTTCGCAACCGCCGGAGCGATCTTCAATTTTTCTGAGGATCCTGCTCAAGCGATTTGATCTTTTCGAAACTGGCGCCTCCGGCCTAAAATCCGCCTCACGCCAGCCGTCATCCCCCGGCTCCAGAACAACGATCGGGACCCATGCCGACCGACATCGAGATCGCCCGCGCGGCCACCCTCCAGCCGATCACCGCCATCGCGGAGCGCATCGGCATCCCCGAGGACGCGCTCCACCCGTACGGCCGGCACATCGCCAAGGTCGACCACGCCCATATCCGCGGCCTCGAGGCGCGGCCCGAGGGCAAGCTGGTCCTGGTGACGGCGATCAGCCCGACGCCGGCGGGCGAGGGCAAGACCACCACCACGGTGGGCCTCGGCGACGCGCTCAACCGGATCGGCCGCAAGACGGTGATCTGCCTGCGCGAGCCCTCGCTCGGCCCGTGCTTCGGCATGAAGGGCGGCGCGGCCGGCGGCGGCAAGGCCCAGGTGGTGCCGATGGAGGCGATCAACCTCCACTTCACCGGCGACTTCCACGCCATCACCTCGGCCCACAGCCTCGCCGCGGCGCTGATCGACAACCACGTCTACTGGGGCAACGCCCTCGACATCGACCTGCGCCGGGTGGCGTTCCGGCGCGTCCTCGACATGAACGACCGGGCGCTGCGCACCATCACCCAGAGCCTCGGCGGCGTCGCCAACGGCTTCCCGCGGGAGGACGGCTTCGACATCACCGTCGCCTCCGAGGTGATGGCGGTGTTCTGCCTCGCCCGCGACCTCGCCGACCTTGAGGCGCGCCTCGGCCGGATCGTCGTGGCGGAGACCCGCGACCGAAAGGCCGTGACGCTGGCCGACCTCAAGGCCACCGGCGCCATGACGGTGCTGCTCAAGGACGCGCTCCAGCCCAACCTCGTCCAGACCCTGGAGGGCAGCCCGGCCCTGATCCATGGCGGGCCCTTCGCCAACATCGCCCATGGCTGCAACTCGGTGATCGCGACCCGGGCCGGCCTCAAGCTCGGCGACTACGTGGTGACGGAAGCCGGCTTCGGGGCCGATCTCGGGGCGGAAAAGTTCTTCGACATCAAGTGCCGCCAGGCCGGCCTCAGCCCGTCCGCGGTCGTCATCGTGGCGACGGTGCGGGCCCTCAAGATGCATGGCGGCGTCGCCAAGCCCGATCTCGGCCGCGAGAACGTCGAGGCCCTGGAGCGGGGCTTTGGCAACCTCGCCCGTCATGTCGAGAACGTGCGCCGCTTCGGCGCCCCGGTGGTGGTGGCGGTCAACCACTTCCACGCCGACACCGAGGCCGAGCACGCGGCGCTCAAGGCGCTCTGCCGCGACCGGCTCGACGTCGAGGCGATCACCTGCCGGCACTGGGCCGAGGGCGGCGCCGGCGCCGAGGCGCTGGCCCACGCGGTGGCGGCCCTGGCCGATTCCGGCCCGGCCGCGGCCCCGCGCTTCGCCTACCCGGACGCGATGCCGCTGGAGGCCAAGATCCGCACCGTCGCCCAGACCCTCTACGGCGCCGCCGACATCCAGGTGGAATCGAAGGCGGCGGCCAAGCTCGCGGCCTTCGAGCAGGCCGGCCACGGCGACCTGCCGGTCTGCATGGCCAAGACCCAGTACTCGTTCTCCACCGACCCGACCCTGATGGGCGCCCCCAGCGGCCACGTCGTGGCGGTGCGCGACGCCCGCCTCTCGGCCGGCGCCGGCTTCGTGGTGGCGATCTGCGGGGAGATCATGACGATGCCCGGCCTGCCCAAGGTGCCGGCGGCGGAAGGCATCCATCTCGACGCCGAGGGGCGGATCGAGGGGCTGTTCTGAGCGGATTTCGCGGAATCGGCATCCGGTTTCGCGACCAAGATCGGCGACGACCCCGAGAACCCGAGCGGGCGAAGCGTCGGCCCGCCGACGCGAAGCCTGCCTGGGACGGTCCGCCCGGGGACCAATTTCCCCATGAGAAAGCCCGGACGGGTCTCCCCGTCCGGGCTTTCTCGTTTCGGGTCGGGGTGGGCTACAGGAACCCGATCGAGAACCACGGCACGAAGGTGAGCACCAGGAGGCCGAGGAACAGCGCGCCGAGGTAGATCCAGATCCGGCGCATGCCGGCTTCGGGCGCCACCCCGCCGATGATGCAGGCGGCGTAGTAGCAGAGCCCGAAGGGCGGGGCGAACAGGCCCAGTCCCATCGCGAGGATCACGATCATGCTGTAATGCACCTCGTGGATCCCGAACTGGTGCGCAATCGGGAACAGCAGCGGCCCGAACAGCACGATCGCCGGGATGCCCTCGAGCAGGCTGCCGAGCACGATGAAGGCGACGACCGAGATCAGCAGGAAGCCGGTCTTGCCGCCCGGCACCGCCGCCATCGCCCGGGCGAGGTCGTGCGAGAAGCCCGACTGGGTCAGCGCCCAGGCCATCGCGCTCGCCGCCCCGACGATGAACAGGATCGCCCCGGACAGGGAGGCGGTCCGCGCCAGCATCGGCAGGATCTCCTTGCGCTTGAGCCCGCCGCGATAGATCACGAGGCCGAGCACCAGCGAGTAGACGATGCCGATGGTCGAGACTTCCGTCGCCGTGGCGACGCCCTCCACCACCGCGGTGCGGATCAGGAACGGCAGCAGCAGGGCGGGCAGCGCGACGAGCAGGGTCTTCTTCACCACCGAGGCGGGCGCGCGCGGGATCGCCACCGCGTCCTCCTCCTTGCCGGCGCGGTAGCGGGCGACCGCGGCGAGCACGAGGGCCAGCACCAGGGCCGGCAGGATGCCGGCGGTGAACAGGGCGGCGATCGAGACGCCGGTCGCCGACGCGATGGCGATCAGCACGATCGAGGGCGGGATCGTCTCGCTCATCGCCCCCGAGGCGGCGAGGATCGAGAGCAGTTCGCCGTCCTTCATCCCGCGCTTGCGCATCTCGGGAAACAGCACGGGCGCCACCGCCGCCATGTCGGCGGTCTTCGAGCCCGAGATGCCCGAGACCAGCAGCATCGCGCCGAGCAGCACGTAGGACATGCCGGCCTTCACGTGGCCGAGCAGCGAGGCGAGGAACGCCACCATCACCCGGGCCATCCCGGTCGCGTCGACGAGCTGGCCGAGCAGCACGAAGAGGGGAATCGCGAGCAGGATCAGGCTGCTCATCCCCTCGTCCATCCGGCCGACCACGATGGTGAGCGGCGTCGAGGTGGTGGTGAGAAGGTAGGCGGAGGTCGCGAGCGCGAACGAGAACGCGATCGGCACGCCGGCCAGGATGCCGACGCCGAGGAGCCCGACGAAGAACACCAGCAGCGCCCAGTTGCCGATGCCGGCCAGCGCCGGCGCCGCGAGGGCGAGGAGCGCCACGACGCCGAGCAGCACCGCACCGACCCCGAGCAGGTCGGTGATCCGGTGGCGGGCGAGGCGCAGGCCGCAGGACAGGAGCGCCAGCACGAAGCCGACCGGCACCGCGAGCGCCCGCACGGTGCCGGACCAGCCGAGCGCCGGCGTCTCCACGAAGGACTGGTCCTCGGTGTAGTCGTAGGCGGCGTGCAGGAGGAGCGCCAGGAAGGCGAAGATCGCCCCGATGGCCAGGGCCTCGCACCAGGCCCGCGCCCGCGGCGAGAGCGCGCCGACCACGAAGGTCAGCCGCATGTGCTCGCCGCGCTGCACCGCCACGACGCTGCCGAGCATCGCGAGCCACAGGAACAGGATCGAGGCGAGCTCATCGCTCCAGATGATCGAATGCCCGATCGCCCGCGAGACGATGCCGGCGAACAGGATCACCGCCTCGGCGGCGACGAGGGCCGCCGCCGGCACCTCGACGGCGAGGCGGAGCGCCCGCTCGGCGGAGGACAGCCAGTCGGTCGGGAGCGCGGCGGCCGGCCGCCCGTGGATGTCGGCCACGGCGCTCATGCCAGTTCCCCGGTGACGGCCTCGAGCGCCTTCCAGGCCTCGGCCCCGAACTTCTCCTTCCAGTCGCGGTAGAAGCCGGCCTGGGTCAGGCTCTTGCGGAAGGCGGCCTTGTCGGCGGTCTCGAAGACCAGGCCGCGGGAGGCGAGCTGGCCCTTGAGGGTGCCGGTCAGGCGCGCGACGTCCTCGCGCTCCTCCATCGCGGCCCGGTCGAGCTCGCGCCGGACGATCTCCTGGAGCGCGTCGGGCAGCTTGCCGAAGGCGCGCCGGTTGGCGACGATCCAGAAGGGGTCCCAGATGTGGTTGGTCTCGGTGAGGTACTTCTGCACCTCGTAGAGCTTGCCGGCCTCGATCGTGACGAGGCCGTTCTCCTCGCCGTCGACCAGCCGGGTCTGCAGCGCGGTGTAGAGCTCGTTGAAGTTGATCGAGGTCGGGCTCGCCCCGAGGCTCGAGAACAGCGAGGTGAAGATCGGCGCCACCGGCACGCGGATGCGGTAGCCCTTGAGGTCGTCGGGCGTCTTGATCGGCTTGGCGTTCGAGGTGATCTGGCGGAAGCCGTTGTCGGCGGCCTTGGCGGCGACGATCAGGCCGGCCTTCTCGATCTGGGTGCGGACATAGGCGCCCACCGGCCCGTCGACGCCGCGCCAGACGTGGTCGTAGTCGGAGAAGGCGAAGCCCACATTGGTGATCGCGGCACCCGAGGCCACCGTCGAGATCACCGAGCCGGCGATGTTGAGGAACTCGATGCCGCCGGTGCGGACCTGGGTGATCAGGTCGGTGTCGGAGCCGAGCTGGCTTGCCGGAAAGAACTTCAGCTCGATCCGCCCGCCCGAGGCCTCGCGGATGCGCTGGCAGGCCTGGTCGAGCCGGGCGTTGATCGGCTGGGTCAGGGACTGGCC
The DNA here is from genome assembly GCF_900110515.1 of Methylobacterium sp. ap11. Lineage (NCBI taxonomy): Bacteria > Pseudomonadati > Pseudomonadota > Alphaproteobacteria > Hyphomicrobiales > Methylobacteriaceae > Methylobacterium > Methylobacterium sp. ap11. The sequence goes on along the minus strand of NZ_FOEB01000009.1, from coordinate 40,800 downwards.
GGTGGCGAGCTTGTAGTTGAACTCGGCGGCACGCGCCGGCTGCGTACGGATCGCCACGAGCGGGACGGCGGCGGCGCCGGCCAGGAACAGGCGGCGCGAGGGGCCCTGCTTGGAATCGGGGGTGGACGTCATCGGTTTCCTCCGTCGCGCCGTCATCCGCGTGGGTCGCGGTGCGGCATCGTTGGGTCGAGACGGAAGGAGGCGTGACGCGACGGCGGCGGGGGGCCGTGCCGGCTGCTTCCTCCCTGTCGGCGCTCCTGCCGTCGCGGGGCCGTCCGGGGAGGAGAGGGGGCGGATCCGCCTGCCTGAGGCAGGAGAGGGGATCCGGTGCCTCGTCTTACCTCGGACGAACCGACGTCGTGCGGAGCGTCTCGTCTCGCTTGGCTGCCGAGAGTAGGAACCGCGTCGATGTAGGACAATCCAGATTATTTGCAGTTTCGTGTAGTGGCGCTAAACCATGGGGATGTCGGTCCCGCTTCGCGCCATCACGGTCTTCCACGCCGTCGCCCGCTCCGGCAGCATTACCCGGGCGGCGGAGGATCTCGGCGTCACGCCCTCGGCGGTGAGCCAGCAGGTCCAGTCCCTCGAGCTCGCCCTCGGCACCGCGCTGATCGGCAAGTCCGGCCGCGCCATCGTGCTGACCGAGGCCGGCGAGCGCTACTTCGAGATGATCGGGTCCGAGATCGACCGGATCATGGAGGCGACGCAGCGCATCCAGGGCTTCCGCTCGATGACGACGCTGACCGTGCGGGCGACCCCGAGCCTGTCGACGAAGTGGCTGCTGCCGCGGCTCTCCTCCTTCATCACCGCGCATCCCGACATCGAGCTGCGCCTCGACGGCACCAACGAGCCGACGGCGTTCCAGAAGGAGAACGTCGACATCGAGATCCGGCACGGCACCGGCGGCTGGCCGGGCCTGTTCGTCGAGGGGCTGGTGGAGGAGAGCTTCCGGCCGGTCTGCGCCCCCTCGCTCGCCGCACCCGGCAGCCTCGCGGCCGGCGACCTTCCCCGGCACCTGCTGATCCACTCGGTGAAGTCGCAGGTGCAATGGCCGCACTGGTTCACCCGCGCCGGGATCGCGCCCGCCCCGCGCTGGCGCCGCCTCCTGTTCGACCGCACCCACATGGCGATCGACGCCGCCGCCGGCGGGCTGGGCATCGCGCTGGAGAGCGACCTGATGCTGTGGGGCGACCTGCGGGCCGGGCGCCTCGCCTGCCCGCTCGCCGACCCGCCGCGGGTCACCGTCGTGACCCAGTGGGTGACGTGCCCGCCGGACCACCTGCGCCTGCACAAGGTCCGGGCCTTCCTCGACTGGATCCGGCGCGAGCGCGACGCCTGGGCGACGGAGCGCGACGCGCTGACAACGCTTTAGAGCCGCTTCACGGTCGCCTCGTAAATCTGGATTGTCCTTCACGGAGCCCGCTTCTAGCGTCCTGGCGTCAGATCCCGGCGGGCGGTTCACGACCGCGCCGGGATCGCGCCGAGACCGGCCCCGCTCCCTCCTGCACGAGCGGACAAGAGCCGGTCGGCCCAGGAGGAAACCGATGAATCTCTCCACCCTGCTCCTCGCCCGTGCCGCGTCCGGCCGTCCGGTCCGCGTCGGCCTGATCGGCGCCGGCAAGTTCGGCTCGATGGTCCTGGCCCAGGCCCAGCGCATCGAGGGCATGCACGTCGTCGCGGTCGCCGATCTCGATGTCGGCCGCGCCCGCGCATCGCTCGCCCGCGTCGACTGGCCCGAGGAGCGCTACTCGGCGACCTCGATGGGCGACGCCGTCAAGAGCGGCCGCACCTTCGTCACCGCCGATGCCGCCGCGCTCAGCGCCTGCGACGAGATCGAGTGCATCATCGAGGCGACCGGCCACCCGATCGCCGGCATCCGCCACGCCATCCAGGCGATCGACGCCCGCAAGCACGTCGTGATGGTCAACGTCGAGGCCGACGTGCTGTGCGGCCCGCTGCTCGCCGAGCGCGCCCGCCGCCAGGGCGTCGTCTACTCGATGGCCTACGGCGACCAGCCGGCGATCATCTGCGAGCTGGTCGACTGGGCCCGCTCCTGCGGCTTCGAGCTGACCTCGGCCGGCAAGGGCATGAACTTCGAGCCGCGCTACCGCTACTCCACCCCGGACACCGTGTGGGGCTTCTTCGGCTGGTCCGAGGAGGAGGTGAAGAAGGGCGACTTCAACCCGAAGATGTACAACTCGTTCACCGACGGCACCAAGGCGGCGATCGAGATGGCGGCGGTGGCCAACGGCACCGGGCTCGACTGCCCGGACGACGGCCTCGCCTTCCCGCCGACCGGCCTGCAGGACCTCGCCCGGGTGTTCCGCCCCGTCGCCGACGGCGGCCGCCTGCCGCGCTCGGGCCTCGTCGACATCGCGGCGAGCCAGGAGCCGGACGGCCGCGAGGTGTTCAACAACATCCGCTACGGCGTGTTCGTCACCTTCAAGGCGACCAGCGAGTACACCAAGGCCTGCTTCAAGCAGTACGGCCTGCTCACCGATCCGTCGGGCTGGTACGGCTCGATGTGGCGCCCGTTCCACATGATCGGGCTGGAGACCAGCATCAGCGTGCTGTCGGCGGTGCTGCGCAACGAGCCGACCGGCTGCTCGAAGGAGTTCCGCGGCGACGCGGTGGCGACCGCCAAGCGCGACCTCAAGCCCGGCGAGATGCTGGACGGCGAGGGCGGCTACGCGGTGTGGGCGAACGCGATTCCCGCCTCGAAGAGCCTGGCGCTCGGCGCCCTGCCGATCGGCCTCGCCCACAACGTCAAGCTCAAGCGCCCGGTCGCCCGCGACCAGATCGTGAGCGTCGACGACGTCGAGCTGGTCGCCGACCTCGACGTGGTGGCCCTGCGCCGCCAGATGGAAGAGACCACCCGGCAGGCTACGGCCGCCCAGGCGGCCTGACGGGACGCGCGGCGCCGGGCCCCCGGCGCCGCTGCCCGCCTCCGGCCTCTCTTCCTCGATCGGGATCCGCCATGTCCTCTTCCGGGCCCTTCGTGTCCTCTTCCCGGCCCTTCGTGGTCATCGCCGAGTTCCGGGTGAAGCCCGGCTCCCTCGACGCCTTCCTCGCGCTTGCCCACGACGACGCCCGCCGCTCCGTCGCCGACGAGCCCGGCTGCCGCGCCTTCGACGTCGCGGTGAGCGAGAGCGACCCGCTCGCGGTGGTGTTCTACGAGGTCTACGACGACCGCGCCGCCTTCGACTCCCATCTCGAGACCCCGCACCTCGCCCGGTTCCGGGCCGGCTTCCCGGCCCTGATCGAGGAGGAGCGTCCGGTGCGCTTCCTCGCCCGCAGCCTCAGCGGGGCGGAGGCCGACTGATGGCCCTGACGATCGGGTTCCTCGGCACCGGCATCATGGGCGCGCCGATGGCGCGCCATCTCGGCCGGGCCGGCCATGCGGTGCGGGCCTGGAACCGCTCCCCCGACAAGGCCGCCGCCCTGGCGCAGGACGGGGTGGGCCTCGCCGCCGACCCGCGGGCGGCGGCGCAGGGCGCCGACGTGGTGGTCTGCATGCTGAGTTCCGGCCCGGTCTGCGACGAGATCCTGCTCGGGCCCGGCGGCGTCCTCCCGGCGATGGCGCCCGGAAGCCTCCTCGTGGTGATGAGCTCGATCCCGGTCGAGACCGCGCAAAGCCAGGCCGCGGCCGCGGCGGAAGCCGGCCTCCTCTACGTCGACGCCCCGGTCTCCGGCGGCGAGCGGGGTGCGGTCGCCGGCACGCTCGCGATCATGGCGGGCGGCAGCCCGGAGGCCTTCGCCCGGGCCGAGCCGGTGCTGTCCGCGATGGGGCGTCCGACCCATGTCGGGCCGGCCGGCTGCGGCCAGCTCGCCAAGCTCGCCAACCAGGCGATCGTCGCCTCGACCATCGTCACGGTCGCCGAGGCGATCACCTTCGTCGAGCGCGGCGGCGCCGACCCGGCCAAGGTCCGGGAGGCCCTGCTCGGCGGCTTCGCCGATTCGACGATCCTCAAGCAGCACGCCCTGCGGATGATCGAGCGCGACTTCGCCCCGGGCGGTCCGGCCAAGTACCAGGTCAAGGATACCGGCACGGCGCTCTCGCACGCCGCGACGCTGGGCCTGACGCTCCCGGTCCTGTCCCTGGTCGACGGGCTGTTCTCCGAGATGGTCGCCGAGGGCGACGGCGACCTCGACCACAGCGCGGTGATCCGCGCGCTGCAGCGCCGGAACGGGCTGCCCCTGGGCTGAGCCTGGCGCCGGTGCGGGAGCCGGCCCGGTCAGGCCGTCCCGCCGGCCGGCGCGCAGGCCGGGTCCGCGGGCCCGCTGGCGGGATCGCTCGCCGCGCCCGCCCGGCAGGTCCGGTTGCGGCCGCGGGCCTTGGCCTCGTAGAGGGCGCGATCGGCGCGGCGAAAGAGGTCGCTCGGGCTGCCGCCCTGGCTCGGCCGGCAGGCTGCGAGCCCGATGCTAACGGTGACCGGGCCGATTCCCGCGCCTTCCGCCGCGATGTCCAGCCCGGCGACCGCCTCGTGCACCGCCCGGGCGACGTTGGCGCCGCCGGGGGCGTCGGTGCCCGGCAGGAGGATGGCGAATTCCTCGCCGCCGACCCGGGCGACGACGTCGCTCGGCCGCCGCGCGCTCGCCGCGAGGGCGCGGGCCAGCGCCTGCAGCACCCGGTCGCCCACGGCGTGGCCGTGGCCATCGTTGCAGCGCTTGAAGTGGTCGGCATCGACGACCAGCAGGGCGACGGGGCCTCCCCCCACGCCCGCCGCCGCCCAGGCCCGCGCGAACGCCTCCTCGAAATGGCGGCGGTTGGGGAGGGCGGTGAGGGCGTCGGTGCGGGAGAGCCGGGCCAGCTCGGCCTCCACGGCGTTGCGCCGCCGCAGCTCCCCGCCGACGAGGAGCGAGAGCCCCATGGTGAGGCCGCACAGCACGATCACGATGCAGCCGATCACCATCGCCTTCGTGCGCCACTCGGCCTCGATCTCCCGGGTCGAGAGGGCGACGTTGAGGACGAGCGGCAGGGTGCCGACCTGCGTGAAGGTGTAGAGCCGCTCGACGCCGTCGCTCGGGGTCAGGCCGACGAAGCGGCCGCGCCCCTCGCGCAGGAAGCGCTGGACGTTGGGCGAGAAGGCGAAGTTGGGGGCCAGCTCCACGTTGGGCTCGGGATAGCGCACGACGCGGGTGCCGTCGTGGAGGAAGAGGTTGATCGTGCCTGCCCGGCCGAGCTCGATCTGGTCGAACAGGCGGTTGAAGTAGGACAGCGACAGGCTGCCGAGCACGACCCCGCCGAAGGACCCGTCGGGCTTGTCGATCCGCCGGCTGAGCACGAGGATCGGCGCGCCGGTGAGCTGCGAGACCAGGGGCCGGCTGATGTAGAGCCCGAGGCCGGCCTGTGCCTTGTGCGCCCGGAAGTAGGCGCGCTCGGCGTTGTTCAGGCGCCGGGCCGGCCACTGCGCCGCATCGAAGGCGGTGTCGCCGTTCTCGTCGAGGACGAGCATCACCCCGAGGTCCTTGGCGTTCACCGCCCGGTCGAACAGGATGCGCTGGCGCAACCCGGGATCGATCGTCTCGATGCCGGGCAGGGCGATGTTCTCGATCACGGCGCGCAGGGCGAGATCGATGATCTCGACGTTGCGGTCGATGTCGCGCTCGATGACCTGGAGCAGGTTGCGCGAGGTCTGCTCGGCCTTGTCCCAGGCGTCCCGGCGCAGGTCGAGCAGCATCAGCCCGCACACGGCGACCAGGCCGAGGGGAGCCAGGATCCCGACCACGACCCAGGCGCGGGACGACCGCAGCCAGCGCGTGACGCGCGCCGCCGGATCCGCGATCATCGGGTGCCGCTCCGGAGCCGGATCGAGGCGGGACGGCCGGCCGGGTGGCGACGGAGCGGCGGCGGCTTTCGGCGTTTCATGACCCAACGATTGCGGTTGTGCCTTCTGACACAACCTTGACGTAGAGGCATTGCGGAATCGCTAAGCGCGGATGAGGGGTTCGTGCGGCGTTTGCCGTGCCGCGACCCGTCATCGCTCGGCTCACCCGGAGGGACGATCGCCCGAAAAGACGGCGTATCGTCCTGGGCCGGGTGGACGGCGATCGCCGCCGGCACGGGTCCGACGCGGCGATCGCCGGGATTGCACCGGCCCCGCGTCAGGCCGCCCGCACCGTCGCGAGGAAGCGCGCGACCTCGGCGGTCAGGTGCTCGGACTGGCGCGACAGTTCGGAGGAGGCCGAGAGCACCTGGCTTGCCGCCGCCCCGGTCTCCTCGGCCGCCCCCGCCACCCCGGCGATGTTGCCCGTGACCTCGCCGGCGCCGATGGCCGCCTGGGAGACGTTGCGGACGATCTCCTGCGTCGCCGCGCCCTGCTGCTCCACCGCCGCCGCGATCGAGGCCGCCACCGCGTTGATCTCCCGGATCCGCCCGGTGATCCCCTCGATCGAGGACACCGCCTGGCCGGTCGAGGCCTGGATGCGCACGATCTGCTCCGAGATCTCGCTCGTCGCCTTGGCGGTCTGCCCGGCCAGCGCCTTCACCTCGCCGGCCACCACCGCGAAGCCCTTGCCGGCGGCCCCGGCACGGGCCGCCTCGATGGTGGCGTTCAGGGCCAGCAGGTTGGTCTGCTCGGCGATCGACGAGATCAGGCCGACCACGTCGCCGATCCGCGAGACGGCGGCGCTCAGCTCCTGCACCTGAACGCCGGTCCGGTCGGCCTCGGCCACGGCGCGCTGGGCCAGATCCGCGGAGCCGCCGACCTGGCGGCTGATTTCCTGGACCGAGGCGCCGAGCTCCTCGGCCGCCACCGCCACGGTGCCGACGTTCGAGGCGGCCTCCTCGGCGGCGGCCGCGACGGCTGTCGATTGCGCCGCGGTCTCGGCGGCGGTGCCGCTCATGGAACTGGCGGTCGCCTGCAGCTCGGTGGCCGCGGAGGCCACCATGCCGATGACGCCGCCGACCGCGGCCTCGAAGCCGTCGGCCATCTCGCGCATGGCGCGCCGGCGCTGCTCCTCGGCCGAGGCGCGGGCGAGCGCCGTCTCCTCCTCGAGCGCGCGGGTGCGAGCGAGGTTGTCCTTGAACACCTGGAGGGAGGCGGCCATCTCGCCGAGCTCGCTGCGCTCGCCGGCATTCGGCACCGGGGCGGCGATGTCGCCCTCGGCCACCACCCGCATCACGCCCGCCATGCGCCGGATCGGCACCGAGATGGACGTCACCGCCATCCACGAGACGGCGAGCGTGACCGTGACGACGAGGGCGAGCACGACCGCGATCGCGAGACGCGCGCCGTCGCCGAGGGCATCGGCGGTCGCGGCGGCCTTGCGGCCGTGGGCGTCGTTGAACTGGACAACGGCCTTGAGGGCGGCGCGGGCGGCGTTCAGCGTCGGCAGCATGCCGTCGAGGAGGTAGTCGGACCCGCCCTTCTCGTCGCCGGCGCTCAGGCGGCGCAGGTATTCCTCGCCCATCTTGGAATAGGCCGGGACGGTCTTGCGGATCGCCTCCCAAAGGTCTTCCTCGCCCGGGCTGACATAGCGCTCGTACTCCGCGAGATCGGCGTCGATCGCCGTCATGGTCTCGCGCAGGCGACCGAGTGAGGCGGGCCGCCGCTGCTCGCTGGAAAGCAGGTAGGCGAGCTGGCGGCTGCGCAGCGTCTCGAAATCGGTCGCCAGGCGGCCGACGACCCGGGTCGACGGAAGCGCGTTGCCGCTGAGTTCGGCGACCGCGACGCGCAGCTCCCCGAGCCGGTAATAGCAGAAGCCGCCCAGTCCCACGGTCAGGACGAGCAGGAGGGCAAGCGAGGCGACAAGGCGCACCCGGATGGTGAGGTTCGAGAGCATGACGAGCGCCCTGAGGATGGGAGCGTCATGAGGACCTGGAAATTCTTAAACATCGATTAATTTTGCTATAAAACTGCCCATTCGGCGCTCAGCTGCCGAGTCGGCAGGCAATTCACCGAATGATCACCGCATCCCAGGCAACTCTATTGATTGGCGGTATACCGTATAATGGCGTGCAGTTGCACGGAGCTTGAAAGAGTTTCTCACCAGACCTCGATCGGCTTCCCCATATGGAGGGCGATCTTGAATCTCGAGAAACGATGCTGATTACGATGACGGCGCGTGCACGATGCACGGTATCGCCGAGAGCGGCGGCGAGTCGCAGTCGTCGCGAGGATCGGGTCGAGACGAGCGGCGGCAAGCAGGGCGGTCCGCTCGAGTGCCCCGGCTCCGCGTCGCGATCCGGGAAGGCGTGGGACGCGGCCCCCGCGCGCTCACTGGAGGCGGGATCGACCGCCCTCGATCCGATGCATCTTGCGGAAGCGCAGGGGCGAGATCCCGAACCAGCGGCTGAAGGCGCGCACGAAGGCGCTCGGTTCCGAATAGCCAAGGTCGTAGGCGATCTGCGCGATGTCGAGCTTGCCCTCCAGCAGCGTCCGGCGCCCCTCCACCCGGCGGACCTGCTCGACGAGGTCGGCGAAGCTGGCATTCTCCTCGACGAGGCGCCGCTGCAGCATGCGCGCGGGCATGTGCAGGACGCGGCTGGCTCCCTCGAGGGAGACCGAGCCGCTGGCGATGTTCCGGCGGATGTAGTCCTCGGCCAATGCGGCGACGGACTGCGCCGGCTTGCGAAAGCCCAGGGTCTTGATGTTGTGGCACATGAGCCGCAGCAGGGCCGGGTCCGCCTGCGGCATCGCGGCGACGGCCCTCTCCGGCCGAAACAGCAGGGCGTTGGTCCGGCTCTCGAAGCGGACCGGCGCACCGAAGGCGGCCTCGATGCTGCGCCAGTTCTCGGTCCTGGCATGTTCGAGGTGGACCTCGTCCGGGCACCAGTCCCGGCCGGCGCAGTGCCGGAAAACGTTGCAGAACATGCCGAGCGTCAGCACCGCGTCCTGGCTGCGGTGGGCGATGCGGGAATCGTCGATCCGATAGGTCAGGTGATAGAACGGATTGCGGAAGATCAGCTCGGTCGAGGTTTCCTGCTGGTGAAAGCGGAAGTGGCTGGCGAGATTCTCGGCCGCGTGCAGGGCGTTGTCCGACGATAGCGCGATGTAGCCGATGAGGCCGAGATGGCTCGGCAGGAACTGCTGGCCGTAGGCGAGGCCGAAATCGTCGTCGCCGGAGCGCCGGGCCGCGAGGTCGAGGACGGTGCAGTACCCGTCGAGGCTCAGCGGCGCCACCGGGTCGGAAAGGCTGGCCTGGTCGATCCCGGCGTGACCCAGGATCGTGTCCAGGCAGAGCCGGCGCGATTCGATGAAGCCCGCCAGCCCCGTCGCGGCGGCGGACAGGAGCTTCGGCGTGCCGGCGGCGGGGGCGAGGGCGGCCATGCGGGCGGTCTCCTCCAAAAGACCTCGGGCGAGAGACCTCTGGCGAAGCCCTCGAGCATGTCCTCGACATGCATGTCCTGGACCGTTTCTCGGATCGTTCCGGTCGTCGGCGTGGCGACCGGCCCCGGACGAGGTCGAGAACGTCCGCCTTTGTCGCGATCTGTCAGTTTTCCGGATTCCGCTGTCAATCCGGACTGACGGGCGAGGTGCTAAAACACATGCCTGCTTCACCGTAACGTCGGACATGGTTTCGTTCCGTTACGGCGCGCCTGAGGTGAGGGGCACCGCCATGGCACGTTATCACTGCACGCTGGGGGGCGAACGGCACGGCTTCGCGGATCTGAGAACCCTGCTCGCCGCCGCCTCGGCGCCGAAATCCGGCGACGGGCTCGCGGGCCTCGCCGCCGGGAGCGCCAAGGTGCGCATGGCCGCCCGCTTCGCCCTCGCCGACCTGCCGCTCAAGACCTTCCTGGAGGACCTCGTCGTCCCCTACGAGGACGACGAGGTGACGCGCCTCATCGTCGACACCCACGACCGGGGGGCCTTCGCGCCCGTGTCCTCGCTCACGGTCGGCGAGTTCCGCGACTGGCTGCTCTCGGACGCGGCCGATGCCGCCGCCCTCGCCGCCCTCGCCCCGGGCCTGACGCCCGAGATGGTCGCGGCGGTGTCGAAGCTGATGCGCAACCAGGACCTGATCGGCGTCGCGAGGAAGTGCCGGGTCGTCACCGCGTTCCGCACCACGCTCGGGCTCGAGGGGCGGCTCGCCACCCGGCTCCAGCCCAACCACCCGACCGACGACACGCGCGGCATCGCCGCCAGCACCCTCGACGGCCTGCTCTACGGCGTCGGCGACGCCGTGATCGGCATCAATCCTGCCACCGACAACGTTTCCAACGCGGTCGCCCTGATGGACATGCTCGATACGCTGCGTCAGGAGTACCGGATCCCGACGCAGACCTGCGTGCTCACCCACGTCACCAACTGCATCGAGATCATGAACCGGGGCGCACCGGTCGACCTGGTGTTCCAGTCGGTGGCGGGCACGCAGGCCGCCAACGTCGGCTTCGGGGTCGACCTCGCGGTGCTGCGCGAGGCCCACGACGCCGCCCGCACCCTCGACCGGGGCACGGTCGGGCAGAACGCGATGTATTTCGAGACCGGCCAGGGCTCGGCCCTGTCCTCGGGCACCCATCACGGCGTCGACCAGCAGACCGTCGAGACCCGCGCCTACGCGGTCGCCCGCGCCTTCGCGCCGCTCCTCGTCAACACCGTGGTGGGCTTCATCGGCCCCGAATATCTCTACGACGGCAAGCAGATCATCCGGGCCGGACTCGAAGACCATTTCTGCGGCAAGCTGCTCGGACTGCCGATGGGTTGCGATGTCTGCTACACCAACCATGCCGAGGCCGACCAGGACGACATGGACGACCTGATGACGCTGCTCACGGCGGCGGGCTGTACCTTCCTGATCGCGGTGCCGGGCTCCGACGACGTGATGCTGAACTACCAGAGCCTGTCGTTCCACGACATCCTCTACCTGCGCTCGCTGCTCGGGGTCCGCCCGGCCCCCGAATTCGAGGCCTGGCTCGCCGAGACCGGGGGTGACGGGCGGGGGCGCCCGCCGGCCGGCGCCGCTCGAGGCCCGCTTCGTGCGCCAGATCGTCGGCGGGCGCGTGGCATGAGCCGGCGCGACGACGAGCGGGCCCCGGCCGAGCGCCCCGGCACCGCGCCCGCCGCCGATCCGTGGGCGCTGCTGCGGACGCTGACGCCGGCCCGCATCGGCCTCGGGCGGACCGGGAACGCCATCCCGATGCGCGCCGTGCTGGAGTTCCAGTACGCCCACGCCCTTGCCCGGGACGCCGTCCACGATGCCCTCGACACCGAGGCGCTGTGCCGGGCCCTGGAGCCGCTGCCGACGCTCCGGGTCGCCAGCAACGCCCCCGACCGCGCCACCTACCTGCGGCGCCCGGATCTCGGCCGGGTGCTCGCCCCGGAGAGCCATGCCGCCTTCGCGGGGATCGCGCCGGCCGAGATCGCCATCGTGGTCGCCGACGGGCTGTCGGCCACCGGCGTGCAGGCCCACGCGGCGTCGCTGGTCCATGCCTGCGCGGCGGCGCTGGCGGGGTTCCGCCTCGCCCCGGTCGTCGTGGCGACGCAGGGGCGGGTGGCGCTCGGCGACGACGTGGCCGAGCGCCTGGGCGTGGCCTTGTGCGTGATGATCGTCGGCGAGCGGCCGGGCCTCACCGTCTCCGACAGCCTCGGGATCTACCTGACCTACGCCCCCCGGCCGGGCCGGCAGGATTCCGAGCGCAACTGCATCTCGAACATCCATCCGAACGGCGGCCTGAGCGCCGAGCAGGCCGCCCGCAAGCTCGGATGGCTGGCCCGCGAAGCAGCAAACCGGAAGTTGTCCGGCGTCGGCCTGAAGGACGACATGCCGGCCGCCCTGGATACGCAGTCCGGCGCATACAGGATCACGGGCTCCTGAGGTTAACAGGTAACGAAAACGGAAAATCAACCATCAAATGACATAGGGGAACCATCATGTCCGAAGCACCCGTCAACCTGCACAAGGGGCTGAACGCCTTCCATCTCTGGGGCATCGCCGTCGGCCTGGTGATCTCCGGAGAGTATTTCGGCTGGAGCTACGGCTGGGCCCAGGCGGGGACCCTGGGCTTCCTGATCACCACGGCGCTGGTCGCGGTGATGTACATCGCCTTCATCTTCAGCTTCACCGAGCTGACGACCGCGATCCCGCAGGCGGGCGGTCCCTTCGCGTACGCGCTGCGCGCCTTCGGCGAGACCGGCGGGGCCATCGCGGGCTTCGCCACCCTGATCGAGTTCGTGTTCGCCCCGCCGGCGATCGCGCTCGCCATCGGCGCCTACCTCAACGTGCAGTATCCGGGCCTCGACCCGAAGCACGCCGCGCTCGGCGCCTACATCATCTTCATGGGCCTCAACATCGTCGGGGTGCAGATCGCCGCCACCTTCGAGCTGGTGGTGACGGTGCTGGCGGTCGGCGAGCTGCTGGTCTTCATGGGCGTCGTCGCCCCGGCCTTCAGCATCTCGAACTTCGTCGCCGGCGGCTGGGCCGGCCAGGACACATTCAGCACCGCCGCCATCGGCGGCATGTTCGCCGCGGTGCCGTTCGCGATCTGGTTCTTCCTCGCGATCGAGGGCGTCGCCATGGCGGCGGAGGAGGCCAAGGACCCCAAGCGCACGATCCCGGTCGCCTACATCACCGGCGTCCTGACGCTGACCGCGCTCGCCTTCGGGGTGATGCTGTTTGCCGGCGCCGCCGGCGACTGGAAGTCGCTCGCCGACCTCAACGATCCGCTGCCGCAGGCGATGAAGCGCGTCGTCGGCGAATCGAGCGGCTGGCTCCACATGCTGGTCTGGCTCGGCCTGTTCGGCCTCGTCGCCTCCTTCCACGGCATCATCATGGGCTACGGCCGGCAGATCTTCGCCCTCGCCCGGGCCGGCTTCCTGCCCGCCCTGTTCGCCCGGCTGCACCCGCGCTTCCAGACGCCGCACCTCGCGACGCTCGCCGGCGGCGCGGTCGGCATCGCGGCGATCTACAGCGACAACCTCGTCAGCATCGCCGGACAGTCGCTCACCGCCAGCATCGTGACCATGGCGGTGTTCGGGGCGCTGACGATGTACATCGTCAGCATGGCGGCCCTGTTCCGGCTGCGCCGCACCGAGCCGGGCCTCGCCCGCCCGTACCGCGCGCCGCTCTACCCGGCGGCGCCGCTGGCGGCCCTGGTGATGGCGGCGGTCTGCTTCGTCGCGCTCGTCGTCTACAACCTGCAGATCTTCGTGATCTTCGCCCTCGTGATCGCCGCCGGCACCGGGGCAACCATGCTGATCCGGCGCCGTCAGCGCGCGGCCGTGCCCGGCCGCGCCGCGGGCGAACTCGCCTAACGGCGGGCCCAAGCGGACAGACCCCGTTTTTTCGCGACGCACCCGACCGCCCCCCGTCCCCGGCAGGGGCGGGGGGAGGGTCCCCGGCGGTCCCCGCGCGACCGCCCGTCCCGCGGACGATCCGGCCGGCGGGGCGGACGCCCACCCCCGGATGACAGACCTGCAACGACCGAACGAGCGAGCCCGGAAGACCATGAGCCCCGTCACGACCGCCAGAGCGCTCTCCCTCGCGGCAGGATTCCTGCTCGCCCCCGCTCTCGGCGGGGCCGCGATCGCGGCCGACCCGCCGGCGCCGCCGGCCGAGGTTCCGGCGGCGGCCGGGCCGAAGCCGGTCATCGATTTCTCCCTCGGCGCCCGCTACCAGACCGACTACAACTTCCGCGGCGTGAGCCAGTCGGACCGCCGCGGCAGCGTGCAGACCTTCTTCGAGGCGCAGTACTTCGACAACCTGCTCTATACCGGGATGGCGACCTACCAGACCCGCCTGCCGACCCGGCCCGACATGGAGTTCGACCTGATCGCCGGCATCCGGCCGAAATTCGACAAGTTCACCTTCGACCTGGCGATCTACTACTACAACTACCCGAACGAGCGTCGCGCCTTCCTGGTCGACACCACCGGCACCCCGTTCTACGCCACGACCGCGAACTCGGACTTCTACGAGGGCGGCGGCAAGGTCTCCTACGCCTACAACGACAACCTGGTGCTCGGCGCGGCCCTGTTCCACTCGCCGAACTTCTTCGGGACGCACGCGATCAGCACCTACGCGGCGGGCAACGTCGCCTATACGCTGTCGCCCGACATGTTCCCGACGCTGCCGGCCTCCCTCGTCGGCGGCCTCACCATCTCGGGCGAGGTCGGCCACTTCGCGCTGACGAGCGCGAAGAACTCCACTACCGGCTTCAACGCCGATATTGGACGCTTCAACTCGTTCAACCTGCCGAGCTACTGGTACGGCAACGTCGGCGTCTCCTATGCCTACAAGAACCTCCTGCTCGACCTGCGCTACCACACCGCCGGCCTGGACAAGCGGGAATGCTTCGCGCTCACCGGGGACCTGCAGGGCTTCTCCAACGGCGGCACCTCGCGCTGGTGCGGCAACGCGGTCATCGGCTCGATCACCTGGCAGCTCTCGACGGCGACGCCCGGCATCTATTCGGAGCCGGCCGGCATCCTGGGCTTCTTCAGGTAGTCGTCCGCCCCCGGGCCCGCGGCTCCGCCTCGCGCCACGTCCGACCGAGGGCCGGGTGTGGCCTTCGCGCGTCGCAAGTGCAGCCGGGATCGGCCGTCGTCCTCATGCCGCGACGACCCAAGGCAAGGCATGACAAAGCGGGGGAAACTTCGATCGGCGCCCGCATTCGTGACGGCTTGACGAAACGAAACGATGGCCCACTCACACGTTAAATCGTGCCGCACGGCCTCTCGCGAACGCAAACAAGCAATTCATAATCCATCATTAACACTGCAGGTGCAGAATTCGATGATGACGCGACTGCGCACCACGCGGGCCCGGCGCCGGCGCGGCTTGTATTCTACCCTCGAGATCGCACGATGCCCAAGCTCAGAAGCATAAAGTCGCGCCTGACGCTCGGTGGCGGCCTCGTCACGATCGTCGCGATGGCGACCGTCACGCTCAGCGGCTCGTACTTCATGTACCGGTCGTCGGAGGACGCGGCCGACCGGGAGATGAAGACCCTCCTCGACCGCTACGCCAACGACGTCTCGCTCAGGATCGTCGAGGGATCGGCGGTGGCCGCCACGGTGGCGAACGCCGTCTCCGGCTTCGTCGCATCGGGATCGCCCGACCGCCAGGCGGTCGAGCAGATGATGAAGGTCGTGATCGACCGCAATCCCGACATTTTCGGGCTGTCGGTCGGCATGGAACCGGGGGCCTTCGACCGCAAGGACGGCGAGCTCGGCCGGTTCATTCCCTACGCCTTCCGGAAGCCGGACGGGGCGGCGAGCATCGAGAAGCTCGGCATGACGGCGGCCGACGGCGTCGAGGAATGGTACGACAAGCCGGTGAGGGAGAATCGGCCGCGGGTTCTGACGCCCTACGCCTACACCGTCGACGGCAAAAGCGTGCTGATGACGACGGCCGTGGGCGTCGTGCGCAACAAGGCCGGTGCGGCCATCGGCATGGCGGGCGTCGACATGGGCCTCGCCCAGCTCCAGGCCTTCGCCGCCGGCCTCGCCCCCCTGGGCGTCGGGCGGATCACGATCGCGGCCGGCGGCTCCTGGGTCGCGAATCCGGACGCCGCGCTCCTGGGCAAGCCCATCGAGCGTCCGGAGGTCGCCAGGCTCGTCCAGGCGTCCGACCGCGCCGACGGCCCGGTCGTCGAGCTGCACCGGAACCCGGATGGGTCGCGCGATTTCGTCTCGGCCGTGCCGGTGCGCTTCCCGGGTATGACGGAGCGCTGGCACGTCGTCATGACCATTCCGCACGACGCGGCCCTCGCCGGCGCGCGCTCGGCGCTGAACATGATGATCGTGACCTCGGCCCTGATCCTCGCCCTCGTGCTCGCCGCGGTCTTCGTCTCGGCGCGCTCGTTCGTCCGACCGATCGACCGGGCGACGCGGCGGATGACCGGCCTGGCGAACGGCGACATCGCATCGGCGATCCCGGACCTGACCCGCCGCGACGAGATCGGCGACATGGCCCGCGCCGTAGCGGTGTTCCGCGACAACGCCGTCGTCCGCCTCGACCTCGAGGCGGCCCAGGCCGCCGAGCAATCCGCCCGCCAGCGCCGGGCCGACCGGGTCGACGCCCTGGTCAAGGGCTTCCAGCACACGATCGCCCGCTCGCTCGAGATCGTCACCTCGGCGGCCACCGAACTCGACGCCACCGCCCGGGCGATGACCGACGTCGCCGACACCACGAACCGGCAGGCCGTGGCCTCGAGCGCCGCCGCCGAGCAGACCTCGGTCAACGTGCAGACGGTGGCCTCGGCCGCCGAGGAGATGGTCTCCTCGCTCCACGAGATCCAGCGCCAGGTGCTGCGCTCCAACGAGGTCGCCACCCACGCAGCCCGCGAGGCCGAGGCCAGCGGCTCGGCCATGGCCGAGCTCGGCACCGCCTCCGAGCAGATCGGGGCGGCCGTGACGACGATCTCGTCGATCGCCGCCCAGACCAACCTTCTGGCGCTCAACGCCACGATCGAGGCGGCCCGGGCCGGCGAGGCGGGCCGCGGCTTCGCGGTCGTCGCGGCCGAGGTCAAGGAGCTGGCCGGCCAGACCACCCGCGCTACCGAGGAGATCGGCGGTCAGATCACCGCGATCCAGAGCGCGACCGGCCGGGCCACCGAGGCGATCCTGCAGATCGGCCGGACGATCGCGTCGATCAACGAGATCTCCGGGATGATCGCCTCCACGGTCGTGCAACAGACCGGGGCGACGACGGAGATCTCCCGCAACGCCGCCGAGGCGGCGCACGGCACGCAGGACGTGTCGGCCAACGTGGCGCGGGTGCTGACCTCCGCCAACGAGACCGGCCGTGCCGCCTCGCAGGTCCTCGACGCGGCCGCCGAGCTGGCGAGCCAGTCGCTGAGCGTCAAGCAGGAGGTCGACACCTTCCTGAACGACATCCAGGCCGCCTGACCGCGCCCGCGCGGGGAGGCCGGGGAGCGGATGCCCCCCCGCGCCAGGATGGCGCCGAGCCGAGGCTTCGCGCCGCCTGGACCACACCCCGTGGCCGGCCGCGCGGCTGGAGCATTTTCCGACGAAGTGGAAACCGGTTCGTCGGAGAAAATGCGACCAAACAAAGATTTAGAGCCTGTTTGACTTGCGACGGCACAATCGCGGGGGGATTTTCTATCCTACCATCCACCTCATCCTGAGGTGCGAACGCAGTGAGCCTCGAAGGAGGGATCCAGTGATCTTGGAGGCTTCTGGAGCCATCCTTCGAGGTCAGTCGATCAAAGATCGCGTGCGATCTCCGATCGCCAGCACCTCAGGATGAGGTTGCTTGTAGGATAGAGCATGTCGATCGGCAAAACAGGCTCTTAGAGAGCTTCGCGATTGCAAGGCGATCGTGAAGCTCTCTAGTAGTTGATCGTCGCGCGCAAGCCCATCACGGTCGCGTTCTTCAGCCGGCGGCCGGCGTCGTCGGCGAGGCCGCCGCCCGGCCGCATCACGAATTGCAGGTCGGGCTGGAGCGTGTAGCCGGGCAGCACCTCGGCCTGGTAGGTGGCCTCGATCACGACCTCGCTCGACCGGATCGGGCCGGTCCCCTGGCCGAACAGGATCGTGTCGCGGTCGAAGGCCCGGGCCGCCGGACCGATGCGCGAATAGATCACCCCGAGCGCCACGGTGTCGTTGGGCCGGCCCGGCAGCAGGCCTTTGTAGGCGAGGCCGCCGTCGACGTAGAGATCGATCAGGTTGCGGTCGCCCGGCACCTTCGACATCCGCAGGAAGGCGCTGGCGCCCTGGTCTTCGGTGCCGGGCTCGCGGTAGAGCGTCTGGTCGATGATGCCGTAGACGCCGCGGTCGCCGCGGAAGCGCCGGGCGACGCCGCTCGCTTCCGGATCGGCGAGCAGGCGGCCCGACACGCTGTCGAGCCGCGGGCTGTCGAAGCTGCCGAAATGCTGCCAGCCGCCGAGGGTCGCCGTGCCGTGCAGGCTCTCGCCCCAGAGGTCGAGCGTGTAGGCGTAGGCGACCTCGCCGATCAGCAGCGGCGGATCGTTCGTCCGGAAGTTGGTGCCGGTGCGGTTGAGGCGCTGCGGATCGGTGTCGTCGCCCCGGCGGCGGCCCGCGGGATCGCCGTCGAAGATCGCCGCCTGGATCGACAGGCGCTCGTCGGGCACGTACTTCACCCGCACCGCCGGGGTGGCGAGGGGATAGATCGGCCCGCCGCTCGGCAGCACCACGGCGCCGATATTGGGCCAGCCGAAGCCGGCATTGAAGAACACCACCGCCGACTGGGCGATGGCGAACTCGGTATCGGCCGAGACCTGGCCGACCTTGACCGAGAGCGTGTCGCCGAACAGGCTTTGCTCCAGCCACAATTCGAACAGCCGGGTCGCCGGCAGCGCCTCGATGCCGCTCACCGTCGTCAGGTTGTCGACGTAGGAGCGCGACATCCCGTGGCCGTGGATCTGGAAGAAGTCGGTGTGGAACTTGGCTCCGGTCCAGCCGGCGAGCTTGTCGAGGTCGACGTCGAGGGAGGTATCGAGGCGCCCGCCATAGGTGACGCCGCGCTTCAGGCCGCCGCGCAGGTTGGCCAGGCCCTCGCCGATATAGGTGATCGTATAGGTGATGCCGCGCTCGGCCAGGAACGCGCGGGCACCGAACGGGTCGCCGTAGGGGCCGAGCGACGACTGGATCGAGCCGCCGATCGTCAGCGAGACCTGGTCGGAGGTGCGCGCCTGGGCGATGGCGGTCTGCGGGTCGCCGCCGGCGCCCGTGAGGGGAAAGCGCGCCAGGATCGGCAGGGTCGGGACCGGCGCGGGCGCGGCCTGCTGCGCCGCGGCCCCGCCCGCGGCGAGACCGAGGCCGGCGAGGACCGCCGCCGCGCGCCACTCCCTCATGCCGGGCTCAGTACCGGGCCGGCACGTACATCTCGGCCGGAACCGGGCCGCGGACGTAATCGGGGTTGCGCACCCGCTCGGGCAGGTGGACGGACGGGCGCTCGACGGTGCCGTACGGGACCTGCTCCAGCAGGTGGCCGATGCAGTTGAGGCGGGCGCGCTGCTTGTCGACCGCGTCCACCACCCACCAGGGCGCCTCGGGGATGTGGGTGCGGGCCAGCATGTCCTCCTTGGCCCGGGTATAGCTCTCCCAGCGCCGGCGCGATTCGACGTCCATCGGGCTGAGCTTCCACTGCTTGAGCGGATCGCGGATCCGCATCTCGAAGCGGTGGGCCTGCTCGGCGTCGGTGATCGAGAACCAGTACTTAACCAGGATGATGCCCGAGCGCACCAGCATGCGCTCGAACTCGGGCACCGAGCGGAAGAACTCCTCGACGTCGGCCTCGGAGCAGAAGCCCATGACGCGCTCGACGCCGGCCCGGTTGTACCAGGAGCGGTCGAACAGCACCATCTCGCCGCCGGTCGGCAGGTGGCTGACGTAGCGCTGGAAGTACCACTGGCCGCGCTCGCGCTCGTTCGGCGCGGGGAGGGCGGCGACGCGGCAGACCCGCGGGTTGAGCCGCTGGGTGATGCGCTTGATGACGCCGCCCTTGCCGGCGGAATCGCGCCCCTCGAACAGTACCACGACCTTCAGCCTGTGGGCCTGGACCCAGTCCTGGAGCCGGACCAGCTCGTGCTGCAGGCGCAGGAGCTCGCGGAAGTAGAAGCGCCGGTCGAGGTCCGGACCGGCGCCCTCGCGCGGCGGCACGAGGCCGGCGAGGCGCTCCTCCTCCATCTCGAGCTCCAGCTCCTCGTCGTAGGCATCCGCGATCTCGCGCCGGAGCGCCTCGATCACCGCCGATTGCTGCGACGCCTCGAACTCGCCCATGGTCGTGCTTCCCGCTCCGGTTCGTCCGACCGGGAGCCTTACCCGCCGTCCCGTGACAGTATCGAGAAGCCGTCCGGCCGGCACGCCGAGGGACGGCGCCATGCACAGCGTCGGTGGGCTCGATGACCGGAATGAAGGAGAAGAAGTGGTGGGGGAAGTAGGACTCGAACCTACGAAGGCATAGCCAGCGGATTTACAGTCCGCCCCCTTTGCCGCTCGGGACATTCCCCCACGCTGCCGTCGCCGGCAGGGGCCGCCGCGGGAGCGGCGGGTCCGTGTGCGAGGCGTTCCTCGGCCGTCACGGCACGGGGAGCGACCTCTGACCCGCGCCATCGGTGCCGATCGGCATCGTCGGGCGACGGGGTGAACTGAAAACTGGATGGTGGGGGAAGTAGGACTCGAACCTACGAAGGCATAGCCAGCGGATTTACAGTCCGCCCCCTTTGCCGCTCGGGACATTCCCCCACGCTGCCGTCACCGGCAGGGGCCGCCTCTCGGCGACGGGGCCCTTATGGTGGGGTGCCCCGGGGGTGTCAAGCCGCGATCCGTGGCCGGCTCACCGGAGCCGTGTCAGCTCGCCTCCGCGACGTCGCACAGGCGCAACTCGACCCGGTCGGCACCGCGCCAGCGGTCGCGCGACAGGGTGCCGGCGGCGTGGATGTCGCGGCCGATATGCGAGAGCAGGAGCCGGCCGACCGGCGATTCCGCCGCCCGGAACGCGATGGCGCCGACCGCGACGCCGTCCCGGCCGCGCAGCTGCGCCTTGACGTGGCCGGTGCCGACGACCCGCGCGTCGGCGATGCGGTGGCGGGCCAGGGCGAAGACCGGCTCCGGCGCGCCCTGGCCGAAGGGGCCGGCCCGCTCCACGGCATCCGCCAGGTCCGGCTGCACGCCGCCGGCGGAGACGAGGCCGTCGACGAGCAGCGCCTCGCCGAGGCGTGCCTCCGCCACCGAGGTCGCGAGGTCGCCCGACAGCGCCTCGCGGAACCGGTCGAGATCGAGGGCGGCCAGCGTCACGCCCGCCGCCATGGCGTGCCCGCCGCCCTTGGCGGCGAGGCCGGATTCGACGCAGGCCCGCACCGCCCGGCCGAGATCGGCGCCGGGGATCGAGCGGCCGGACCCGGTGGCGGTGCCGTCCTGGCGCAGGGCGAAGGCGAAGGCCGGGCGGCCGAAGCGCTCCTTGAGGCGCGCCGCGATCAGCCCGACGACGCCGGGATGCCAGTCCGGGCTGCCGGCGACGAGGACCGGCTGGTCGGGTTCGCGCTCGAGCCGCATCCCCATCTCGGCCTCGGCCTCGGCGACGGCCGCGGCCTCGATCGCCTGGCGCTCGCGGTTGAGGGCGTCGAGCTGGGCTGCGATGCCGGCGGCCTCGATCGGGTCCTCGCACAGGAGCAGGCGGGCACCCAGCATCGAATCGCCGATGCGCCCGCCGGCGTTGATGCGGGGCCCGAGCAGGAAGCCGAGATGCCAGGCCTGGGGCGATTCCGAGAGGCCGGCGGCGTCGAGGAGGGCGGCGAGGCCCCGCCGGCCGCGCCCGCGCATCACCGCGAGGCCCTGGCGCACGAAGGCGCGGTTGAGGCCGTGCAGCGGCACGACGTCGGCGACGGTGGCGAGGGCCACGAGGTCGAGCCCGGCCATCAGGTCGGGGATCGCGAGACCGTCGCGGCGCAGGCGCCGGTTGAGCGCCACCAGCGTCAGGAAGACCACGCCGGCGGCGCAGAGATGGCCCAGGCCCGAGAGGTCGTCGAGGCGGTTCGGGTTGACGAGGGCGCGCACCGGCGGGAGCACCTCGGGGGCGCCGTGATGGTCGAGCACCACCACGTCCATGCCGAGGCGGCCGGCCTCGGCGAGCGGCTCGTGCCCGGCGGTGCCGCAATCGACGGTGACGAGGAGGGTGGCGCCCTCCTCGGCGAGCATCCGCACCGCCGCGACGTTGGGACCGTACCCTTCCGTGATGCGATCGGGGATGTGGAGCCGGTAGGGCACGCCGAGGTCGCGCAGCGCACTCGCGAGCAGCGCGGCGCTCGCCGCCCCGTCGACGTCGTAGTCGCCGAAGATCGCGACCTTCTCGCGCTTGAGGATCGCGCTCGCGAGACGGTCGGCCGCCGCCTCCATGTCGACCAGCACGGCGGGGTCGGGAAGGAGGTCGCGCAGGCGCGGCTCGAGGAAGCCCGGCACGGCGTGGAGGTCGACCCCGCGGCCGGCCAGCACACGGGCCAGGACCTCGGGCAGGCCGTGCCCTTGCGCGATGGCGACCGCCAGGCTCTGGGCCGGGGCGGAGGCGCAGCGCTCGTGCCAGGGCCGCCCGAGGGCGGAGCGGTGGACGTCGAGGAGGGGGCGGGGCAGGTCGAGGAGCGTGGACACCGGGGGAGTGTAGCGGGATTCGCCCGCGGGTGCTGCCGCAGCCGGGAGACACCTGTGGGCGGGCGAAGGCCCGCCCGCCGCCCGGGATGGCGCCGCGCTACTCCGCCGCCGCCGCCTGATGGACCACCGGCACCGCCGGCGCGCCCTCCCAGCGGGAATTGGCCGGGATGCTCTCGCCCTTCATCACGATGGTGAGCGGGCGCAGCTGGGCGTAGTCGCCGACCTTGGTGTCGTAGAGCACGGTGGCGAAGGCGCCGACGCTGACCCCGCGGCCGACCTCGACCCGGCCGACCTTCATCACCCGGTCCTCGTAGAGGTGGGTCTGGAGCGCCGACATCCGGTTGACCGAGGCGAAGTCGCCGATGGTGACGCAGTCGAACTCGGTGATGTCGGTGGCGAGCATGCACACGCCCTCGCCGGTGCGGGTGCCGAACAGCCGCAGCACCCAGGGCAGGAAGGGGGTGCCCATCAGGTGCTCGAGCAGCACCTTGCCGGCCAGGCCCCAGTACATCACCGCCACGGCTTCCGTGCGCATCGCCCACCACGACCACATCGGGTGCATGCCGGGCTCGTAGCGGCCCATCAGCAGCCACTTCACGGCGATGACCACGAGGGTCTGCAGCACCGCGATCACCACGCTGGTGGCGACGAAGCCGACGGCGAGGCCCGACCAGTCGCCGGCCAGGATCGCCGGGTAGAAGATGAAATCGATCGCCAGGATGGCGAAGGTGATGAACAGCATCGGCGAGAACGAGGACGTGAAGGCCTCGAAGATGCCGCGCCGCAGCCGCGGCCAGAGCCCGGGCTCGAAGGTCTGGGCCTGGCCGAGATCGACCTTCTGGCGCACCGGCAGCTTGATCGGCGGTGAGCCGAACCAGGTCTCGCCGGGCGCCATGCGGTCGTTGGCCGGCGGCTTCGACTTGATGCCGATCAGCACGTCGTCCGGGATGATCGCGCCGGGCGGCACCACCGCGTCGTTGCCGACGAAGACCCGGGCGCCGGTGCGCACCGGATGCAGCTCCATCACGCCGCGGCGCACCTCCTCCTCGCCATACACGACCTCGTCGGCGATGAAGTTGCGCGGCCCCACTTCCGCCAGGTCGTAGCGGCCGGCGAGGTTCGTCGAGATCTCGGCGCCCTGACCCATCCCGGCGCCCATCAGCCGGTACCAGGCCCGCATGTAGACGGTGGCGAACAGCGACGAGAGGGTTTCCAGCGTCACCTCGGCGGCGAGCGCCACCGCCCATTTGCGCAGGTAGACACCGCTGTGGATCGAGTAGCTGCCGGCCTTGAGCCGCGGCAGCACCAGCCAACGGATGCCGGCGATGAGCCCGACCGTGCCGGCGGTCATCAGCATGGCGGTCGGCCAGGTGAGCAGCGGCAGGTACCAGTGGTAGTCCACGTCGGTCATCGTCGCCAGCGAGTCGCTGATCTGGTCGAAGATGTAGAAGGCCGGGAAGATCGGCAGCAGGCCGACCGCGGGGATCGCCGCCAGCAGCACGGCGTAGATCGCGAAGAACGCGGCCTGGCGCTCGCGGGAGACCTCCGGCGCCGGCTGGACGTCCGAGACGTCGACCGTGCCGACCTTGCGGCCCGGCGAGCCGTCCCAGGCCTCGGCGCGGCCGACCACGGTGCCCGACGGCACGGTGGTGAGGTCGGCGAGTTCCGCGTGGTCCTCGATCCGGGTGTCGTAGCCGACGACGCAGGAGGTCCCGATGGCGACGTCGTCGCCGATCCAGACCCGGCCGATGACCAGCTCGTTGCCGACGACCTCGGCGTTGGCCAGCGTCAGCCGGCCGCCCAGCGAGGCGCCACGCCCGATGCTGACGAGGTCGGGCGCGCCGATCTCGATGTCGGAGATCAGCGCATCCTCGCCGACCTTGGCGCCGAGCAGCCGCAGGTAGATGCGGATCATCGGCGAGCCCTGGAGCCACTTGACGTGGACGAGCGGCGTCAGGCGCTGGGTCAGCCACCAGCGGAAGTAGTAGGTACCCCAGAGCGGGTAGCGCCCGGGCCTGGTCCGCCCCAGCACCAGCCACTTCACCGCGATGGCGATGAGCGCGGTGGCGGCGTTGAGCCCGATATAGACCAGCAGCAGCACCGCCATCTCGGCGAAGAAGCCGAGCTCGCCGCCGGTGATGAGCAGGTAGGTGACGAAGATGCCGAGCCACTGCGCGGTGGCGAGCGCGATGACGAAGGGCAGGACGGCGGCTTGCGCGAGGCCGCACAGGAAGCGCCGGCTCAGGGGCGGCGGCTCGAACGACAAATCGTGGATCGCGGCCGCCGCCCCGGCGCCGCCGGTGCGGGCGATCAGGGTCTCGGACATCGCCCGGAGCGTCCGGCCGTTATAGACGTCCTGGAGCGTGATGGCGGCGAGCGCCGGCACCGTGCGCACCGCCGAGACGAAGCGGGCGGCGAGCAGCGAATGCCCGCCGAGATCGCCGAAGAAGTCGGCCTCGAACGGGATCGGCTGGTTGCCGAACACCGTCTGGGCGGCGGCGAGCAAGGCGGCCTCGGTCTCGTCGCGGGGCTCCTCCTGCTCGCCGGAAATCTCGACCACGGCGAGCGGTGCGGCGCGCAACGCCTTGCGGTCGACCTTGCCGGAGGCGGCCAGGACGGGGAGGCTGTCCACCACCTCGAAATGCGCCGGAATCATGTAGGGCGGCATCGTCTCGGCGAGCGCCGCGCGCAGGCGCCCGCGATCGAACTCGGCCCCCCGCGAGTCTTCTTTTTGGGAAGCGTTGCCGCGCTCAGGCACCACGAAGGCCACCAGCCGGTCGACGCCGTCGTCCTGGCGCAGGACCACCGCCGCGGAGGCGATGCCGGGCTGGACCCGGATGCGCGATTCGATCTCGCCGAGCTCGACGCGGAAGCCGCGGACCTTCACCTGGTCGTCGATGCGGCCGTGGAAGACGATGCGGCCGACCGAGTCGAGCGAGACCGCGTCGCCCGAGCGGTAGAGCACCGGGTCGGAGCCGTCGCCGCCATAGGGATTGGCGACGAATTTTTCCGCCGTCAGCTCCGGCCGCGCGAGGTAGCCCTTGGCGACGCCCGGACCGCCGATCAGGAGTTCGCCCTGCACGCCGGGCCCGACGAGGTTCAGGGCCTCGTCGGCGATGTAGGCGGTGTAGTTGGCGATCGGCCCGCCGATGGTGACGGGGTCGCCCGGCTTCATCTCGGCGGCGGTCGCCACCACGGTCGCCTCGGTCGGCCCGTAGGTGTTGAACAGCTTGCGCGACGGGGTCGCCCAGCGGGCGATCAGCGGCTCGGGCAGCGCCTCGCCACCGAGCAGGATGAGCCGCAGGGCGGGCACGTCCTTGGTCATCAGCCCGAGGAGGGTCGGCACCGTGTCGAGGACCGTGATGCCGGCCTCGTTGAGGATGTCGGGCAGCGCCTCGGCATCGCCCATCTGGGCCGGGCTCGCCACGAACAGGGTCGCACCGGCTAGGTAGGGAACCCAGATCTCCTCCATCGAGAGATCGAAGGCGACGGACGCACCCTGGAACACCACGTCGTCGCCGGTGACGCCGTAGAGGTCGTTAGCCGAGCGCAGGAAGTGGCAGATGTTGCGGTGGCTGATGACGATGCCCTTCGGCACGCCGGTCGAGCCGGAGGTGTAGATCAGGTAGGCCGGGTGCTCGGGGGTGAGGCCGGCGGCCCGCAGGTCGGGCGCCGGGCCGGCGGCTCCCGCGGCAACCTCGTCCGGGGTGAGGGCTGGGCAGGCGCCGTCCGGCGCCTTGTCCTTCAGGGCCGCCGACAGGAGGAGGGCCTTGGCGTCGCAATCGTTCAGGCAGATGGCGACGCGGTCGGACGGCGCCTCGGCGTCGAAGGGCAGCCAGGCGGCACCCGCCTTGGTGATGCCGATCTGCGCCACTAGGAGGTCGGGCGAGCGGGCCATCCACAGGCCGACCACGTCGCCGGGGCCGATGCCGCGGGCTGCGAAGCCCGCGGCGATCGCGTCGGAGCGCCGGTCGACCTCGGCGTAGGACAGGCGGGTGCGGGAGGCGGCGTCGGACCCGCTCGCCGCGTCGATCAGCGCCGGGTGGTCGGGCCGCGCCCGCGCGCTCTCGCCAAAGATCTCGGCCAGCACCTCGTCACGGATCAGGTCCGGGCGCACGGGGCCGCGCAGCACCGCCGCGCCCCTGGGCGGAACGGCCGTCTGGCGCGTCCCGTGGCTGGGCGGACGGACGGTCCCGGCGGTGTGGTTCATCAAGCGACTCCGCTGGCCCGCCTCGGGCCATTGAGCTTCACCAGGGCGCCGGCGCGGCTCCGGGATGGAGGCCGGCGGACGGGTCTCGCCCGCGTCAGGTAGCGGACGGGCGGTGCACGGGGAGGTGGACGAGAACCGGGGCCGGTTCAAGGCACCGGCGCGGCTTCGCGGCCCGGCCCGGCCCGAAAACCGCGGACGGGGTCAGACCCAGCGCCGCCCGCCGGGCTCGAGCACCAGGACGCGGCCCTGCAGGATCTCGAGGTGGGGCGCCTCCTCGGTGCTCGCGACGCCAAGCGACACCATGACGGCGCGGGCGACGCCGCCATGGGCCACGATCACCGTCGGGCCGTCGAGGGCGGCGAGGAGCGGGCGCACCCGCTCGGCCACCATGGCGTAGCTCTCCGCGCCCTCGCCGGGCGGGCAGAAGCCCCAGCGGTCGCGGTCGCGGGCCTGGGAGCGGGCCGGATCGGCGCGGCGCACGTCCTTCCAGGTCAGGCCCTCCCAGGCGCCGAAGCCGATCTCGCGCAGCCGCGGATCGGTGGCGTAGCCGGCGGGATCGAGGCCGAGCGCGCGGCGCAGGCCCTCCATCGTGTGGCGGGTCCGCTCCATCGGGCTCGAGACGAAGGGCAGGGCGGCGACACCCTCGCCGACGAGGCCCGCCAGGCGCTCGCCGACCTCCGCGGCCTGGGCCACGCCCTTGCGGTTGAGGGCGATGTCGCGCTGGCCCTGCAGGCGGCCTTCGGCGTTCCAGTCGGTCTCGCCGTGGCGCACGAAGTAGATCGGCGCCCGGATCACCAATCGCACCTTTCGGAACGGCCCCGCTTCGCTGTCGTTATCGCCTGCACACGCCGTTCCTCATCCGAGCCCCCGCCTTCCGATGTCGAAGAAGAACCCGAAAGACAAGACGGTTTCGCTTCCCGGTCATCCGCGGCCCTCCTCCGCCGCCTGGGCGAACGAGGCCGGGCTGCTGGCGGCGGCGAGCCCCGGCTTCCTCGCCGAGCACGGCGCGACGATGCCGGTGCCGCCCCCCGGCGTGGTCCAGTCGCGGCCCGAGGCGCCGTGCCGGCTGGCCGAGATCGATCCCGACGCGCCGGGCTCCTCCGACGGCAAGGCGCAGGCCGAGGCGGACCTCGCCGAGGTGCGCGCCCGCATCCGCGACCTCCAGGAACGGCTCTACGCCGAGCGCAAGCGCAGCCTGCTGGTCGTGCTGCAGGCGATCGATACCGGCGGCAAGGACGGCACCATCCGGCACGTCTTCGAGGGGGTGAACCCGCAAGGGTGCCAGGTCGCGTCGTTCAAGACGCCGAGCGCCGAGGAACTCGACCACGATTTCCTGTGGCGCTACCACCGCCAGGTGCCGGCCCGCGGCATGATCGGGGTGTTCAACCGCAGCCACTACGAGGACGTGCTGATCGTCCGGGTCAAGCAGCTGGTGCCGGAGGCGGTGTGGCGGCCGCGCTACGACCTCATCAACGACTTCGAGCGCCTGCTCACCCTCTCGGGCACCACCGTGCTCAAGATCTTCCTGCACATCTCGAAGGCCGAGCAAAAGGAGCGGCTCGAGGCCCGCCTCGCCGATCCGACCAAGAACTGGAAGTTCGATCCCGCCGACCTCGTCGAGCGCGAATCCTGGGACGCCTACCAGGGCGCGTTCCAGGACGCGCTGACCCTCTGCGGCACTCGGCTCGCGCCCTGGCACGTCGTGCCGGCGAACCGGAAGTGGTTCCGCAACCTCGCGGTCGCCCGCCTCGTCGCCGACACCCTGGAGGCGATGGACCCGCGCTTTCCGGAGCAGACGGCGGATCTGAGCAGGATCACGGTGCCGGATTGATGAAACCGTCCGCCCGCATCGGGCTCCTCATCCCAACCGCCACCTCATCCTAAGGTGCGACCGCAGGGAGCCTCGAAGGAGGGCTCCAGCGAGACCCGAGCCTTCTGGAGCTTTCCTTCGAGGTCAGTCGGTCGACGAACGACTGACATCTCAGGATGAGGGTGGCGAGTTCGCTCGAGCGCGGCAGCCGTTACGCCGCCTCGTCGCGCTTGCCGAGGCGCTTGTCGAGGTAGGTGTCGACCGTCTGCGTCAGCTCGTCGACCTTGCCGTCGAAGAAGTGGTTGGCGCCGTCGACGATCTGGTGCTCGATGATGACGCCCTTCTGGGTCTTCACCTTCTCGATCACCGGCATCACCTCGCGGGCCGGCGCGACCCGGTCCTCGGAGCCGTGCACGAACAGGCCCGACGAGGGGCAGGGAGCCAGGAAGCTGAAATCGTAGCGGTTGGCCATCGCGGCGATCGAGATGAAGCCCTCGATCTCCGGGCGGCGCATCAGGAGCTGCATGCCGATCCACGAGCCGAACGACACGCCGGCGATCCAGCAGGCGCGGGCCTCGGGGTTCACCGCCTGCACCCAGTCGAGGGCGGAGGCCGCGTCCGACAATTCGCCGACGCCGTGGTCGAACGAGCCCTGGCTGCGGCCGACGCCGCGGAAATTGAAGCGAAGGGCGGCGAAGCCGCGATTCGCGAACGTGTAGAAGAGGTTGTAGACGATCTGGTTGTTCATCGTCCCGCCGAATTGCGGGTGCGGATGAAGCACGATGGCGATCGGGGCGCCCCGCTGCTTGGGGGCCTGGTAGCGCCCCTCGAGCCGGCCGGCAGGACCGGCGAAGATGACCTCGGGCATGAACCACCTCTCCAAAGGCTTCAACGGTGCGTGAGCGCGGCGCGCCGGCGGACGAGAGGGCCGGGCCGGAACCTTGACTCGGGTCCCGTCTCCCATAAAAGCACCCTTAGAACGGTTCTAGATGACTAGAATCATTCTAAACAACCGGGTGCCGAAGTCCCGCGCCTCGCGCCGATGACCACGCACCGTCTGATTACGCGTATCCGGGGCGGGCCTTAGCACGGTCCCCGGGGGGAAAGGCAAAGGAATTCAGCGCATGGAGCGCGAGCGCGCCTATCTCGACCATAACGCGACCTCGGCGGTGAAGCCTGAGGTTGCGCAGGCGGTCGCGCGCGCGCTCGTCGAGCTGCCGGGCAACCCGTCCTCGATCCATCGGGAGGGCCGCGCCGCCCGCGCCGCGATCGAGGCGGCCCGCGCCCAGGTCGCGGGGCTCGTCGGGGCGGCGGCCTCGCGGGTGGTATTCACGAGCGGCGGCACCGAGGCCTCGAACGCCGTCCTGTCGGGCGCCCTGCGGCGCCGCGGCCTGCCGGCGCCGACCCGGCTCCTGATCGGCGCGACCGAGCACCCGTGCGGCCTGCAAGGGCACGGGTTCACGATGGACGCCACCGAGATCCTGCCGGTGGACGCGGACGGCGTCCTGCGTCTCGACGTCCTGGAGGCGCGGCTCGCGACCTTGGCGGGGGAGGGCGTGACGGCGCTGGTCTCGGTCCAGGCCGCCAACAACGAGACCGGCGTGGTCCAGCCCCTGGCGAGGGTTGCGGCGCTGACATGCCAGCACGGCGCCCTGCTCCACACCGATGCCGTCCAGGCCGCTGGACGGATTTCGATTGGGCGCAATATATTCGCCGCGGACGCCGTGACCCTCTCGGGCCACAAGCTCGGCGGGCCGAAGGGCGTCGGCGCGATCGTGCTCGGGGAGGGGGCGGGCCTGGAGCCGGCCTTCATCCGCGGCGGCGGCCAGGAGGCGCGGCTCAGGGCCGGGACCGAGAACCTGCCCGGCATCGTCGGGTTCGGCCTCGCCGCCGAGCTGGTGCTCGCCGCGCTGCCGGAGGAAACGGTCCGCCTCGCCGCCCTGCGCGACGGGATCGCCGCCGGGGTGCGGGCGCGGGCGTCCGAGGCGGTGGTGTTCGGGGAGGGGGCCGAGCGCCTGCCGAACACGCTGTGCTTCGCCGTGCCGGGACTCAAGGCCGAGACGGCGCTGATCGCCCTCGACCTCGACGGCGTGGCGGTATCGTCCGGGGCGGCCTGCGCCTCGGGCAAGGTGTCGCGCTCCGGCGTGCTCGCGGCGATGGGGGTCGAGTCCGCCCTGTCCGCGGGGGCGCTGCGCGTGAGTTTGGGATGGAGCAGCCGGCAAGAGGACGGGGAAAGGTTCCTCGCGGCCTTCGATCGGCTGGTTTCATCCCTATATAAGCGCCGGGAGCGGGCCGCGTGAGCGCGTGCCTCGCATCCGGCCGTGTCATCACCTCGCGGCCCTTGAAGCCGTAAGCGGTAGGAGACGGGTATGCCTGCAGTGCAGGAGACGGTCGATCGCGTTCGCGCCATCGATGTCGATCAGTACAAGTACGGTTTCGAGACCACGATCGAGATGGAGAAGTCCGAGAAGGGCATCTCCGAGGACGTGATCCGCTTCATCTCGGCCAAGAAGGACGAGCCGGAGTGGATGCTCGAATGGCGCCTCGACGCCTATCGCCGCTGGCTCACCATGAAGGAGCCGAACTGGGCGCGGGTCGAGTACGACAAGATCAACTACGACGAGCTGTACTATTACGCCGCGCCGAAGCGCAAGGCGGCGCAGTCGCTCGACGAGATCGACCCCGAGATCCTGAAGACCTACGAGAAGCTCGGCATCCCGCTGCGCGAGGTCGAGGTGCTGGAGGGCATCGCCCCCGAGCGCCGCGTCGCCGTCGATGCGGTGTTCGATTCGGTCTCGGTCGCCACCACCTTCAAGGCCGAGCTGGCCAAGGCCGGCGTCATATTCATGCCGATCTCGGAGGCCCTGCGCGAGCATCCCGAGCTGGTGCGCAAGTACCTCGGCTCGGTCGTGCCGGTCACCGACAACTACTTCGCGACGCTGAACTCGGCGGTGTTCTCCGACGGCTCGTTCGTCTACATCCCGCCGGGCGTGCGCTGCCCGATGGAGCTGTCGACCTATTTCCGCATCAACGAGCGTGACACCGGCCAGTTCGAGCGCACGCTGATCATCGCCGACAAGGGCTCGTACGTCTCGTACCTCGAGGGCTGCACCGCCCCGAAGCGTGACGACAACCAGCTCCACGCCGCGGTGGTCGAGCTCGTCGCTCTCGACGACGCCGAGATCAAGTACTCGACGGTCCAGAACTGGTACCCGGGCGACGCCGAAGGCCGCGGCGGCATCTACAACTTCGTGACCAAGCGCGGCGATTGCCGCGGCGCGAACTCGAAGATCTCGTGGACGCAGGTCGAGACCGGCTCGGCGATCACCTGGAAGTATCCGTCCTGCATCCTGCGCGGCGACAATTCCCGTGGCGAGTTCTACTCGATCGCGGTGTCGAACGGCATGCAGCAGGTCGATTCCGGCACCAAGATGATCCATCTCGGCAAGAACACGACGAGCCGGATCATCTCGAAGGGCATCTCGGCCGGCCGGTCGCAGAACACCTACCGGGGCCTCGTCTCGGCGCACAAGAAGGCCAAGGGCGCTCGCAACTTCACCAACTGCGACTCGCTCCTGATCGGCGACCAGTGCGGCGCGCACACCGTGCCGTACATCGAGTCGAAGAACGCATCCGCGGTGTTCGAGCACGAGGCCACCACCTCGAAGATCTCCGAGGACCAGAAGTTCTACTGCCTGCAGCGCGGCCTCTCCGAGGAGGAGGCGACCGCGCTCATCGTCAACGGCTTCGTCCGCGACGTGCTGCAGCAGCTGCCGATGGAGTTCGCCGTCGAGGCCCAGAAGCTGATCTCGATCAGCCTGGAAGGCTCGGTGGGCTGATCGCCCCTTCACGGTTCCCGGCGCCGCGCCGGGAACCGCTCCACGCCCGATACCGCCCATCACGGACGCGGCGCCGCACGCACGGCCTGCGCTCCCGTCAGGACTTTTCTACCATGCTGGAAATCAAGAACCTGGTCGTCAACATCGAGGACAAGCCCATCCTCAACGGCCTGAGCCTGACCGTCAACGACGGCGAGGTCGCCGCCATCATGGGGCCGAACGGCTCCGGCAAGTCGACCCTATCCTACGTCATCGCCGGCAAGGAGGACTACGAGGTCCTCGACGGCGAGATCCTGCTCGACGGCGAGAACATCCTGGAGATGGAAGCCGACGCCCGCGCGGCGGCCGGCATCTTCCTGGCCTTCCAGTACCCGCTGGAGATCCCCGGCGTCGGCACGATGACCTTCCTCAAGGCGGCGATGAACGCCCAGCGCAAGACCCGCGGCGAGGACGAGCTGACCACGCCCGACTTCATGCGCCAGGTCTTCGCGGCCGCCGACAAGCTCGAGATCAACCGCGAGATGCTCAAGCGCGCCCTCAACGTCGGGTTCTCCGGCGGCGAGAAGAAGCGCATGGAGATCCTGCAGATGGCGCTGCTCTCGCCGCGCTTCTGCGTCCTCGACGAGACCGATTCCGGCCTCGACATCGACGCGCTGCGCATCGTCTCGGAGGGCGTGAACGCGTTGCGTGCCCAGAACCGCAGCTTCCTGGTCATCACCCACTACCAGCGGCTCCTCAACCACATCGTGCCCGACACCGTGCACGTCATGGCGCAGGGCCGCGTGGTGAAGTCCGGCGGCAAGGAGCTCGCCCTCGAGCTCGAGGCCTCGGGCTACGCCGAGTACCGGGCGAACGAGGCCGCGTGACCATGGCCGACGTCACCACTCTCCGCACCGCCGCCGAGACCGGGCTATCGAAGCTCTTCGAGGTCCAGCGGCTCAAGCTTCCCGGCGCCGCCATCGCCCGCGAGGAGGCCTTTCGCTATTTCGAGGCGGCGGGCCTGCCGCACCGCCGCGTCGAGGCGTTCAAGTACACCGACCTGCGCGCCGCTGTCCGCGAGGCCGCCCCGCCGGCCGAGGCGCCCGAGCCTGAGACCGCCCGCAACGCCGTCAAGGCGGCCCGGGGCTTCTCGGGAATCGAGGCCGCGCGCCTGACCTTCGTCAACGGCCA
Source organism: Methylobacterium sp. ap11 (assembly GCF_900110515.1). NCBI lineage: Bacteria > Pseudomonadati > Pseudomonadota > Alphaproteobacteria > Hyphomicrobiales > Methylobacteriaceae > Methylobacterium > Methylobacterium sp. ap11. The sequence goes on along the minus strand of NZ_FOEB01000009.1, from coordinate 7,758 downwards.
CCTGGTCCCGGCGCTCTCCGATCTCTCGGGCCTGCCCGAGGGCCTGGAGGTGGTGACCTTCGCGAAGGCCATGGCCGAGGGCCATCCGCTCCTCGACCATCTCGCTCCGGTCGAGCAGACCCGCGAGAACCCGATCTACCAGCTCAACGCCGCCTTCATGGCGGACGGGGCGGTGATCCGGGTCGAGGCCGGCGCCAAGGTCGAGCGCGCCCTGCACCTGCGCTTCGTCGGCACCGGGTCGTCCCCGTTCTCGACCGCGACCCGCGTGCTCGTCGTCGCCGGCGAGGAGTCGGAGGTGACGATCCTCGAGAGCCACGAGGGCCCGGACGGGATCGCCTACCAGCCCAACGACGTCCTCGACGTCGTGATCGCCGACCGCGCCCGCGTGCTGCACAGCCGCCTCAACATCGAGGGCGACGCGGCCATTGCGCTCTCGACCGTGTCGGCCCGCCTCGGCGCCGGCTCGCACATCGAGACCGTCAACGTGGTGACCGGCGCGGTGCTGTCGCGCCACCAGCTCTACCTGCACTTCGCGGGTGACGACGCGACCGCCACCGTCAACGGCGCCGCGATGATCCGCGATGGCCAGCTCGCCGACTCGACCCTGCTCGCCGACCACGCGGCTGTGGGCGGCATCAGCCGCGAGCAGTTCAAGACGGTCATCGACGGCGACGCCACCGGCGTGTTCCAGGGCAAGATCATCGTCCGCCAGATCGCCCAGAAGACCGACGGCAAGATGAAGTCCGACTGCCTCCTACTCACCGACGAGGGGCAGATGATGAACAAGCCGGAGCTGGAGATCTTCGCCGACGACGTGGCCTGCGGCCACGGTGCCACCTGCGGCGCGCCGGACGACGAGCTCCTGTTCTACCTGATGGCCCGCGGCCTGCCGCGGGCCCAGGCCGAGAGCCTGCTGGTCCAGGCCTTCCTCGGCGAGGCGATCGAGGCGGTGACCCACGAGGGCGCACGCGCCGCGATGATCGCCGAGACCGAGGCCTGGCTCGCTCGCCGCGGCTGACGACGACGGGGCCGGCCCGAGCGGGCCGGCCCGACCCCGTACGCACGAGAGCCCGACATGAACGCACCCGTCCTGCAGACCCCCTACGACGTCGAGGCGATCCGGGCGCAATTCCCGATCCTGTCGCAGCAGGTCTACGGCAAGCCGCTGGTCTATCTCGACAACGCCGCTTCCGCCCAGAAGCCGCGGGCGGTGATCGACGCGATGTCGGGCGCGATGGAGACGGCCTACGCCAACGTGCATCGCGGCCTGCACTTCATGGCGAACGCGGCGACGGACGGGTTCGAGGGCGCGCGCGAGACGACGCGCCAGTTCCTCAACGCCCGCTCCACCGACGAGATCATCTTCACCCGCAACGCCACCGAGGCCTACAATCTCGTGGCGAGCAGCATGGGCTGGGCCGGCCTGATCGGCGAGGGTGACGAGATCATCCTGTCGATCATGGAGCACCATTCCAACATCGTGCCCTGGCACTTCCTGCGCGAGCGCCGCGGCGCCGTGCTGAAATTCGCCCCCGTCGACGACGAGGGCAACTTTTTGGTCGAGGAATACGAGAAGCTCTTCACGCCCCGCACCAAGATGGTGGCGATCACCCAGATGTCGAACGTGCTCGGCACGGTGACGCCGGCGGAAGAAATCGTCCGCATCGCGCATGCCCACGGCGTGCCGGTGCTGCTCGACGGGGCCCAGAGCGCGGTCCACCAGGCGGTCGACGTCCAGGCCCTCGATTGCGACTTCTTCGTCTTCACCGGCCACAAGGTCTACGGGCCGACCGGCATCGGCGTGCTGTACGGCAAGAAGGAGTGGCTGGAGCGCCTGCCCCCCTACCAGGGCGGCGGCGAGATGATCGAGATCGTCGAGGAGGAGCGCGTCACCTACAACACGCCGCCGCACCGCTTCGAGGCCGGCACCCCGGCGATCATCGAGGCGATCGGGCTCGGCGCGGCGCTCGAATTCATGATGAGCCTCGGCCGCGAGCGCATCGCCGCGCACGAGGCGCACCTCCTCGCCTACGCGCAGGAGCGGCTTCGCGGGATGAACAGCCTGCGGATCATCGGCACGGCCAGGAACAAGGGTGCGGTGATCGCCTTCGAGATGAAGGGGGCGCATGCCCACGACGTCGCGACCGTGATCGACCGCCAGGGCGTCGCGGTCCGCGCCGGCACCCACTGCGCCATGCCGCTGCTGAAGCGGTTCGGCGCCACTTCCACCTGTCGCGCCTCGTTCGGCCTGTATAATACGACGGCGGAGATCGACGCCCTCGTCTCGGCCCTGACCCGGGCCGAACGGATGTTCGCGTGAGGACCCCATGACCGATACCCCCGCCGCGACCGGCGCGACGACCCCGCCGCTGAACGCGCAAGTGACCGCTCCCGCGATCCCGCCGGAGGAGATGGACCGCCTGACCGACGGCATCGTGGCGGCGCTGAAATCCGTCTACGATCCGGAGATCCCGGCCGACATCTACGAGCTCGGCCTGATCTACCGGGTCGACATCGCCGACGACCGCAACGTCGCCATCGACATGACGCTCACCGCCCCGGGCTGCCCGGTGGCCGGCGAGATGCCGGGCTGGGTCGAGAACGCCGTCTCGGCGGTGCCGGGCATCGCCGGCTGCAGCGTCACGATGGTGTTCGATCCGCCGTGGGACCAGAGCCGGATGTCGGACGAGGCCCGCATCGCGCTCGACATGTGGTGAGCGGGTTCAGCGCATCGCGTCGGTGATGCGGGGCGGGAAGGCGAGGCCGTCGTAGATCTCGGCGAGCGCCAGTTCGGCGCCGATCTCCGGCAGGACGATGACGGCGTCCAGCCCCTCGAACAGCTCCGGCCGCCAGCCCTCCGCCTCGCGGCGGTAGAGGAGGGCGACCGGGGCCACGGTCTCGAGAAGGAGGATGTATCACAGGCTCGGATGCCGCTTGTACTCCTCCAGCTTCACGGTCCGGTCGACGGTGGTCGTTGATGGGGAGGCGACCTCGACGACGAGGCGCGGCTCGCGGGCCTCGTGCGTGTCGTAGACCATCTCGCCGCACTCGACCGTGACGTCGGGCCGCCGGATCGTGGTGATGCTGGTGCGCAGCGAGACGTCGTCCGTCGTCGGCCGGCAGCGCGACCCGCGCAGCTGATTGCCCAAAGCGATGATGATGTTCACGGTCACACGGTCGTGCTGGACGCTCGCCCCGGTCATCATCCGGTGCTTCGGGATCGGAACGCCGTCGACGAGCTCGAACGGCTCGTCCTGGCCCTCCTGCCAGCGAAAGAATTCCTCCGGCGTCATCCGCCGCGTGCCGCATCCGCCATGGCCGCCTCCGTGCAGTCCCATCCTAGCACGTCCCGCCGGTGGACCATCGGCAACGGGATGCTTATCTTCCGAGGCGTAACCTCACGCCTCAACCGCCCGGGCCTTGAACCCGGCCGCCGGAGAGAGTTTTGACCATGGCACCGAGCTTCAAGGTGATGTCGCTGACGGACGCCGCCGCCGCGCGGATCAAGGGCATCATGGCCGATGCGGAGCGCCCGATCGCGGGCCTGCGCGTCGGCGTCAAGAACGGCGGCTGCGCCGGGATGAGCTACACGATGGAATACGCCGAGGAGCGCAAGGCCGGCGAGGACGTGGTCGAGGACAAGGGCGTGCGCGTCTTCATCGACCCGAAGGCGGTGCTGTTCCTGCTCGGCACGCAGATGGATTTCCAGACCACGAAGCTGTCGTCGCAGTTCGTGTTCAACAATCCCAACCAGACCTCGGCCTGCGGGTGCGGCGAGTCGGTGGCGATCACCCCAGCCGATCCCAACGCGCTCACCGCCGCCCACGCCTGAGGGCAGCGTGCTTCGCCGGGGCGGTGCCGTACGGGCCGCCTCGGACCGAATTCAGGCGACGTCGTGCATCGTGTCGGCCGGGATCCCGTCGTCCACGACCCGGTTGCGGCCCGAGCGCTTGGCGGTGAACATGCAGTGGTCGGCCCGCTCCAGGAGCGACACCGCGGTATCGCCGCGGCGATAGACCGCGACGCCGACCGAGATCGTGATCCGGCCCAGGCTCTCGCCGGTCGAGCGCTTCACGAGCTCGCGGCCCATCACGCTGGTGCGGACCTTCTCGGCGACCTCGCCGGCGCTGATCCGGTCGCAATCCGGCAGGATGATCCCGAATTCCTCGCCGCCGAACCGCGCGATGGTGGTGCGAGTCTCGACGCTCTCGCGCATCGTCATCGCCACCAGGCGCAGCACCTGGTCGCCGGTCAGGTGGCCGTAGAGGTCGTTGAAGCGCTTGAAGTGGTCGATGTCGAGGACGACGAGGCAGACCGGCTGGCCCTGCACCGCCGAGTGGTCGACCGCCTTGCGCAGCATCTCCTCGAAGTGCTTGCGGTTGCCGATGCCGGTGAGGGGATCGGTGAGGGACTCGACCCGCACCGCCTCGAGGGTCTCGCGCAGGGTCTCGATCTCGTTGCGGCTCTCGCGCATCCGCGCTTCGAGGGTGCGGTTGTTGGCCGCGACGTCCCGGGTGGTCACGACGAGCGAGGAGATGATCTCGCGCACCCGGGCGCGGTTCACCGCCGGCGCGGCGAGGTCCTGGGTGAAGGCCTGGAGCGAGGCGCCGTAGCGCGCCGTCGAGCCGAGCGCCGTATCGAGCATCTCCATGATCTGCTCGATCTCGGCCAGCACGCCGTTGCTCGCCCGCTCGGTCTCGCTCGAGAGCTGGCGCCCGTCGAGATAGGTCTCGAAAAGCAGATCGACGTTGTTGTCGGTCAGGGCACCGTGCTCGGCGGTGAGACGCTTGACGGTCTCGGTCAGCTGCGGGTTGAGGCCGGCGACGTAGGTGTACCAGACGGCGTAGCTGCGCGGCGTCGCCGACGAGCGGTACGCCTTCATCAGCTCCATCGCCCGCTGACCGAACAAGAAGCTCCGATCGAGGTCGGCGCTGCTCAGGTCAGGCATCGAACGTCTCCGCGCTGGGCGCCGGCTTCGTGCCGCCGCCTTCCAGAGACCATTACGGTCGTTCCGTGGAGAAGCAGTTAAAGCCGGCGCCCCTCAAGCGCCGGCAGACGAGAAAAACCGGAGACTACTCGGAATCCGGGCGCTTCTTCAGCACAACCGGCCGTAGCAGGAAGGCCGGAACATGATCGCCGAGGCCGACCGCGGCCTCCGGCATCGCGTCGTCGTCGCGGTTGCGTCCGCGGTCGTTGCGGCGGGCGGTCGGGCGCTCGTCACGGGGACGACGCTCCTCCTGGACCGGACGCTCGTCCCGCGGAGCACGGTCCTCGCGGGGCTGGCGCTCTTGCCGGGGGCGACGCTCCGGCCCGCGGGCCTCCTGCGGCCGGCGCTCCTCGGCAGCGGGCCGGGCCTCGGCGGCCTGTCCCTCGCCGTTGCCGCGGGCGGACGCGGCCTCCTCGGTGCGGGGGCTGCGGGCCCGGCGCCGGCGCGTCTCGTCGCGGCGGCCGCCTTCCTCGCGGCGGCCCTCGTCCTTTCGGCCCTCGTCGCGGCGGCCGCGGCCGCCCCGCCGGCGGCGGTCGTCCGACTCGCCGGGCTCCTCGTCGGGCAGGCTGGCGAGGTCGCCCTCGGCCCAGGCGATCGGCTGGCCGATCAGGGTCTCGATCGCGGACAGCGACTTCTCGTCGCCGCGGCCGACCAGGGTGAAGGCGGCGCCCGCCCGGCCGGCCCGGCCGGTGCGGCCGATCCGGTGGACGTAGTCCTCGGCGTGGTGCGGGATGTCGAAGTTGAAGACGTGGCTCACCGCGGGGATGTCGAGGCCGCGGGCGGCCACGTCGCTGGCGACGAGCAGCGGCACCTCGCCGGAGCGGAAGGCGTCGAGCGCCGCCATGCGGGCGCGCTGGTCCATGTCGCCGTGGAGAGCCGCGACGTTGAAGCCGTGGTTCGACAGCGACTTCTGCAGCTGCGCGACGTCGCGCTTGCGGTTGCAGAAGATGATGCCGTTGTTCAACTCCTCGGCCGCGCGGATCAGCTTGCGCAGGGTCTTGCGCTTCTGGTGTCCCTCGGCGCCCGTCGCCACGAGGCGCTGGGTGATGGTGGTGGCGGTGGAGGCCGGGCGCGCCACCTCGATCCGCACGGGGTTGTGCAGGAAGTCGTCGGCGAGGCGCTGGATCTCCGGCGGCATCGTCGCGGAGAAGAACAGCGTCTGGCGGGTGAACGGCACCATCTTCACGATGCGCTCGATGTCGGGGATGAACCCCATGTCGAGCATCCGGTCGGCCTCGTCGATGACGAGGAGCTCGACGCCGGTGAGCAGCAGCTTGCCGCGCTCGAAGTGGTCGAGGAGCCGGCCGGGCGTCGCGATCAGCACGTCGACGCCGCGGGTGATCTTCATGTCCTGGTCGGCGAACGAGACGCCGCCGATCAGGAGAGCGACGTTGAGCTTGTGGTTGGTGCCGTAGCGCTCGAAGTTCTCGACGACCTGCGCGGCGAGCTCGCGCGTCGGTTCGAGGACCAGCGTGCGCGGCATCCGGGCGCGGGCCCGGCCCTGCTCGAGCAGGGTGAGCATCGGCAGCGTGAAGGCCGCCGTCTTGCCGGTGCCGGTCTGGGCGACGCCCAGCACGTCGCGTCGCGCCAGCACGTGCGGAATGGCTTGGGCTTGGATCGGGGTCGGCGTGGTGTAGCCCGCGGCCTCGACGGCCTGCTGGACCTTCTCGCTTAAACCCAGTTCGGCGAATGACATCCTGAGGAGAACCGTTGCGCGCGGGCCGATCGGGCCGGCGCGGAGAAACCGTCGCGGCAACGGCCGGGAGGCAAAGTCGTTTCGCAGCCAGTCCCGCGCCGGTGATCCGAGGCGGGACGTTCACGCCATTGCTCCGTCGCGTCGGGCACGCGACCGCCCGCAGGACACGCCCGATGCGCAGGCATTTGTCAAGTGCTGGCCGTGATTTGCCCGGTGACGGCGGCGCCCGGGGCGGAGCAGCCCGGGCCGCCGGGCCGCCGGGACGCCGGGGGGCGATCGCGACGGCGCCCCCGCGCGGGAGACGGCGGGACCCGGCGACACCGGCCGGCTCGGCGCCTCGGGCCGCTAGGGAATCCCACGATCGTTCGGTGGGTCGAGGACGGCGCCGGGCGGCGTTTTCCGGGTGCGGCCGGGCGGGGACGTGCGGCCGGACACATCTGCCGCACAGGTCCGGTGGACATCGCCTGGTGTGCGGCCGCGGCGCCATGGTTAATGACAAGTCACCGTCGCAGTTCGATTTTTCCGGCTTCGGGTGGTCCGCGATTCACGCTTCGTTGACGGGTGGCGGGGTAAACCCTGGCCTCGTTGCAGGAATGCGACAGACCGGGTGACCGACCGGGGATAGAAGCGCGCCGGCTCTCGCCAATCAGGACCAGTCAGACAATGAAGAAGATCCTCCTCGCCTCCGTGGCCCTCGTCGGCCTGTCCGCCGCTGCCTCGGCCGCCGACCTGCCGCGTCGCGTCGCCCCGCCGCCGGTCTTCACCCCGGTGCCGGTCTTCACCTGGACGGGCTTCTACGCCGGTTTCAACGCCGGTTACGGCTTCAACACCGCTGACACCCGCGCCCCGACCGTGATCGGCGTGCCGGCCGGCACCGTTGCCGCCAACAGCGTGTTCATCGACCAGTTCGGCCGGCCGGCCACGGGCGTCGTCGCCTTCGGCAACCGCAACAGCAACGACGGCTTCGTCGGCGGCGGCCAGATCGGCTACAACTACCAGTTCACCCCGGGCTCGGGCGTGGTCGTGGGTATCGAGGCCGACGCCCAGTACGTCGACTTCGGCCGCAGCCGCAACC
>NZ_FOEB01000021.1:0-124747 GCF_900110515.1 Methylobacterium sp. ap11 | reverse complement strand
GCTTTCGCGTGAGGTGTTTTTGCCATGCCGAGAACCCGTCCCCCGTACCCGGTGGAGTTCCGCCGCCAGATGGTCGAGTTGGTCCGCGCCGGACGCGATCCGACCGATCTTGCTCGTGAGTTCGAGCCGTCGGCTCAGGCCATCCGCAACTGGGTGACCGAGGCCGACCAACAGGAAGGCCGCCGGGAGGTGAAGCCTCCCGCCGTGGAGGCTGCCCTGTCGGCGAGCGAGCGCGATGAACTCCTTCGGCTGCGGCGCGAGAACCGTCAGTTGAAGCTGGAGCGCGAACCGAAGGTCGGCGAAGCCACATCCTCTCTCGCGCGACAGCCTGGTTTGCGCGCGAGACCGGAGTTCTGCCGTCGGGATCTTCCGGTTCATGAGCGAGAACCAGGCGCACTTCCCGATCGCCGTCATGGCGCGCGTGCTGGGCGTCTCGAAGGCCGGATACTATGCCTGGTCCGGCCGTCCCGTCTCGGCGCGGGCACAGGCGGACGAGGTGCTGCTCCGGCGCATCCGCACGATCCACCTGGGCTCGCGCCAGACCGACGGCTCGCCGCGCGTGCAGGCGGAGTTGCGCGACCAGGGCGAGGCCCACAGCCGCAAGCGCATTGCCCGGCTGATGCGACAGGCGGGTCTCGTCGGGGCGTGCCATCGCGGCGGCGGGCCGGTGACGACGCGGCGCGACCAAGAGGCCCGGCCGGCCCCGGACCTCGTCGACCGCCGCTTTGCCGCCAACGAACCCAACCGGCTGTGGGTCGCGGACATCACCTACATCCCGACGAGTGCCGGGTTCCTCTACCTGGCGATCGTGCTCGACGCGTTCAGCCGTCGGATCGTCGGCTGGTCCATGGCCGATCACCTCCGAACTGAACTGGTACTGGACGCGCTCGAGATGGCTGTCGGCCAAAGAAAACCGCGAGACGTGATCCACCACTCGGATCAGGGCTCGCAATATACGTCGCTAGCCTTCGGCAGCCGCTGCCGCGAGGCGGGCGTGCGGCCCTCGATGGGCTCGGTCGGTGATGCTTACGACAACGCCATGGCCGAAAGCTTCTTCTCGACCCTGGAATGCGAGTTGCTCGCCCGCCGGCGCTTCCACTCCCGGCCCGAGGCTCGCATGGCCCTCTTCAGCTACCTCGAGGGCTTCTACAACCCGGTCCGGCGACACTCCGCCCTGGGCTACCGGTCGCCCCTCGTCTACGAACAGGAGCATCGCCCAAAACCCGCAACCGAGACCCCGGTCAGCCAAGCCCCGTAGCCGTCCATAGAAACGGGGCAATCCCAGTCAATCGATCCCAGGCGCCGGTTCCACGTCTCATGTCGCCGATTTTTCCGGGGCATGTCACATCGGGCCTACCCTGCCTCGTCATTTGTTCGACGGACGCCTGAGAGCGGCAAGGAGCCGCGCCGTCCTTTCTCGAGCAAGGAGACGGGTATCATGAAGATTGTGGTGATCGGCGGAAGCGGCCTCATCGGCAGGCATCTGACGGCCGAACTGTCGCGACAAGGACATGAGGCTATTGCGGCCTCGCCAAGCAGCGGGGTGAATGCGCTGACGGGCGAAGGCTTGGCCAGGGTTCTTGCCGGAGCCGACGTCGTCGTTGACGTGTCGAACTCTCCGTCCTTCGAGGACGCGGCGGTGCTAGACTTCTTCGAGCGCTCTGGCCGCAACCTCCTCGCCGCGGAGCGCGAGGCGGGTGTGAAACATCACGTCGCCCTATCCATCGTCGGCACGGACCGCCTGGCGGGGAACGGGTACTTCCTCGCGAAGGTCGCGCAGGAGCGATTGATCGCGACGTCTGGCCTTCCCTACACCATCGTCCGGGCGACGCAATTCTTCGAGTTCGTCGCGACGATTGCCCAGGCGTCCGTTGTAGGCGACCGCATCATTGTTCCCGATGCCGACTTCCAGCCGATCGCCGCCGCCGATGTAGCCGCCGCGCTCGCCGATCTCTCGCCTGCTCCTCCCCGCAACACGACGATCGAGATCGCCGGGCCGGACCGCCTGCCGTTCCGTGACTTCGTCGCCCACTCGATCGCATCAACTGGCGACCGTCGGGAGGTGCTAGCCGACAGGGCGGCGCGCTACTTCGGCGCTGTGCTCGACAAGGGGTCGCTGGTTCCCGAGCACGCGGAAGCGGCGCGGCTCGGGCCGACGCGGTTTGAGAGCTGGCTCGCTGCTGCCTGAACCGCTGCGCGTCTTCCCATCCACGAAGAAAGACCCCTTCCATGTTCAGAGCATTCCTGCTGGGCGCCCTCGTTGCCGTCTCCGCCGTTCCTGCGATGGCGGCCGATGTTGCGAGGGGCGAGGCCCGCGTCACGACGATCTTCGACCATCCACTACCTTCGGTGCCGGGCAAGAGCCTGCGCGGCGTCCTCGTCGAGTACGGTCCGGGCGGATCCTCACCGTCCCACACCCACGCCGCATCTGCCTTCATCACGGCAACTGTGATCGAGGGCGCGGTGCGCAGCCGGATCAACGATGGCCCGGAGAAAGTCTTCCGCGTCGGCGAGAGCTTTGTCGAAATGCCCGGTGATCACCACGGCGTCAGCACTAATGCCAGCGACGTCGAGCCCTCCAAGCTCCTCGCCGTCTTCGTCGTGAACACGACTGATCGGGTTTTGACGACGCCGGACAAGCATTAGCAGCGGCGGCAGCGCGGGAACTCAGCTGTTCAAGGCGGCAAGGATAGCCGATGGTCGTCCACATTCGCTCAACCGGCTTCGTTTATGAGGAACGGTCCATGTCGCAGGCCGAAATCGCCACAACGATGTTCGAGTTCCATCGCGCGCGGCTGTTACGCATCGCCTACCGCATGCTTGGCTCGCACAGCGAAGCGGAGGATGTCGTGCAGAATGCATGGCTGCGCTGGGTAGCGGTGGACCAGACGAAGGTCTCTGCTCCCTATCCGTTCCTCGCGCGCATCGTTACGCGCCTGTGCCTCGACGAGATGAAGTCGGCCCGCGCCCGCCGGGAGACCTACGTCGGCGCTTGGCTGCCCGAGCCGCTCGTCGAGAACGAGGAGGATGGGCTGGACAAAGATGACCTGACGCTGACGCTGATGATGGCGCTGGAGCGCCTGTCGCCACTCGAGAGGGCGGCATTTCTCCTCCACGACGTCTTCGGCGTGCCGCTGGGCGAGGTGGCGGACACGCTCGACCGGGAGGCAGCGGCTGTGCGCCAACTCGCCGTCCGGGCACGGAGGAGCGTGGAGGCTGCGCGTCCGCGCTTCCCCGTAGAGCGCGAAGAGGGCGAGCGGATCGCACGGGCCTTCTTCGCGGCATCCACCAGCGGCGACACCGCAGCGCTGCGTACTCTTCTCGCCGAGAACGCGGTGCTGCGCTCGGATGGCGGCGGAAAGGTTTTGGCTTTCATCAACCCCATCACCGGATTGGACCGCCTCCTGCGCATGTTCGAGGGTGTGCGGCGCAAATGGGGTCGAGGCTGGGCGCAGATGCTCGAACCCGTCTGGATCGACGGCTTGCCCGGCTATATCAGCCGTGAACGCGGCGACGTTCTCCAAACCACTGCGCTCGCCATTGAAGACGGCCGGATCACCGCGATCTACATCACCCGCAATCCCGACAAGCTCCGCCACGTCGCGCAGGCACTCGCGGTGGCACCGGACCATACCTCGCGGACACACTAATCAGACAGCGGGCGCCCTTGAGCCGCCCTACCGGACATTCAGCCTCTCAATGTGTCCCCCGGTCGTTGGAAGCTGAAGGTGATAACCGTCGAAGTCGCCGCCGACCACCCCTTGGTCTCCGGTCGACAGTAGGAAGCACGCGTGGTGCGATGTCTGCTCTTGCGTGCTGCCGACCGAAAGCGGATCAACAGAAATCCACCCAACTCAGTCGTCGATCTCTGCAGCGTCAATAGCCTGGAAGCGGACCTTCGCGTGGACCGCAACGGGTCGCGAGCGGACGCAGCTATGGCAACGCTGAGTGGTTTTTGCGCTAGCCGATTGAGCCCTATTAGTCCCGCTACAGCTAGGAAGCGGCTACAGCATTCAGTGACTGCCCCCGACCTCATCAGGACCTTCAACGGCGGCGCCTCGAATGTTCGTGATGGGCTGCGATCCAGGCGCGTGACCGTGCGAGGGAACACAGACGACCGAGCCCACTCGCGTCAAACCGTAGCCACAAGGTTTTGGCTGATGCGATCCCACAGCCTGGCTCCCGCGAGACATCCATGGCCATCTTCGACGCCACTTCATCCCGGCCGCTCACCTCCACCGGGGTAGCTTTGCGTGGCCCCGACCGTCGCCGCTTCGGCGCCATGGTGCTGGCAGCCGGTGCCGGGAGCCTGCTCCTACGCCGGTCTGCCCTGGCGCTGCCAGCGTCCGATGAGGCCCGGGTGATCGACTTCGAATGGATCGACGCGGCCCGAGACCGCGCAGCGCCGGCCCGGCTTTATTGGCCAGCCGCCCCGACCCGGAAGAGCCCGATCCCGTTGATCGTCTTCTCACACGGGCTCGGCGGCTCCCGGAAGGGCTACAGCTACCTCGGCGAAGGATGGTCGGCACGCGGTGTCGCCAGCCTGCACATCCAGCACGTCGGCAGCGACGAGACGCTGTAGCGGGGTAACCCCCTCATGCTCCTCGACCGCCTCGGCGGGGCAGCGGACAAGCGCGAGGCTATCGAACGCACGCGGGATGTGAGTTTTGGCCTCGACCGCCTGCTGCAGCGGGACAACCCCTTCCACGCCGCCATCGACCGCAAGCGCATCGTCGCGGCCGGGCACTCCTTCGGGGCGAACACGACCCTGATCCTCACCGGTGCCCAGGTGATCCGCGACGGGAAGCCGTTGGGCTTCCGGGACCGCGGTTCACGGCGAGCATCGTGATCTCGACGCCGCCCTTCTACGGCGAGACCGACCTCGCGGCAGTCCTCGCTTCTGTCGATGTTCCGACACTCCATGTCACCACGACGGAGGACACGATCCGCATCCCAGGGCGCTATTCGCCCGTCCAGGACCGCATCGACGTCTACGCGGCGATCCCGACTTCCCGGAAGGCCTTGGTCGTGTTCCAGGGCGGTCCGCACAACGTCTTCACTGACCGCTCCCTGCGGAACGGCGGTCCGCTGAACCCCTTGGTGAAGCAGGCAACTGCCGAGGTAGGGCTTGCCTTCCTCGACCTCGTCCACAGGTCCAATCCCACTCCCCTCGAAGACTGGAGCGCGACCTGGAAGCCGATCCTGGCGGCTGCGCCGACGCCGTTCCAAGTCGACACGCAGCGATGGGCCAAGAAGCGGCGCGCCTGAGGCTCAGTGACGTCGTCGACCCCGGAGTGCGGACGGCCTCCGACCGGCCCTCTTGCCCATTGCCGGAAACTGACAGTCGGTATCGTCCGCCTGCCGCCCCATGCAGTCCTTCGCTCGGTCACGCTGAGCGGGGCTGATCTACGTCGACAATCCGCCCCGCCTGGCGCGCCTCACGCGCATAGACGGATATGGGATGGGCGGGCCGGAACGAGGTATCCCGTTCAAGTCCGATTGCGAGCCCCGCACTCACCTCCTCGATCTCAGCCAGGCTCACGTAGCCGAGTTCCGGCTCGCCGAAGCCGAGGTCGCACAGCCCGAAGAGGGTGTCGCCGTCGGCCTCCATCGCGCAGATCAACCACGTGGCTGGTCCCGTAGGGTTGAACAGCTTGAGCACCGGGTGGTGATCACCGTCGCGATCTCGGCCGTTGGCGAGCAGCTGTTCACGGGTGGCGGCATCGATCAGGCGCATGGGGGGCTCCTCGCTCATGGCGTGAGGAAGCCGTGCAGCCATTGGCGAAGGAGTGCGAGCTTGGAGGGCGGATCAGCTGCGCAGGCAAAATATCATATAATCTACATTCTGCGATGTTCCCGGCCAAGCTGTTGATCCCATTGAGCGCAGCTACGTGCTCGCCCTAACGTGTGCCTAGAAATATCATACTTTGCAGCGAAACAGCTTGAAGTATGAGGTTCCGGTGAAGCAAGCGAGGGTGCCCACGGAGGTGGAGTTCAAGCGCCTCGCTGCGGTGGTGAGCCAGGGGCGCTACGGCCCTCGCAACCGGATAGCTCTCATGCTGAGCTATCTGGCGGGGCTGCGTGTAGGAGAAATTGCATCATTGCGTTGGGGCGATCTCCTCGACGGTGAGGGCAAGGTACGCGAGCAACTGCGGCTCAGCGCGGCCGTCACGAAGGGCGGGCGCGCGCGTGTGGTGTTCCTCAATGCACGGCTGCGACGCGAGATCGAGCAGTTCCGGTCCGCCCTGCCCTCCTCCCCTCCCCGCGAGCAGCCGGTGCTCGTCACCCAGAAGCGAGCGGCATTCAGCGCGAATACCTTGTGTCAGCTTATGGGCGGGTGGTACGATCAATCGGGCCTGGACGGCGGCTCCAGCAATAGTGGTCGCCGGTGGTTCATCACCCGCCTTGCGCATGCTGGCATCTCACCCAAGACCATCATGATGCTCGCTGGCCATCGTCATCTCTCGACCACCCAGCGCTACATCGATGTGAACGACGAGATAATGCGCGCAGGAGTCGATATTCTATAAAATTTGAAATAATGCAACGATAATCTATTTAGAGATTATTTTTTAGTTAGGCCACGGAGGGATCGTACCATTGGAACATCCCTCCAGATCAATCGCTATGATTTCAGTCCACAAGCTTAAATGGAGGGTGCTTCATTGAAACCGCCGAGCGATAATGGGAATTTCCTTAATGGGCACTTCAACCGTTGAGGAGCCATCTCTGGAATAGCACGAATTTCCCAAAAATGACATTTCTTGTTGGCCTGGGACAACTATTCTTAATACGTCAAACCCCCCATAAACAAAACAGTCCAATCTGGACATAACTCCGTGTTTCAAATGAGGCGATAATTCAGACGATGAGATGGAATTCTTTATCTTCATGACATAGTCATCTAGTGACAAGCCGCTTAATGTCGCCTCGCGAGCAAGACCAACGACGTGCCTGCCCTCAAATTCATGCGGAATTATCTTGTCAATCAGTGCGATGCGGTCGGCGTCACCTGCCTTGTCTGCTATTCCGACGTATATATACGAATCTCTCATTCGCTCTATATTGGTTATACCGCATATAGTTTGAATGATATCTATTATAACTTTGTTCTGAAATTTGCGATTTGGCGATAGAGAATAGAAGCCCTGTTTGAATTCGTAGTGAGGTAGCTCAACACGTGATCTACGAAGGGAATTTTCGAATGTGTATACAAGTGGCTTTCCAAGGGGAATATCTCTTACGTCCGCTTCTGCAAAACAGTCCTGTATTGCCCCCTTAATGGAGTTAATATTAGCACGGCGTACGTCTGGGTCGATGGCTTTTCGCAGGGTGGCGACATTGATAGTGCCCAAAGACTTTACCAATTTATCGTAATCGGTTACAATCATATTTCGCATGACGATCAGCTCGAAATATGCAACGAACATCGCGGTAAAGATTGTTGAAATTTCGTTATGGTGAGCGCCCTTAGATATTACACTCTAAAGAGTGCCAACTTGAATGCGGTCACAAGTCAATCTTATATGATCAAATACAGTTAGAAAATCCCGCTTAAAATCATCTTCGCCATATTTATTGAGAGAATGCTCGAACTTTTCGTAGTCTTTTTGTCCGGGGTCATAAATCTTATTGAGGGCTGCTTTTGATCTCTGAATCGGCTCTTTGTTCAGAACGCATGCAACTATATCAGCTACCGTCTGCTCATCTAGACTATCTCTTAAGCTGCTAGAGTGCAGAATTCCTTGCTTAGTCCAAAATGTATCCTCAGCGCTTATGCCGTAGTCATGCACAGTTCGAACGCCCTGAACACTAATTTCAGGCATTTGCGCGAGTGGGACATTGTCTTCAGATGCGTCGCCCCGAATTTCACAGCTAAGCTGTCGCACAATACGCGAGAAGGAAGAACTCAAGCCAGCTTGGCGCTGCTCTTGATCGCTAAGTCTGCGACCATAAGAGTTAATTCTCTCAAAAATGTTGATAATATCTTTATCACTTGCTCGCTCAACAATAGTTATAGGGAGGGTATAATCTGAAAATGCAGCACATTCATCGGGATTCAAAATGCTATCGTCGTCAGAATTTATCCGTCTTCCGTCTTCCTTGGCAGCCTGAGCAGCACGAGGTATCTGCCGCATATCGAAATTGCGACCATCCTCAGTGCAGAATGCGTTTTCGATAAAAGAAAATACTGTATGAAGTCTCTGCAAGCCATCGATCACGTCGTAGCTGGTCCCATCCGCACCCCGCTTGGATAGTAGAACGAGAGGTACAGGAAAATCTTTCATTATACTATCAATTAGTTTTTGTTTTTCTTCGAGCGTCCAAACAAGCTTGCGTTGATATTGCCTGTTTACATAAAATTCGTTGTCCCGGAACATGCGATACAAAGACTGTATCGACAGATTGACAGAGTTTAGCTCTAATTTTGCCACGCCTTCCCCCGCCGTGAAAACTTGTCACATAGGCTTTCTGCATCTTTCGATGTCCAAAAACCTTAGCGGAGAAATTATTTGCGCGCATCAAAAAACTGCGCATCTCAACGTCTCATGTAATATTTTGATTAGAATTAAATATTTGTTTAAGAAATTGAAATTATGCAATCAAAAGTAATATAATCATGATTCTGAAGTTTCAACTATGTCAGAATATTTGTCATGATCAATGTTTATTATCGGTAATCTTCACAAGACGGGTTATAGATTTAATAAGTAAATGCATTATATAGTAATTTGTTTTGATATATTATTAATAATAACTGTGTTACAAAATAACTATAGTATTAGTCTTATAGCCTTGCCTGTCTAATCACAAAAAAATGATATTTAAATTTTTTTATCGATCGAGATTTTTATGTGCGGGTCCAATCCGGGCGAAGCCGATCCACCACACGTTCCAGTCGTACCTGCCCATAGTGCTTGTCGATCATGGCCAGGGATGTGCGGCAGTTGCGGGCCACGTCGAGCACCTCGGACCCGTTGGCCAGTTGCTCGCTGATGTAGAAGTGACGTAGCGAGTACGGCGTGCGCTTGATGCCGCGGTGGTCCCGTTCCAGCCCGGCCGCCTTCAGCAGTTCCGTGAAGCCATTGGCCACCGACGTGATGCGCTTGCCTGCCTCGCTCGCGAACACCGGATCGGCATCCACGGGCTCACGGCCCATGGCACGCTCGAACAGCATCCATAGGGTGTCGAACCACGGGATCGCCGCCTTCTGCGGGATCGCCTTGCCGCTCGTGCCCTTGCCTCGCACCTGCAGCCGGATGTCGCGCTGATCCACAGGTTTGCCCCGCCCGGCCCGGTAGCCCAGCACATCCCCCCATGTGAGATTGTACATCTCAGTGGGCCGCAGCCCGGAGAACGCGCCGATCATCACGTAGGCGTGCAGCAGGGTGCGATCCCGCCGCGTGTGGTCGTCCAGCCGCTTGATGCGCCAGCGCCGCTTGTCGCTGGCCTCCACCAGCGCTCCGGTACCATCCATGATGGGGTCCACCAGCCGGCTGAGGCTGATCTTCTGCAGGTGGGCGAACTCATGGGGCTCGAAGCTGGGTCGCCGATTGTCCGGCGTGCGCCGGGCCTTGATGGTGACCTCGGGTGGGGTCTTCAGATAGCCCTGCCGTGATGCCCAGCGCAGCAGCTGCCGCAGCACCACCAGTTCTCCCCGCTGGCGGCTCAGAGAGGGCGCAGAGCGCCGTACAAGCCGGCGCAGGCGGTGGCCTCCCCTCTCGTACTCGATGTGCGTGACGAGCTTGCCAGGGCCCTCGGTCCAGTAGGTGCGCCGCCACTCCGCATAGCGCTCAAGATCGGCCTCGCTGACGGCATCCACGGGCTTCTGCCCGAAGTACCCCACGAAGTACCGCCGGATCACCGCAGGCTCGCTCTTGCCCTGGTCCGCCCGGCGTTCGCCCCGCTCCACCTCGCGCAGGATCTGCCCGATGTACTCCTCAGCCACGCTCTCGAACGTGTGGGCGCGGGCGGTGAGCCCCTGCTGAGCCCGGTAGGTGGCCTCGTTGTCAGGCGACACGACAAACTGCCCCCCTGGCGCCATGAGGAACTGACCCCTCGATGAGCGAGGAGGTCGCGATGACGAGGAACGAGGTTCAGGCTCTGGAGCGGACGGACGATCCGCGGAGGGCCGAGATGAAGACGCCGGATGACGTGACGGCGATGCGGCGGCTCAAGGCTCTCGGCTGGGGCGCCAAGCGGATCGCGGCGGAGCTTGGCTGCTCGAAGACCACCGTGAAGGACTGGCTGCGGCGGGGCGAGTGGCGGCCCTGCGCCAGGTCCTCGCGCTCCAAGCAGCTCGATGGCCTCACCGACTGGCTGGCCGCCCGGTTCCGGCAGCATGCGGGCAATGCCGATGTCGTGCGCCAGGACCTGGCGACCGAGAAGGGCGTCCACGTCAGCCTGCGCACGGTCGAGCGCGCGGTGGCTCCCCTGCGCCAAGACCTGGTCGCGGCGGCCCGGGCGACGGTGCGCTTCGAGACGCCGCCGGGCGAGCAGATGCAGATCGACTTCGGCGAGCGCCGGGTGACGATCGGCGCGGAGCCCACCCGCGTGTTCCTGTTCGTGGCCACGCTCGGCTACTCGCGCCGCCTGCACGTGCGAGCCTTCGGCCACGAGCGGCAGGAGGATTGGTTTGCCGGCCTGGAGAGCGCCTTCCGGGCCTTCGGGGGCGTGCCGCGCGAGGTGCTGCTCGACAATGCCCGCGCCCTGGTCCTGCACCACGACCCGGTCAGCCGCGAGGTCGTGTTCCATCCGCGCCTGCAGGCCTTCGCCAAACACTGGGCTTCCGGGTCCGGGCCTGCGCGCCGTACCGGGCCCGCACCAAGGGCAAGGACGAGCGCGGGGTCGGCTACGTCAAGAGGAACGCCGTGGCCGGGCGCTCCTTTGCCAGCTTTGCCGGCCTGGAAGCGCATCTCGACGCCTGGACCCGGGAGGTGGCCGACCGGCGCACCCACGGCACGACCGGCGAGGCACCGGCCGACCGCTTTGCCCGCGACGAGGCCGGGGCCCTCATGCCGCTCGGCGGTGTGCCGCCCTTCACCACGGCGCGCGACCTGGTGCGACGGGTCGGGGCGGATTGTGCGGTCGCCGTCGACGGCAACGCGTACTCGGTGCCCTGGCGGCTGATCGGCGAGGCGGTGCGCGTCACAGTGAGCGGAGCGAGGGTGCGCGTCCACCATGGCGGGCAGGAGGTCGCCAGCCATGCCGAACTGACGGGACGCCATGGGCGCGCAGTCGACGACGCCCACCTGGCCGGGCTGGTCGGCAGCCGGGACCGGCCCGCTTACAGGCAAGAGCCCGTCCCGCTCGTCGAGGTACCCCCGCCGACGCTGCTGCGCCCACTCTCGGAGTACGAGGCGGTGGCTGGGGGAGGCTTCTGATGAGCGAGGGGCACGATCACCTCACGGCGCTACTCGGGCGGCTCAAGCTGACGGCGCTGCGCGACCAGCTCGACACGCTGATCGACGAGGCCGGCCGGCGCGATCTGACGATCCGCGAGGCGCTGACCCTGTTCTGCGAGCGCGAGGTGGCGCGGCGCGACCAGCGGCGGATCGAGATGGCCTTCGGGCTGGCGCGCTTCCCGTTCGTGCGCGACCTGACCGGCTTCGACTTCGCGGCCCAGCCCTCCCTCGACAAGGGGCAGATCCGCGAGATCGCCACCGGCCGCTTCATCGCCAACGGCGAGGCGGTGCTGCTTCTGGGTCCACCGGGCGCCGGCAAGACGCACCTGGCGGTGGCGCTGGGCCGGGAGGCGATCGTGGCCGGCTACAGCGTGCTGTTCACGCCGGCCACGACGCTGGTGGCGCAGCTGGCCAAGGCCCATGCCGAGGGCCGGCTGGAGGAGCGGCTGACGCACTACGCCAAACCCAAGCTGCTGATCGTGGACGAGTTGGGCTACCTGCCGTTCGAGCCGGATGCCGCGCACCTGTTCTTCCAGCTGGTCAGCCGGCGCTACGAGCGGGGTGCGATGCTGGTGACCTCGAACCGGGCGGTGGGCGAGTGGGGCACGGTGCTCGGCGACGCGGTGGTGGCGACCGCGATCCTCGACCGCCTGCTGCACCACAGCCACGTGGTCACGATCCGGGGCGACAGCTACCGGCTGCGCGAGAAGCGGCGCAGCGGTCTGCTGCAGAGGGCGACGTCCGCCCCTCAACCCACACCCGTTTAGGCATGGAAACCGGAAGGGGGGGTCAGTTCTTCGTGACGCAAAGGGGTCAGTTCCGGGCGTCGCTTGACACTCGTACCAGATGGCCTCTGCCCGGCGCTGTGCCTCCCGGAGATCGTCGGTGTCCAGGGAGCGCTTGAGCTGCCCCTGCCCGCGGATGCTGAAGCGCATCTGCCACTTGGCGCTGCCCTTGCGCTGGAACAGCTGGAAGCGCTCGTCGGGGACGTTGCCAGGGGGTCTCAAGGGGCGGCCCTGTCTGGTTACTGCGGTGCAGATGACTGCGCTAGGAGTGCGCTAGAGTGCTTTCTGACCCCCCAGCAAACCGTTACGGGAGCAGGGCAATTTTTTGGGCTGCGCTAGCACTGCACTAGGGAATATTGCCGTTCTGGCGCAAGGGCAAGGCAATGAAAAACCCCGCTAAGCGCTTAGCGGGGTTGGAAAACTTTGGTAGCGGAGGAGGGATTTGAACCCCCGACACAAGGATTATGATTCCTCTGCTCTGACCAACTGAGCTACTCCGCCCCGCTGCGGCCGGTCCGTGTGCGCCGCTGCGATGGCGGCGGTATAGGGGGAGGCCGGCGGGGCTGTCAAGGAACCGTCGCAGGCCTTTTTGCGCTGCGCCGTGAGGGGCGCGGCGCGTGGGGATCAGAGGGCGTCGCCGAGGATCTCGGCGACCTGGGGGATGTCCTTGTCGCCGCGGCCCGAGAGGTTGACGACCATCAGGTGGTCGCGCGGCAGGCTCGGGGCGAGCTCGGCGACCTTGGCCAGCGCGTGGGCGGGCTCGAGGGCCGGGATGATGCCCTCCATCAGCGAGCAGAGCCGGAAGGCCTCCAGGGTCTCCGTATCGGTCGCCGACAGGTAGGTGACGCGGCCCATCTCGTGCAGCCAGGCGTGCTCGGGGCCGATGCCCGGGTAGTCGAGGCCGGCGGAGATCGAGTGCGCGTCGGCGATCTGGCCGTCGCCGTCCATCAGCAGGTAGGTGCGGTTGCCGTGCAGCACGCCCGGCTTGCCGCCGGTGAGCGAGGCCGCGTGCAGGCCGCTCGACACGCCGTGGCCGGCCGCCTCGACGCCGTAGATCGCCACCTCGCGATCGTCGAGGAAGGGGTGGAACAGCCCCATGGCGTTCGAGCCGCCGCCGATGCAGGCGACGAGCGAGTCCGGCAGGCGGCCCTCCATCTCCAGCATCTGCGCCTTGGTCTCGACGCCGATGATCGACTGGAAGTCGCGCACCATCGCCGGATAGGGATGCGGGCCCGCCACCGTGCCGATGCAGTAGAAGGTGTCGGCGACGTTGGTGACCCAGTCGCGCAGGGCCTCGTTCATCGCGTCCTTGAGGGTGCGGGTGCCGGACTCGACCGGTATGACCTCGGCGCCCAGCATCTTCATCCGGAAGACGTTCGGCTTCTGCCGCTCGACGTCGACCGCGCCCATGTAGACGACGCATTTGAGGCCGAAGCGGGCGCAGAGCGTCGCGGTGGCGACGCCGTGCTGGCCGGCTCCCGTCTCGGCGATGATCCGCGGCTTGCCCATGCGCCGGGCGAGCATGATCTGGCCCAGCACGTTGTTCACCTTGTGCGAGCCGGTGTGGTTCAGCTCCTCGCGCTTGAAGAAGATCTTCGCGCCGCCGAGGTGCTCGGACAGGCGCTCCGCGTGGTAGAGCGGGCTCGGCCGGCCGACGTAATGGGTGAGGTAGCCGTTCATCTCGGCCTGGAAGGCCGGGTCGGCCTTGGCGGCGGCGTAGGCCTCCTCCAGGGCGAGGATGTTCGGCATCAGGGTCTCGGCGACGAAACGGCCGCCGAAGATGCCGAAGCGGCCGCGCTCGTCGGGGCCGGTGCGGAACGAGTTCGGATTCTGGGGAGCGGTCACGGCGGGAGCTCTGCCTCTGGAAGGATTCGCGAAAGAACGGTGTCGGCGGGGCTTACGCCCTTCGCGCCGCAGGGGCAATTTCCGGTGCGGTCGCACCCCCGACGACCCGCGCGGCGGACCCGTCCGTGCCTGCGGCGGCTTTGGCGGCCGACACGAAGGCGGCGATGCGCTGCGGGTCCTTGCGGCCGGGGCTCGACTCGACGCCCGACGACACGTCGACGGCGCGAGCGGCCGTGATCGCCACGGCGTCCGCGACCGTGTCGGGCGTCAGGCCGCCCGAGAGCATGAACGGGTCGTCCCGGCCGGCGCCGGCCAGCAGCGACCAGTCGAAGGCGTGGCCGTTGCCCCCGGGCAGGATCGCGCCGGGCGCGGGCTTGGCGTCGAAGAGCAGCCGGTCGGCGATGCCGCGGTAGCGGGCGGCGCGGATCAGGTCGTCGGCGGTGGCGATGCCGAGCGCCTTCATCACCGGGAGCCCGGTCCGGGCGCGAAGCGCCGCCACGCGCTCGGGGCTCTCGCTGCCGTGGAGCTGGAGCCAGTCGGGACGCAGCGCCGCCACCACCGCCGCGACGAGGGCGTCGTCGGGATCGACCAGCAGCACCACCCGCTCGGTCCGACCGAGGGCCTGTCGCGACAGGGCGGCACCGTGGTCGAGGTCGACGTGGCGCGGGCTCTTGGGAAAGTGGACGAGGCCGATCTGGTCGGCGCCGGCCGCGAGGGCGGCCTCGAGCGTCTCGGGCGTGCTGAGACCACAGATCTTGACGAGGAAGGGTGCGGGCGACATGCGCCGACTATAGGGCGTCGGGCGCCCGCCCGCACGGGTTTCGCGCGCTCACGCCGACGGCGTCAGGCTCTCCCAGACCGCGATGGCCGCGGCGAGGTCCTCGATCGCGGCGCCGACCGACTTGAACACCGTGATCTCGTCCGGCGACGTCCGTCCGGGCGCCTCGCCCCGGCACAGGTCGGCGAGGTCGCCGGTCACCGCCTCGGGGGCGAGCGCGCCGGAGGCGATCGCCACCGCTACGTCGCCGCCCTTCTTGAGGGCGTCGGACGTGTCGACGTAGAGCGGGCCGCGCCGCAGGGCCGCGTCGTCGGCCTCGCGCATCGCCGGCGTGAAGGCGCCGACGAGGTCGAGATGGGTGCCGGGCCGCAGCCACTCGCCCCGCACCAGCGGCTCGGTCGACAGGGTGGCGCAGGAGACGAGATCCGCTTGCCCCACCGCCGCCGCGAGATCGGTCACCGGCTCGGCGTCGAACCCCTCGGCGGCGAGCGTCGCGGCGAGCCGCCGTGCGCCCTCGGGCCGGCGGTTCCAGATTGCGACATGGCGGACCGGCCGCGCGGCGGCGTGAGCCCGCACCAGATACGGGGCGAGGGCACCCGCCCCCACCATCACCATCCGGGCGCCGTCCGGCCGGGCGAGGTGGCGGGCGGCGAGCGCCGAGGCGGCGGCGGTGCGCCACAGGGTCAGGCGGGCGCCGTCGAGGAGCGCCAGCGGCCGGCCGTCGCGGCCACCGCAGAGCAGGACCCCGCCCTGGATCGTGTCGAGCCCGTTCGCCCGGTTGCCCGGAAACAGGGTCAGGATCTTGATGCCGACATAGTCGGTCGTCCAGGCCGGCATCAGCAGCAGCGAGGCCCCGTCTGGGGCGGTCTCGATCGGGTGATGGTGGCGCGTCGGGACGGTGGCGCCGGCCCGGAAGGCGGTGGCGAGGGCGTCGGCCAGGCGGGCGTGGTCGAGCGCCGCGTCGATCTCGCCCTCGCCGATCCACCGCATGGTCAGGCGCGGCCGACCGGAGCCGGCAGGGCGGTGCGGCCGATCGTGGCCGGGGCCGGGGCGGCCTGGCGCAGGCGCTCGGCCTCGTGGCGCAGGCGGGACAGCTCGCGGCCCTTGGCGCGGCGGTCGCGGCGGGTGTCGCCCTGGCCGAGCCAGGAGCCGACGCCGCCCACCACGACGCCGAGCGCCACCGCGGCGAAGATCAGCGCGTAGAGCGGCATCTGGAGGCTGAAAGCCGGCGTGCCGTTGGTGAACGGATCGAAGGAGAGCATCACCGGCTGGCGGTTGGCCACCGCCAGCAGCACGACCACGATCGCGATGGGCAGCAGGATCAGGCCCTTGAGGAAGCGGATCATCGAAAAACCCGGTCTTTCGTCGGTGATGCGGAAGGGGGCGGGACCGCCGGAGGGAGTCCCGTCGAGCAAAGTTGTAACGCGCGGGCGCGCCGGCGCCAGGGGGCAGGCGCCGCGGCCCGGTCAGCCCAGGGCGGCCTCGACCCGGCTCGGCTCGTCGGCGCCGATCCCGGCGGCGTTCAGGCGCAGCCGCATCTCCTTGCCGGTCTTGAAGACGGGAATCGCCTTCTCGGCCACCGCCACGGCGGCGCCTGTGCGCGGATTGCGGCCCCGCCGCGCCTCCCGGCGCTTGACCGAGAACGCACCGAAGCCCCGCAGCTCGACCCGGTCGCCCCGCGCCAGGGCGTCGGCGATCGTGTCGAGGATCGCGTTGACGATGTTCTCGACGTCGCGCTGGTAGAGGTGCGGGTTCTGCTCGGCGATCTTGAGGACCAGCTCTGACTTGATCATGGAGTATCGTCTCGACTGAGGCGGGGCCGGCCGGGGAGATGCGCGGGGTCGCGTCTCGGTGAGGGTCCTTACGGGCGCCAGACCGCGAGGAGCCCGCCCTGCGACAGGGCGGCGGTCTCGGAACCGGCCTGCTGCAGCCTGGCGGCGAGGTCGTCGTAGCCCAGCAGGCCCGCGCCGGCGGCGGCAGCCGAGAACAGGCCGAAGCGGTTGTCGGAGCGCGGCTTCCAGTCCCGCACCGGCAGGTTCTTGGCCACGCCCTTCTCGCGCTCGAGCCAGGCGATGGCCTGGCGCTCGTTGCCGGTCTCGTCGATCAGGCCGAGGGGCACGCTCTGGCGGCCGCTGAACACCCGGCCGTCCGCCACCGCCTTGATCTGGTCGGGGTTCATCCTGCGGCGCTCGGCCACCAGGTCCTTGAACCAGCCGAAGGTGTCGCCGACGATCGCCTGCAGGGCCTCGCGGGCGGCCGGCGGGGTCGGGTGGAAGCCGCTCGGCTCGGCCTTGAGCGGCGAGGACTTCACCTCCTCGACCTTGACCCCGACCTTGTCGAGGAGGCCGGACACCTCGGGGTACTGGAACAGCACGCCGATCGAGCCGACGAGGGAGGTCTCGCGGGCGACGATGTGGTCGGCGGCGATCGCCGTGATGTAGGCGCCGGACGCCGCCGTGCCGTCCACGAAGGCGACGATCGGCTTCTTGTCGGCGAGCGCGCGCAGGTTGCGGAAGAGCTCCTCCGAGCCGGTGGTGGTGCCGCCCGGCGAGTTGATCGCGACGACGACGCCCGAGACCGCGCTCGAATCGCCCACGCGCTTCATCAGCTCGCGGGTCTTCTCGCTGCCGGCGATGAAGCCGTCGATGCTGATGCGGGCGATCTGCGGGGTGACGGCGGAGAACCCCGTGCCCCCGGCCGCCCGCCAGCCGACCGCACCGGCGGCGACGATCAGCGCCCCGATCCCGACCGCGCGCCAGACCGACAGCTTCCGGCGCAAGGAACGCCGGTCGAGGAGAAGTTCAGCATCGATGGCCATGCGGCGCCCGTATCCTGGTCCGACCTCCGGGTGCGCCCGCCCGGCAGGGGGCTTCCCCTGCAAGTCCTTGGCGCACCTCGCTCCCGGCGTGTTCTACCCCCGGCCGTCGCGCAGCGGCAAGAGCGGGATTGGCGGCATCCCCCTCCCCGCTCTAGAGAATGCCGACATGAGAACGCCCGCGCGGAGGGCTGCTCCGCGCGGGCGTCCGAATCGTCGAGGGGTGTCCGGGCCCTTGGCCCGGACGGATCCCTTACTTCTTGTCGGCCTGGCGGGCCTTGAGGGCCGCGCCGAGGATGTCGCCGAGCGAGGCGCCCGAATCGGCGGAGCCGAACTGGGCGATCGCCTCCTTCTCCTCGGCCATCTCGAGGGCCTTGATGGAGAGCTGGACGCGGCGGGCCTTGCGGTCGAACTGCGTCACGCGGGCGTCGAGCTTCTCGCCGGCGGCGAAGCGCTCGGGGCGCTGGTCGTTGCGCTCGCGGGCGAGGTCGGCGCGGCGGATGAAGGCCTGGAGATCGGAATCGACGATCTTGACCTCGATGCCCGAGTCCTTGACCTCGAGCACCTCGCAGGTGACGACCTGGTTCTTGCGGATGCCGTCACCGGCATCGGCGAAGGGGTCGCCGGCGAGCTGCTTGATGCCGAGCGAGATGCGCTCCTTCTCGACGTCGACGTCGAGAACCTGGGCGCGCACCACGTCGCCCTTCTTGAACTCGTCGATGACCTGCTCGCCCGGACGGTTCCAGTCGAGGTCCGAGAGGTGGACCATGCCGTCGACGTCGCCCTCGAGGCCGATGAACAGACCGAACTCGGTCTTGTTCTTGACCTCGCCCTCGACCTCGGTGCCGGCCGGGTGCTTCTCGGAGAAGGCCTCCCACGGGTTCTGCAGGGTCTGCTTGAGACCGAGCGAGATGCGGCGCTTGACCGGATCGACTTCCAGGATCTGGACCTCGACCTCCTGGGAGGTGGAGACGATCTTGCCCGGATGGACGTTCTTCTTGGTCCAGCTCATCTCCGAGACGTGGATCAGGCCCTCGATCCCCGGCTCCAGCTCCACGAAGGCGCCGTAGTCGGTGATGTTGGTCACGCGGCCCTTGAGCTTGGCGTCGACCGGGTAGCGGGCGGCGATGCCCTCCCACGGATCGGCGAGCAGCTGCTTGATGCCGAGCGAGATGCGGTGCGTCTCGTGGTTGATCTTGATGATCTTGACCTTGACGGTCTGGCCGATGTTGACCACCTCGGACGGGTGGTTGACGCGGCGCCACGCCATGTCGGTGACGTGCAGCAGGCCGTCGATGCCGCCGAGGTCGACGAACGCACCGTACTCGGTGATGTTCTTGACCACGCCGTCGATGACCTGACCCTCTTCGAGGTTGGCCACCAGCTCGGAGCGCTGCTCGGCGCGGCTCTCCTCGAGCACGGTACGACGCGACACCACGATGTTGCCGCGGCGGCGGTCCATCTTGAGGATCTGGAACGGCTGCGGCGTGCCCATCAGCGGGGTGACGTCGCGGACCGGACGGATGTCGACCTGCGAGCGCGGCAGGAACGCCACGGCGCCGTCGAGGTCGACGGTGTAGCCGCCCTTGACCTGGTTGAAGATCGTGCCGCTGACGCGCTCGTTGTTCTCGAACGCCTTCTCGAGCTTGACCCAGCTCTCCTCGCGGCGGGCCTTGTCGCGCGAGATGACGGCTTCGCCGAGGGCGTTCTCGATGCGGTCGACGTAGACCTCGACCTCGTCGCCGACGCCGATCGGCTGGTCACGGCCGGGGCCCGTGAACTCCTTGAGGGCGACGCGGCCCTCGGTCTTCGCCCCGATGTCGATGACGGCGACGTCCTTCTCGATCGCCACCACGCGGCCCTTGACCACGGAACCTTCCGTGATCTCGTGCTCGCGGAACGACTCTTCCAGAAGGGCGGCGAAATCTTCGCGGCTCGACGAGGCGCCTTGCAAACCTGCGGACATCTATGCTCCTTTTCGCCCCGCCCTATCCGGGGGGACGGCGCCGGCGGCTCGTATCAACGGGCCGCTTCCGCCCGCCGGAGTCCCGAGAGACGTCTCGGAACCGCCGCGCCCCGAAACGGGACGCGGGCCGGCGCATGATCGACGGGCAGAAACGTGTACTCCGACGGTCCCGGCCGGGGCGCGGTGCGGACGGGCGCAGGCCCGGCACGCGGCATCCCGGCATGGGACGACCGGAGGTGGGCCCGATACACGAAAATCGAACTCCCGGCAAGGCGTTGCGCCGGTTCGCCGCGGCAACCTGACGATGAGCAGGCGGCTTGCCGACACGCGCCGGTCCGGGTTACCCATCCCTAGCCTTAAATCATTCTCATGTTCGGGCGTGGTGCGGGGCCGTCGACGCTTCGGCCCGCGGGATGCGTCCCGGGGCGGGGCGTCCAAGATGCAGGAACGCACGCCGCATGCACGGCGTGAGGGAGGAGAGCGGCGCGGTCCGGTCCGGGGGGCCGGGGCGCCGCGAGACCGCAATCGACGAGAGGGAGGCGGCGCCGCGATCGGAATCGTGTCCGCGGGGCGCCGGCAAGCCTCCCGAAGCCGGAGGGCGACGATGATCAAGCTCAACGTGAACGGGGAGGAGCGCCGCTTCGACGGCGACCCCGAAATGCCGCTCCTGTGGTACCTGCGGGACGAGCTCGGCCTGACGGGCACCAAGTTCGGCTGCGGTGTCGCGGCCTGCGGCGCCTGCACCATCCATGTCGGCGGCACCGCGATGCGGGCCTGCCAGACCCCGGTCTCGGCCGCCGACGGCCAGCCGGTCGTGACGATCGAGGGCCTGTCGCCGGACGGCAACCACCCGGTCCAGGCGGCCTGGCGCGAGCTGAACGTGGCGCAGTGCGGCTACTGCCAGACCGGGCAGATCATGCAGGCGGCGGCGCTCCTCAAGGAGACCCCGAAGCCGACGGACGCCGACATCGACAACCAGATGAGCGGCAACCTGTGCCGCTGCGGCACCTATCCGCGCATCCGCGCCGCCATCAAGCAGGCGGCGGGGCTGACCCCGAAGGCCGGCCAGGGAGATCGCCTGTGATTCACGACCTCTCCTTCATGACCGCCGCCCCGGCCGACGAGCCGGTTTCCGCGATCGAGAAGGCCTCGCCCGGCCAGCTCAGCCGCCGCGGCCTGCTGGCGGGCGCCGGCGCCCTGGTGCTCGCCCTGTCGCTCAAGCCGCAAGGCGCGCTCGCCGCCGACCCGCCGAAATTCGGCGCCGACGGCATGCCGCATGGCTGGCGCGACGACCCGACCCTGTTCGTGGCGATCGCCCCGGACGGCACCGTCACGGTCACCTGCATCCGCGCCGAGATGGGCCAGGGGGTTCGCACCTCGGTGGCCTTCGTCATCGCCGACGAGCTCGAGGCCGACTGGGCCAAGGTCAAGGTCGTCCAGGCGCACGGCGACGAGGAGCGCTTCGGCAACCAGGATACCGACGGCTCGCGTTCGCTCCGGCACTTCTTCATGCCGCTGCGCCGCGCCGGTGCCGCCGCCCGCACGATGCTGGTCGCGGCCGCCGCCAAGCAGTGGAACGTGCCGGCCGCCGAGGTGACGGCGGAGAACCACGCCCTCGTCCACGCCAAGTCCGGCCGCCGGATCGGTTACGGCGAGGTGGCGCAGGCCGCAGCCTCCATGCCGGTGCCCGACCGCGCGACGGTGACGCTCAAGGACCCGTCGGCCTTCCGCTACATCGGCAAGGGCCGTGTCGGCCTGATCGACAACGTCGGCATCACCACCGGCAAGGCGCAGTACGGCCTCGACACCCGCGTCGAGGGGATGCTCTACGCCGTGGTCGCCCGCCCGCCGGTCTTCGGCGGCAAGGTCAAGAGCTTCGACGAGGCTGCGGCGCTCAAGGTGCCGGGCGTCGTCAAGGTCGTGACCATCGATCCCCCGGCCCCGCCCTACGAGTTCATGCCGACCGGCGGCGTCGCGGTCATCGCCCGCAACACCTGGGCGGCGATCAAGGGCCGCGAGGCGCTCAACCCCACCTTCGAGGACGGGCCGAACGCCAGTTACGATTCCGACGCCTACCGGGCCACCCTGGAAGAGGCCGTGCGCAAGCCCGGCAAGGTGGTGCGCCAGGAGGGCGACGTCGACGCGGCGATGAAGACGGCGGTGAAGCGCCTCGAAGCCGAGTACTACATCCCCCACCTCGTCCAGGCCCCGATGGAGCCGCCGGCCGCGACCGTCAGGATCGCCAAGGACGGCGCGATCGAGGCCTGGGGCTGCGTGCAGTCCCCGCAGGCCGCCCGCGACCGCATCGCCAAGCGCCTCGGGGTCGACCCGAAGGCCGTCACGGTGAACGTGACGCTGCTCGGCGGCGGTTTCGGCCGCAAGTCGAAGCCCGACTACTTCGTCGAGGCGGCGCTCTGCTCGAAGGCGATGGACGGCGCCCCGGTCAAGCTGACCTGGACCCGCGAGGACGACCTCCACCACGGCTACTACCACACCGTGTCGGTGGAGCGGCTGGAGGCCGGCCTCGACGACAAGGGCATGCCGGTGGCCTGGCTGCACCGCAGCGCGGCCCCGACCATCGGCTCGACCTTCGTGGCCGGCGCCAAGGAGCAGATCCCGATCGAGCTCGGGATGGGCCTCGTCAACGTGCCCTTCGCCATCCCCAACATGCGGATGGAGAACCCGCCCGCCGACGCGCATGTCCGCATCGGCTGGTTCCGCTCGGTGTCGAACATCCCGCGGGCCTTCGCGGTGCAGTCCTTCATCAACGAACTGGCGCACCTCGCCGGCCGCGACCCGAAGGACTATCTCCTCGACGTCATCGGCCCGGCCCGGATCATCGACCCGGTCAAGCTCGGCGACGCCTGGAACTACGGCGAGGATCCCTCGCGCTATCCGTTCGATACCGGGCGCCTGCGCAACGTGATCGAGACGGTGGCGAA
Source organism: Methylobacterium sp. ap11 (assembly GCF_900110515.1). NCBI lineage: Bacteria > Pseudomonadati > Pseudomonadota > Alphaproteobacteria > Hyphomicrobiales > Methylobacteriaceae > Methylobacterium > Methylobacterium sp. ap11. Next base: position 102,211 of record NZ_FOEB01000021.1, on the reverse strand, counting down.
GGGCGCCGGCTGGGGCCGCAAGGTCGACAAGGGCCGCGGGCTCGGCATCGCGGCGCATTACAGCTTCGTCAGCTACACGGCGGCCGTCGCCGAGGTCTCGGTCGGGCCGAAGGGCGAGGTCACCGTCGAGCGGGTCGACATCGCCATCGACAGCGGCCAGCAGGTCAACCCGGAGCGGGCGCGCTCGCAGCTGGAAGGCGCCGTGGTGATGGGCATGGGCCTCGCGCTCACCGCCCAGATCACCTTCAAGAACGGCCGCGCCGTCCAGGACAACTACGACACCTACGAGCTGACCCGGATCAACGAGGCCCCCAAGATCATCAACGTGCACCTCGTGCAGGGCGGTGGCTGGGACAAGCCGCTCGGCGGCGTCGGCGAGCCCGGCGTGCCGCCGGTGGCGCCGGCCATCGCCAACGCGATCTTCGCGGCGACCGGCCGGCGCATCCGCCAGCTGCCGATGCGCGACAAGCTGAGCGCGTGAGCCGGAGAACCCGCGGGGCGCCCTAGCCCCGTGGAATCGGACGACCAGGGCCGCTTCCCGCCGGGAGGCGGCCCTTTTTTCTGCCGGTTTTTCCCGCCCGCCCGGGCCCCGTGGGGGAACCCCCGCCCCCGAGCGGGTGTTCGCGACGATGAGCCGGACGCGCCGAGTTTCGGTGCCCGCCACGGCTCGCGCAAAGGGAGAGAGATCCGCCATGAAGCTCGTCCTCGCCGCCGGCCTGCTGGCCGGTCTCGCCGGCCCGGCCTTTGCCGGCGCCTGCGGCACCGAGATCTCGTCCCTTGAGCCGCGCCTCGACGCCAAGGGCCGCGAGACCATCGCGGCGTCGAGCGGCGGCAAGGAGGTGGCGGCGCGGCGCGAGGCCCAGGCCGAGGCGGCGACCGAGAAGGGCACCAGCCCCTCCGCGCTCCCGAAGGGCCCGGAGCCCGGCTCCGCCGAGACCAAGTCGATCGCCGACGTCGCCAAGGCGAGCGGCGGCGGCACCGGCGTGATGGAGGCCCGCGCCAGCCTCAATCGCGCCCGCGAGCTCGACAAGAAGGGCGACGAGGCCGGCTGCATGAAGGCGGTGTCGGACGCCAAGGAGCAGATGGACAGGTCGTGAGCTCCGGCCCGGTTTAGTGCACCTCACAAAACTCCCGCCGCAATGTCGCTGCCACAGCAAGCCGAGGCAGTGATCGGGAGTTTTGCGGGAGACACTTAATCCGTCCCGGGACGTGAGGCAGCGCACATCGCGGCCAGGGCGGTCCGCTCCGGCCCTGGTCCGCTGCGCTGCAACACCCACATCACCCGCGTATCGCCCGGCCCTTGAAGCCGGGCTCGATCCGGAGACTTGCCCACGTGACTTCCCTGTTCGACCCGATCCAGCTCGGCGCCATCCAGGCTCCGAACCGCATCCTGATGGCGCCGCTGACCCGTGGCCGCGCCTCGCGGACCCACGTCCCGACCCCGATCATGGCGGAGTACTACCGCCAGCGCGCCGGCGCCGGCCTGATCATCAGCGAGGCGACCGGCATCTCCCAGGAAGGCACCGGCTGGCCCTTCGCCCCGGGCCTGTGGAGCCCTGAGCAGGTCGAGGCCTGGAAGCCGGTGGTCGCCGCGGTGCACGAGGCCGGCGGGCGCATCGTCGCGCAGCTCTGGCACATGGGCCGGGTGGTCCATCCCGACTTCCTCGGCGGGCAGGCGCCGGTTTCGGCGTCGGCCACCACGGCGCCCGACCAGGCCCACACCTACGAGGGCAAGAAGCCCTACGCCGAGGCGCGGCCTCTGCGCGAGGACGAGATCCCGCGCCTGCTCGCCGATTACGCCAAGGCCGCCCGCAACGCGGTCGAGGCCGGCTTCGACGGGGTGCAGATCCACGCCGCGAACGGCTACCTGATCGACCAGTTCCTGCGCTCGGGCACCAACCTGCGCCAGGACCGCTACGGCGGTCCCGTGGAGAACCGCATCCGGCTGCTGTCCGAGGTCGCCCGTACCGTGGCCGATACCGTCGGGGCCGACCGCACCGGCGTGCGCCTGTCGCCGAACGAGCCGATCCAGGGCGTCGACGATCTCGAGCCCGAGGCGCTGTTCCCGGCCGCCGCCGCTTCGCTCTCGCAGATCGGCGTCGCCTTCCTGGAGCTGCGCGAGCCGGGCCCGAACGGCACCTTCGGCAAGGCCGCCCGCCCGGCCGTGGCGCCCGCCATCAAGGCCGCCTTCCGGGGTCCGCTGGTGCTGAACTCGGACTACGACGGCCCGAAGGGACAGGCCGCCCTCGACGAGGGCCGCGCCGACGCGATCGCGTTCGGCCGTACCTTCATCGCCAACCCGGACCTGCCGGAGCGGATCGCCAAGGGCGCTCCCCTCAACAAGGACAACTACAAGACCTGGTACAGCCAGGGGCCCGAGGGCTACATCGACTATCCCTCTCTCGACGCCGCCTGAAGGCGGCTTTTGCCCTCTCTCGACGCCGCCTGAGGGCGGCTTCTGCCCACCCTCGACGCCGCCTGAAGGCGGCTTCTGCCCTCTCTCGACGCCGCCTGAAGGCGTCGTCCCGGGATCGTGGCGGCGCGCGGGGCCCGGCCGCGTGCGCCGCACCATGATCCGGCTTGACGCGGAACCCCGCGTTTGCGACGCCGCTCGACGCCTGCCCACGGGGCGGGCGTCGTCCGTCGGACCGGATGGGCGGCATCATCGCGGCACGCGGAGACGAGGCGCATGAGCAACCCGGGCAACACTCCTGCCAGCTCCCAGGAGCCCAAGCAGCTCCTCCACCTGGTGTTCGGTGGCGAGCTGACCGACCTCGACAGCGTCACCTTCCGCGACCTCTCGAAGCTCGACGTGGTCGGCATCTTCCCCGACTACGCCAGTGCCGCCATGGCCTGGAAGGCCAAGGCGCAGCAGACGGTCGACAGCGCCCAGACGCGCTACTTCATCGTGCATCTCCACCGGCTGCTGCAGCCCTGAGGCGAAGGCTTGCGTCCAGGCATGCAGTCACCGCGCATGTGAAACGCGGGGACATGTGAAACGCGGGGACTTGCACATGCCGGCGCACATGAAAGCATTGTGACGATATCCCGGCGCTGGTAAGAGCCTCGCCCGTCACACATGAGAGCATCGCCGCGCGAGGGGCCCGCATTCGCGCGTCGCACGATGCGATCCCTCCCCTCACCCCGGCGCGCGCGGTCTCCACGAGGGCACCGCGCGGCAGCGCCGGGGCTCGCGGCGCGGGCCACGATGGAAGCACGATGAAATCCTCGATCAAGATCGTCGCCGGCAATGCGAGCCGCCCGCTGGCCGAGGCGATCGCGGCCTATCTCGAGAAGCCGCTGGCGGTCTGCTCCGTGCGCCGCTTCGCCGACATGGAGATCTTCGTCGAGCTCCAGGAGAACGTGCGCGGCGAGGACGTGTACATCGTCCAGTCGACCTCGTTCCCGGCCAACGATCACCTGATGGAACTGCTCATCATGATCGACGCCGCGCGGCGCTCCTCGGCGCGGCGCATCACCGCCGTGATCCCGTATTTCGGCTATGCCCGCCAGGACCGGCGCACCTCGGGCCGGACCCCGATCTCGGCCAAGCTCGTCGCCAATCTCATCACCGAGGCCGGCGCCGACCGGGTGATGACCCTCGACCTGCATGCCGGCCAGATCCAGGGCTTCTTCGACATCCCGACCGACAACCTGTTCGCCGCCCCCGTGATGGTGCGCGACATCAAGGAGCGGATGGACCCCGCCGACATGATGGTGGTGTCGCCCGACGTCGGCGGCGTGGTCCGCGCCCGCGCGCTCGCCAAGCGCATCGACGCGCCGCTCGCTATCGTCGACAAGCGCCGCGACCGGCCCGGCGAGTCCGAGGTCATGAACATCATCGGCGAGGTCGAGGGCCGCTCCTGCATCCTCGTCGACGACATCGTCGATTCCGGCGGTACCCTCGTCAACGCCGCCGAGGCCCTGCTCGCCAAGGGCGCCAAGGACGTCTCGGCCTACATCACCCACGGCGTGCTCTCGGGGGGCGCAGTGTCGCGCATCGCCTCCTCGAAGCTCAAGGAGCTGGTGATCACCGACTCGATCCAGCCGACCGCCGCGGTCAAGCTCGCCCGCAACATCCGGGTCGTGACCATCGCGCCGCTGCTCGGCGAGGCGATCGGGCGCACCGCCGACGAGTCGAGCGTCTCGAGCCTGTTCGCCTGATCGCTGCGCGACGCCCGCCGGCCTCGTCCGGCGGGCGCAAGATGATCCGGACCCGAAAGTCGGTCCGAATGCCCGCACGTCCCCCGCGAAACCGGTTTGCACCGGGCCGGCGACGCGCCTATATATCGGACGATTCCCTCACAGCGTGAGACAGGCCGTCCCGATCATCCCGGGACGCCGGCGGGGCCGAAAGGCTCCGCCCCGGGGCGCCCTGTCGCCGCCGAGGGGCCCGTGTCGCAAGGCCGCCTCCCGAGGGAGCGGCCGCCGCGCTTCCGCCGGGCGGGAGCGCCCCGAGGAGGTGTGTATGTCCCAGGGTCCGTTGATGCCGAAGGCGACGGCCGTCTGGCTCGTCGAGAACACGTCGCTGTCCTTCGATCAGATCGCCGACTTCTGCAAGCTCCACCCCCTCGAGGTGAAGGGCATCGCCGACGGCGAGGTGGCGGCCGGCATCAAGGGTCTCGATCCGGTCTCGACCGGCCAGCTCACCCGCGAGGAGATCGAGCGGGCGCAGACCAATCCGAACCACCGCATGAAGGTGGCGGTGTCGAAGGTGAAGCTGCCGGAGGTCAAGCGCACCAAGGGCCCCCGCTACACCCCGCTGTCGCGCCGCCAGGACCGGCCGAACGCCATCCTGTGGCTGCTGCGCAACCACCCGGAGCTGAAGGACGCCCAGGTGATGCGCCTCGTCGGCACCACCAAGTCGACGATCCAGCAGATCCGCGAGCGCACCCACTGGAATTCCGGCTCGCTGCAGCCGATGGACCCGGTGACGCTGGGCCTGTGCTCGCAGATCGACCTCGACTTCGAGGTCCAGCGCGCCGCCAAGGACCGTCCGGTGGTCGATGCCGCCGAGGGCGGCGCCACCCTGATGCCGCCCGAGCTGTCGGTCATGCCCGAGCCCGAGGACCACGACGAGCGCCGCCCCGGCCGCGGCGACGAGCGCCTCGATGCCGATTCGGTGTTCGCCCGCCTCAAGCCGATGCGCAAGGGCGAGCAGGACGAGGACGACGACGAGTACTGACCGGAGGGTTTCCTCCGGGCTGAGACCCTCCCCGCCTCCGGGGGAGGGTCGAGGCGGGTCAGCTCTCGAACAGCGATCCCTGCACGGCGCCCTCCACGGGCGCCTTTTTCGTGTCCGCGGCCGGCTCCTTGCGCTTGGCCGCCCGGCGCGGGGCCGGTCGCGCCGGCGCCGGTGCGGGTTCTTCGGGCGGCGTCCCGGGCGCGGGCGCGGGCGCTCCGTCGACCGAGGCCGCCACCCGCCCGTCGGCGAATTCCACCGTCAGGCGGCCCGCCGCCCGCGCGACGTCTGCCGAGCCGATCGGCGTGCCGGCGGAATCGAGCACCAGCGCGTAGCCGCGGGCGAGCACCGCACGGTAATTGAGGCTGGAAAACAGGGCGGTCGCCCGCGACAGCCGCCCGGCCAGGCGCTCGAGCCCCTGGCCCGGCGCCCGGTCGAGCCGGCGCGACATCCCGTTCAGCCGCTCGCCCTGCACCGCCAGCACCCGCTCCAGGGCGTGGCGCGGCCGGTGGTCGATCGCCGCCAGCCGCTCGCGGGCCCGCGCCAGCCGCAGGGAGGGCGGGTTGCGGGCAAGGCCCTGGAGCGCCCGGTTGAGGCGGCTTTGCGCGTCGCGCGCGTTGGCGGCGAGCGCCGGGGCGAGGCGGGCGTCGGCGAGGTCGAGGCGCTGGCGCTTCTGAGCGAGCAAGGCCTCCGGGCCCGGCAACGCGCGGGAAAGCCCCCGCAGTTCGCCCCGCCGCTGGTCGACGAGGCGGAGCAGCGCGCCGGCATGGCGCCGGCTCAGGGAATTGAGGTCGGCCAGCAGCTCGTGCAGCACCGGCACCGCCATCTCGGCGGCACCGGTCGGGGTCGGGGCGCGCCGGTCGGCGGCGTGGTCGATCAGCGTGACGTCGGTCTCGTGTCCGACGGCGGAGATCAGCGGGATCGTGCTGGCGGCGGCGGCCCGCACCACGATCTCCTCGTTGAAGCACCACAGATCCTCGATCGACCCGCCGCCGCGGGCGACGATCAGCACGTCCGGCCGCGGGATCGCGCCGCCGGGTTCGAGCGCGTTGAAACCGTGGATCGCCGCGGCGATCTCCTCCGCCGCCCCCTCCCCCTGCACCCGAACCGGCCAGACCAGGACGGGGCGCGGGAAGCGGTCGGCCAGCCGATGCAGGATGTCCCGGATCACCGCGCCGGTCGGCGAGGTGACGACGCCGACGACCAACGGCAGGTAGGGCACCGGCCGCTTGCGCGCGGCGTCGAACAGCCCCTCGGCGGCGAGCGCCCGGCGGCGCTCCTCCAGCAGCGCCATCCAGGCGCCGGCCCCGGCGGGCTCCAGCGAATCGACCACGATCTGGTAGGCGGACTTGCCCGGATACGTCGTGATCCGGCCGGTGACCACGACCTCCAGGCCCTCCTTGGGCTTGTGGCGCAGCCGCATCATCGTGCCCTTCCAGATCACGGCGTCGATCTTGGCGCCGCCGTCCTTGAGGCTGAAATAGGCGTGGCCGGAGCCGTGCGGGCCGCGATAGCCCGAGATCTCGCCCTTGAGGCGCACGTGGCCGAACGCATCCTCGAGGGTGCGCTTGAGGGCGGTCGCCAGTTCGGTGACCGACCATTCGGGCACGTTGGCGATCGGGGCGGAGAAGGCGGAAGCGGACATCGGGCGCGACGCTAGCGGCTCGCCCCGAGTCACGGAAGGCCGCTCCGCCGCTTGCGGCCGCCAGTGTCCCCCGCGCATCAGTGCCGGTTGCCGCGCCGCGCCCGCGCCCGTAAACGTCTCGCGCAAGACTGACCTTCCGTTCCGGGACCGGCGATGCGCGACCAGCACCCCCTTACCCTCCTGCTGATCGGCTCCGGCGGGCGCGAGCACGCGCTCGCCTGGAAGCTCGCCCAGAGCCCCCTGTGCCGGCGCCTGCTGATCGCCCCGGGCAATCCCGGCACCGCCGCCCACGGCACCAACCTCGCCCTCGACGTGACCGACCACGCGGCGGTGGTCGACGCCTGCCGGCGGGAGGGCGTCGATTTCGTCGTCGTCGGCCCCGAGGCGCCGCTGGTGGCGGGCCTGGTCGATGCGCTGGCGCAGGCCGGGATCCGGGCCTTCGGTCCGAACGCGGCGGCGGCCCAGCTCGAGGGCTCGAAGGCCTTCACGAAGGAGCTGTGCCGGGAATTCTCGATCCCGACCGCCGCCTTCGCGCGCTTCCGCGCGGTCGAGCCGGCGCTGGCCTACCTGCGGGCCGGCCGCATCCCGGTCGTCGTCAAGGCCGACGGGCTCGCCGCCGGCAAGGGCGTGGTGGTGGCCGAGACCCTGGAACAGGCGGAGGCCGCGGTGGAGAACATGCTCGGCGGCGGGATGGGCGCCGCCGGTGCCGAGGTGGTGATCGAGGCGTGCATGGTCGGCGAGGAGGCGAGCCTGTTCGCCCTCTGCGACGGCACCCGCGCCGTGCTCTTCGGGACCGCCCAGGACCACAAGCGCGTCCATGACGGCGACCAGGGGCCGAATACCGGCGGCATGGGGGCCTATTCCCCCGCGCCCGTCCTGACGCCCGCGCTGGAGGCCGAGGTGATGGAGCGTATCATCCGCCCGACCCTCGACGGGATGCGGGCGCGGGGCACGCCGTTCTCGGGCATCCTCTATGCCGGGCTGATGCTGACGGCCGAAGGCCCGATGCTGATCGAGTACAACACCCGCTTCGGCGACCCCGAATGCGAGGTGCTGATGCCGCGCCTCGCCTCCGACCTGGTGCCGCTGCTGCTCGCGGCCGCCGAGGGCGACCTCTCGGGCGCGGTGCCGGAGTGGCACGACGAGGTGGCGCTGACCGTCATCATGGCGGCGCCCGGCTATCCCGGCACCGTCGCCAGGGGTTCGGAGATTCGCGGCCTCCCCGAGGCGGAAGGAGCCGGCGCCCTGGTGTTCCAGGCCGGCACCAGGCGCGACGGCGAGCGGCTGGTCGCCGATGGCGGCCGGGTGCTCGCGGTGACGGCGCTCGGCGGCACCGTGCGGGAGGCGCAAGCCGGCGCGTACGCCGCCCTCGACCGGATCGACTGGCCGGAAGGGTTCTGCCGCCGCGACATCGGCTGGCGCGCCGTGGCCCGCGAGACCTGAGCCGTACTCGCGCGTTAGCCTCGGAGAGGGCCCGCGTCCCGGCGCGGGCCCGACGACCCTTGGGGAGCGCCCGATGCCCGCCGACCTGTTTCCCGGCTTCACCTCGCACTGGATCGACCTGCCCGACGGGCGCTTCTTCGCCCGGGCCGGCGGGCCCGAGGACGCGCCGCCGGTGGTGCTGCTGCACGGTTTTCCCCAGACCCATGCCTGCTGGCACAGGATCGCCCCGGCGCTCGCCCGCACCCACCGGGTGATCTGCCTCGATCTCAAGGGCTACGGCTGGTCGGCGGCGCCCAAGGGCGATCCCGCCCACCGGGACTATTCCAAGCGGCAGATGGGCCGCGAGGTGGTGGCGGTGATGGAACGGCTCGGCCATGTCCGCTTCGGGCTCGTCGGCCACGACCGCGGCGCCCGGGTCGGCTACCGCCTCGCCCTCGAGGGGCCGGGCCGGATCGACCGCCTCGCCCTCCTCGACATCGTGCCGACGGTCTCGCAGTGGCGGACGATGGAGCGGGAGCCGGACGCCTACCCGCACTGGCGTTTCCTGGCGCAACCCGCGCCGATCCCCGAGCAGGAGATCGGCAAGAACCCGATCCCCTACTACGAGGACCTGCTGCGGCTCTGGACCGGCTCCGGAACCCTCGACCCCTTCTCGCCCGGCGCCCTCGACCTCTACCGCCAGAGCTGGAACGTGCCCGAACGCATCCACGCGTCCTGCGAGGATTACCGCGCCGGGGCCGGCCCGGACCGGGCCGCCGACGAGGCCGACCTGGCGGAGGGCCGCCGCCTCGCCGGACCGGTCCTGGTGCTCGTCGCCGACCGCTTCGTCGGCCGGAACGGGCTCGATCCGGTGCGCCAGGCCTGGACCGGCACCTTCGCGCCGGAGAACACCGTGTTCGAGATGGTGTCCTCGGGTCACTTCGTCGCCGAGGAGAATCCGGGGGCGACGCTGCCGATCCTGGAGCGTTTCCTCGCCGGCTCGTGACCTCCGCGAGCGCCGGCCTTCGCGGACGAAGACCCGCGCGGAGCGGATGACCGCTCCCCGCCCCGGCCCGTAGCCCGGGCGCGGGACCTGCGGCACAACCTCGGCGGGCGGGTACGGCCCGGGGGAAACATCCGTGGGTCTGATCTACGCGCTCGGCGCCTTCCTGAGCTGGGGCCTCGTCGTCCCGGTGCATTTCCGCCTGCTCGACGGGGTGCCGGCCTGGGGCATCCTGGCCCATCGCATCCTGTGGTCGAGCGTGTTCGTGACGCTGCTGCTGATCGGCCTGCGGGCGATGCGCCGCGGGCCGGTGATCAGCTTCCAGCGCCGCCACCTCTTCCTGCTCATCTCCGCCCTGGTCGTCGCGGGCAACTGGTCGCTGTATCTCTGGGCGGTCCAGAACGGGCGGATGCTCGATGCCAGCCTCGGCTACTTCATCAACCCGCTGGTCAACGTCGCGCTCGGCGCGCTCGTGCTGCGCGAATCCCTGCGGCCGCTCCAGCTCGCCGCGGTGGCGCTCGCCGCCATCGGCGTGGCCGCCGCGGTAGTGGCGGCGGGAGCGCTGCCCTGGATCTCGCTCACGCTGGCCGTCAGCTTCGCGATCTATGCCCTGATCCGCAAGCTGGTGCCGATCGACCCGATTCTCGGCCTCGGCGCCGAGACATTCGCGCTCCTGCCCCTGGCGCTGGCTTACCTCGCGCTCACCCCGGCGCCCACCGGCCTCGGTGGCTGGCAGTGGCTGCTCCTGGTGCTCACGGGCGTCACCACCGCGGTGCCGCTGATGTGGTTCGCCGCCGCCGCCTCGCGCCTCAAGCTCTCGACGATCGGGCTGCTGCAATATCTCTCGCCGACCTGCCTCCTCGGCTTGAGCGTATTCGCCTTCGGCGAGTCGCTGCCGCTCTCCCGGGTGCTGGTCTTCGGGCTGATCTGGGCGGGACTGGCGCTCTACGCCCTGGACGCGGCGCGACCGCGGCCCGCGATCGTGCGCGCACCCGAGGACAGGCCAGCCTGACGCAAGCCCCACCGGCCAAGCTTCCCCCATCCAACCATAATCGGCGGGCTCTCTCGCCTCACGCGACGAATCGGCGGGGGCCGCGATGATGCTGGGCGATGTGAACTTGAGTGACGTGAACTTAGGTGGCGTGAACCTGGGTGATGGAAAGGCCAGGGACGAGGCCGGGCCGCACCCGATCTGGCTGGTGGTCGGCCCCTGGGCGATGTTCGCCGTCGTGGTGGGCGGGTTCCTGGCGCGCTGGTGGCCGTAAGCCGGCGCCGCGACGCCGGGACCTGACGCGCCCGCGGCGCCGGTCCGGGACCGCGGCGCCCGGACCGACCGGGTGTCGCCGGGCGGGACCGATCACGTCAGCATCTGCAAATCGCCATCGACCGCGAGCGCCTGGCCCGAGATGGTCTTGCCGCGCGCCGAGGCGAGAAAGAGAATCTGGTCCGCGAGCTGGCGGGCCGTGACGTAGTCCTTGATCGAGGCCGCCGCGAAGGCCGCGCCCTCCATCTCGGAGAAGCCGATCCCGCGCTGCTGCGCCTTGGCTTCCAGCACCCGGCGCTGGCGGTCGCCGGCGACGATGCCGGGGAGCACCGCGTTGACCCGGATCCCGTCGCCCCCGAGCTCCCGCGACAGCGACTTGGTGAAGCCGACGACCGCCCACTTCGCCGCCGCGTAGGGCGTGCGCAGCGGGAAGCCGAAGCGGCCCGCCGCCGAGGACAGGTTGACGATCGACGGGTTGGCGCTCGCCCGCAACAGCGGCACCGCCAGGCGCACGCAGTTGAACTGCCCGGTGAGGCAGATGTCGAGGGTGCGGTCCCAGTCCTCGGGGTCGATCTCCTCGACGCGCCCGGTCGGGCCGGCGGTGCCGGCATTGTTGACGAGGCAATCGAGCCCGCCGAGCGTCGCTGTCGCCTCCGCGAATAGCCGCGCGACGTCCTCGCGCGAGGCGACGTCGGCATGGGTGGCGCCGATGTCCGGGGGCAGGGCCGCGAGGGCCTCCCGGTCGACGTCGCAGACATGGACCCGGGCGCCCTCCTCCACGAAGGCCCGCGCCACCTCGAGCCCGATGCCGCCGGCGCCGGCCGTCACCAGCACCTTCAGGCCGCCCAGTCCCATCTCCATGGCGTGTCTCCGTCGTCGGGGTGCCGGGCTCAGGAGGCCAGGCGTCCGGTCGTTTCGATGAAGGTGGCGCTGCCGGCGATGTCGGCGGCGAGCGCCGCCCGGGCGCCCTCCGCGTCGCCGGCCGCGAGCGCCGCCACGAGGCGGGCGTGATGCGCCTCGGCCCCGCCCTCGGCGAGGCGGCGGGGCGAGGAGCGCATGTCGAGGTTGAGCACCGGGCCGATGCGCAGCCACAGCCCCTCGATGATCGCGACGAGCGAGGGCAGGCCGGCGGCGGCGTAGACCGCGAAGTGCAGGTCGCGGTTCGCCCGCATCGCCCGTTCGAGGTCGGGCGCGGCGGCACGCACCTCGCCGCGGAACGCCGCGTCGTGATCCCGGATCGCCGCGAGCTCGCCGGGACCGCAGGCCTGCGCGGCCTCCGCGGCGGCGAACCCCTCGACGGCGATCCGCACCCGGGTCAGCTCCCGGAACGTCTGCAGCGTGATCACCGGCACCCGGACCGCGCGGTTGGGCAGGACTTCCAGCGCCTCGTCGGCGACGAGGCGCGACACCGCCTCGCGGGCCGGCATCATCGAGGTGCCGAGCCGCTCCGCCACCGTGCGCAGGGACAGCCGGTCGCCCGGCGCTAGCCCGCCGGCGATCAGGAGGTCGCGCAGCGCGTCGTAGACCTGGGTGCCCAGCGTGATCCGCTCGGGCGGCGCGAGCGCCTCCGGGTCGGGCCGGTCGCGCGCATCCATGCCGCCGTCATGCCGGCCGTGCTTTTGCAAGTCCCGCCTCTGCAAGCGCGGACCTCCTCCCTGCGTTTCCCTTCGGCGCAATCGGACGGTTTCGAGACCGTCTCGACAGGCGCGCCGTTTGATGCCAGCCTAAGTGTGATCACAGATCACGGCAACCCAAACGACCGCGATCGATCCCGGGCAGGACACGCAACCATGACGCAGGGTCTCGTTCCCACGCGCCGCCGCCTCGTGCAGGGCGGCCTCGCGGCCGGCGCCGCTTTCGCCATGCCGAGCCTCGTGCGGGCGCAAGGCGCACCGATCCGCATCGGCCACCTCACGCCGCGCACCGGCTTCCTCGGGCCGCTCGGCGAATACGCCGTGATGGCGGCCCAGCTCGCCGCCGAGGATATCAATGCCGCGGGCGGCATCGACGGCCGCAGGGTCGAGCTCCTGACCGAGGATTCGGTCAACCCGCAGACCGCGTCGAGCAAGGCCGAGCGCTATGTCGAGCGCGACAAGGTCGCAGCGATCGTCGGCGAGATTTCCTCCGCCTCGGCACTCGCCATCGGCCAGGTGGCGCAGCGCGGAAAGACGATCTTCCTCAATACCGGCGCTAATTCGGACGCGCTGCGCGGGCAGGATTGCAAGCGCTACATGTTCCACGTCGAGGGCGCGAACTCGATGTACGTCAAGGCGGTCGGCCGCTCCTTGACCGAGCAGGGCCTCGTCAAGGGCAAGCGCTGGTACTCGCTGACCGCCGATTACGCCTTCGGCCACGACCTGTTGCGGGTCGCCAAGGGGTTCATGCAGGGCCAGGGCGGCACCTTCGCGGCGGACGAGCTGGTGCCGACCGACGCCACCGATTTCTCCGCCTACCTGATCAAGATCCGGCAGGCCAAGCCCGACCTCGTGATCTCGAACCTCGCCGGCAACCAGATCACCAACTTCCTCAAGCAATACGCCGAGTATGGCCTGCCCTTCCCGGTCGCCGGATTCGGCTTCGATACCGCGCTCGCCTGGGGTGCCGGCCCCGGCAACTTCGCCGGCACCTGGCCGTGCCTGTGGCACCATACGATCGACACGCCCTCGGCCAAGGCCTTCGTCGCCGCCTTCGTGAAGAAGTACGGCAAGCCGCCGGAGAACCAGGCCTGGGGCGACTACAACGCGGTCAGGATCGTCGCCAAGGCGATGACCGACACGAAATCCACCGAGGGGCCGAAGCTGGTTTCGTACCTGGAGGGCGGCGCGACGTTCGACGTGCAGAAGCCCCGCCCCGGCTATTTCCGAGCACGCGATCACCAGTTCATCAGCGAGATGTACGCGATCACGGCGCTGCCGGCGGACAAGGTGAAGGACAAGTGGGACCTCTTCACCTCGACCCCGGCGATCCCGGGACCGAGCGAGGACATGGAGGTGCTGGCCCCGACGGCGGAGGAGGCGGCGTGCAAGATGGAGGGGTGAGGTCTGCTGGTGTTCCAACGCCGGCAAGGTGAGGCACGCCTCCCCTCTCCCGTGTGGGAGAGGGGCCGGGGGTGAGGGTGCTACGGTTCCGTTTGAAGCGCTCAGCGGTCAGCCGCCAGCACGACGGGCTGGGCTTTATTCAGAACCGTAGCACCCTGCGCGATCTTCGATCGCCCCTACCCCTCTCCCACACGGGAGAGGGGATCCCGCGATCTCTATTGAAGCGGGTGACGATCTGAAAATGACGCTAGTCCTTTTGAATCGGAACTAACCCGTGCTCCTCCTCACCCTCGCCATCGAGCAGGTCGTGAACGGCTTGTTCCTGGGCGCGATCTACCTGCTGATCGCGCTCGGTCTGTCGCTGATCTTCAGCCTGGGGGGCATCGTCAACCTGGCCCATGGCGCGTTCTACGCGATCGGCGCCTACCTGACGATCCAGCTGTCGCCGGCACTCGGCTTCGGCGGCTCGCTCGTCGCCGCGCCGATCCTCGTCGCAGGCATCGGTCTTGTGGTCGAGCGGTTCCTGTTCCGGCGGTTCTACCGCGCCGACCCGATCCTCTCGCTCCTCCTCACCTTCGGCCTCGCCATGGTGGCCGAGCAGGGCATCCGGATGATCTTCGGCGCACCGCCCCTGCCCTACGCGATCCCGCAAGGATTGCGCGGGCAGGTCTTCGTCGGCGATCTCGTGCTGTCGCGCTACCGGCTGACCATCCTGGCGGCGGTCGTCGTGGCGGTGGCCTGCGTCTGGTTCCTGCTCCAGCGCACCACCTTCGGACGGGTGGTCCGGGCGGGCGTCCAGAATCCCGACATGGTCGCGGCGCTCGGCATCTCGCTACAGCCCTACATGGCGACCGTGGTGGGCTTGAGCGTCGGCCTCGCGGCGCTCGCCGGCGTCATGCTGGCGCCGATCTCCGGCGTGCATCCGGCCATGGGCGCCGAGGTGCTCACCGGCGCCTTCGTGGTGGTGGTGATCGGCGGGCTCGGCTCGTTCTGGGGGGTGGTGCTCGCCGCCCTCATCGTCGGGATCGTCCGCGGCCTGATGGTGCTGGTCTATCCCGGCCTCGCCGAGGCCGCGATCTACGCCCTGATGGCGGTCATCCTGCTCGTGCGGCCGCGCGGCCTCTTGGGCGAGCGCATCCTGCGGTTCGAGTGACCACCATGAATCACCGCAGCGAGAGACTGACCCTGCCGCTCATGGCGGCCGCCCTCGTGGCCCTGCCCTTCGGCCTGTCGGCGCTCGGGCTCACCCTCACCTCGGCCACCGACGTGGTGGTGTTCGCGGTGGCCTGCATGGGGCTCAACATCCTGGTCGGGCAGACGGGCCTCGTCTCCTTCGGCCACGGCGCCTTCTTCGGGTTCGGCGCCTACGCGGCGGCGATCGGCCAGCGCACCTTCTTCCCCGGCACCCTGCTGCCGCCGACCCTGTTCGCCCTCGCATTCGTGGCGGGCGCGTCCGTGCTCCTCGGGCTGCTGATCCTGCGGCGCCGGGGCGTCTACTTCTCGCTCCTGACGCTCGCCCTGTCGGCCCTGTCCTTCACCGTGGCCTTCCGCTGGACCGCGCTCACCGGCGGCGAGAGCGGCTATGGCGGCGTCGAGCGGACGCGGCTCCTCGGGCTCGACCTCGACGCGGCCTGGACCTGGTACGGGTTGGTGGCCGTCACCGCCTTCGCGGTCGTGGTCGGACTGGCGCGGTTCCGCCGCTCGCCGGTGGGCACGGTGCTGGAGGCGATCCGCGAGAACGAGCAGCGCGCGCGCTTCCTCGGCTACCCGACCAACCGCTACAAGCTCGTCGCCTTCACGGTCTCCGCCACCGTGACAGGGCTCGCCGGCGTTTTAAGCGTCTTCACCCACCGCTTCGCCTCGGCCGAGCCGCTCGGCTCCGCCTTCTCGGGCGAATTGCTCGCCATGGTGGTGATCGGCGGCATGCGGAGCTTCGCCGGGCCGGCGATCGGGGCCCTGTTCTTCATCCTGTTCCGCGAGATGCTGTCGATCTGGACCGCGAACTGGCTGTTTTGGTTCGGCCTCCTCTTCGTCGGCTTCATCGTGTTCTCGCCCGACGGGCTCGTCGGCATCGGCCGGCGCGTGTGGCGCCTGGTCCGCCCGCCCGCCGCCGAGGACGCCGCCATGGCGGGGCGCCGGGCCGGGCTGCCGGAGAACCTGCCGGCCTTCCTGCGGCCCGACGGCGTGGTCGACGGGATCATCCTGGCGGCCCGCGGCATCGCCAAGCGCTTCGGCGGGCTGAAGGCGGTGGACGGCGTCACCATCGCGGTGCGCGACCGGACGCTGCATGCCCTGATCGGCCCCAACGGCGCCGGCAAGACCACCGCCTTCAACCTGATCTCCGGGATGTACCGGCCCGATTCCGGCACCGTGACGCTTGGCCCGATCTCGATCGCCGGCTTTGCCCCGGAGCGGATCTGCGCGGCCGGGATCGGGCGCTCGTTCCAGATCACCAACCTGTTTCCGGCGCTCACCGTCGAGGACAACATTCGCCTCGCCGTGCAGGGGCGCCGCCCCGGCCGGTTCGACCCGTGGCGCGACGCCCGGGCCGACCGGGAGGCGGCGGCCGAGACCGCCGAGATCCTGCGCTGGCTCGGCCTCGCGGGGCTGGAGCGCGCCGAGGCCGGCTCGCTGTCCTATGGCGGCCAGCGTCTCCTCGACATGGGTGTGGCGCTCGCTACCAAGCCCCGGGTGCTGCTCCTCGACGAGCCGCTGGCGGGCCTGGCGGCGGCCGAGCGCACCCGCATCGGCGACATCATCAAGCGCGTCTCGACCGAGGTGCCGGTGCTGATGGTCGAGCACGACATCGACCGGGTCTTTCAGATCGCCGACGCCGTGACGGTGATGAACGAGGGCACGGTGCTGGTCGACGGCACGGTCGAGGATGCCCGCACCAGCCCCGAGGTGCAGGAGGTCTATATCGGCTCCGGCACCGCCGCGATGGCGGCCCGCCCCCGCCCGAGCGCCGCCGAGCCGCAGGTCCTGCTCTCGCTCGAGAACGTCGACACCTTCTACGGCAAGAGCCACATCCTCTCGGGCGTCACCTTCGACGTGCACGCCCACGAGATCGTGGCGCTGCTCGGCCGCAACGGCGCCGGCAAGTCGACTTGCCTCAAGACGATCACCGGGCTGGCGCCCCATGCCTCGGGGCACATCCGGCTCGGGTCCGATCGCCTCGACGGCCGCTCGGCGGCGGTGATCGCGCGCGCCGGCATCGGCTACGTGCCGCAGGGCCGCGGGCTCTTCGCCGGGATGAGCGTCGCCGAGAACCTGGAGCTCGGCCGGCTCAAGCGCCGCACCGGCAACGGCGTGCACTGGGACGAGGAGCGGGTGCTCTCGTACTTCCCGCGCCTGCGCGAGCGCTGGCGCACGCCCGCCGATTACCTGTCGGGCGGCGAGCAGCAGATGGTCGCGGTGGCCCGCGCGCTGTCGGGCGACGTGCGGGTGCTGCTCCTTGACGAGCCGTTCGAGGGCCTGGCCCCGGCGGTGGTCGAGAGCCTGTTCGAGACCTTCGATGCGCTGCGCCGCGAGGTCTCGATCGTCATCGTCGACCACAACCTCGATCTCGCGCTCGCCCTCTCCGACCGCACCGTGGCGCTGGAGCGGGGGCGCGTGATGCATACCGGCCCCTCGCAGGCCCTGCGCGACGACCTGGCCCTTCGCCGGCAGGTGCTGTGGCTGTGAGTTCCCGCCTATGATCCGCCCCGAGGGAGAATCGCCCGTCATGCCAACCGTTGCCGTCGTCGGGGCCGGGCTGATCGGCCGGTCCTGGGCCGTGGTCTTCGCCCGGTCCGGGTTCGACGTCCGCCTGACCGATATCCACACCGAGACGCTGGACGCCGCACCGGGTCACATCGCCGAGGCCCTGCGCCAGCTCGAGACCCACGGCCTCGTGGCGGACATCCCGGCCATCCTCGCCCGGGTCCGCACCTGCCCGACCCTCGCCGAGGCGGTGGCCGGCGTCGACCTCGTGCAGGAGAACGGCCCCGAGACCGTCGAGGCCAAGCGCGCGCTGTTTGCCGACCTCGACGCCCTGTGCGGGCCGGACACGATCCTCGCCTCCTCGACCTCCGCCATCGTCGCCTCGCTGTTCACGGAAGGCCTCGCGGGGCGCGCCCGCTGCCTCGTCGGCCACCCGGTCAACCCGCCCCATCTGGTGCCGGTGGTGGAACTGTGCGGCGCGCCCTGGACCGACCCGGCCGTGATCGAGCGCGCCCGGGCCCTCTACGAGGCCGCCGGCCAGGCGCCGGTGACGGTCAACCGCGAGGTCGAGGGCTTCGTGCTCAACCGTCTCCAGGGCGCCCTGCTCTCGGAGGCGTTCCGCCTCGTCGCCGAGGGCGTGGTGAGCCCGGCCGACCTCGACCGGACGGTGGCCGAGGGCCTGGGGCTGCGCTGGTCGTTCCTCGGGCCCTTCGCCACGATCGACCTCAACGCGCCCGGCGGGGTGGCCGACTACGCCGCCCGCTACGGCGGCTTCTACGGAAGGCTCGCCGCCGATCCGGCTCCCGCCGCGGTGTGGTCGCCGGAGAGCGCCGCCCTCATCAATGCCGCCTGGGACGGCGGGCCCGATCCCGACCCGCCGGCGGAGCGCAGCCGCCGGCGCGACGCGCGCCTCGCGGCGCTGATGGCGCACAAGCGCGCCCAATCGTGAAAGTTCAGGAGGATATTCCCATGGCCAAGAGAAAAGTCGTCATCACCTGCGCCGTCACCGGGGCGATCCACACGCCCTCGATGTCGCCGCACCTGCCGGTGACCCCCGACGAGATCGCCGAGGCCGCGATCGGCGCGGCGGAGGCGGGCGCGGCCATCGTCCACCTGCACGCCCGCGACCCGAAGACCGGCAAGCCCGACCAGTCGCCCGAAGCCTTCGAGCCCTTCCTGAAGGTGATCAAGCAGCGCTCGAACTGCGTGGTGAACCTCACCACCGGCGGGGCCCCGACCATGGGCATCGACGAGCGCCTCGGGCCGGCGGCCCATTTCAAGCCGGAGGTCGCCTCGCTCAACATGGGGTCGATGAATTTCGGCCTCTACCCGATGCTGGACCGTTTCAAGACCTTCCAGCACGACTGGGAGCAGCCCTACCTGGAGGGCTCGCGCGACCGGATCTTCAAGAACACCTTCGCCGACATCGAGCACATCCTGACGACCTGCGCCGAGAACGGCACCCGGTTCGAGGTCGAGTGCTACGATATCGGCCATCTCTACACGCTGTCCCACTTCGCCGATCGCGGCGTGATCAAGCCGCCCTTCTTCGTCCAGAGCGTGTTCGGCATCCTCGGCGGCATCGGCCAGCATCCGGAGGACGTGCAGCACATGAAGCGCACCGCCGACCGGCTGTTCGGCGACGATTACCGCTGGTCGGTGCTGGGAGCGGGCCGCAACCAGATGACCATCGCCGCCCAGGCGATCGCGCTCGGCGGCAACGTCCGGGTGGGGCTGGAGGATTCGCTGTGGATCGGGCCCGGGAGGATGGCCGAGTCGAACGCCCAGCAGGTCCTGAAGGCGCGCCAGATCATCGAGGGCCTGGGCCTCGACGTGGCGACGCCGGACGACGCCCGCGAGATCCTGGCGCTGAAGGGCGGCGACCGGGTCAATTTCTAGGGTATCGGCCGCCTGGCGCGTGAGCCCGTGGAGCGGCGCTCCGATTCCGCACCGGGACGGGCGCCCCTTCGACGGGGCCAGGATCATGTCGGGCGTGCGTGCCCGGGTCGAGCCGGAGGCGGGTGCCTCGTGTTCGGCCGAGCGGCAGCCTCCGCCCATCGGGGGCGCAGCCCGCGAACCGCGCGTGATGTCAGGTGACCGGCTCCGGCGTCGGCGTCCGGCCACCCGACTGGAACGGCACGGCGGGCAGCGACCGGCACCTCCGGTCGCCGGCCCCGTCCATCCTCACGCCACCCCGGCCAAGGCATCCGTCGCGGCCCGTATCCGCGCGCTGATCCCGGGCCCGCCATGCCCTTCGTCCTCGACGATGCAGAGCCGGCTCGCCGGCCAGAGCCGGTGAAGCTGCCACGCGGTGACGGCCGGCCCGCTGACGTCGCGGCGTCCATGGATCAAGACACCGGGGATCGTCCGCAGGCGGTCCATCCGCGCGGAGATCGCGTCCGGGCCGTGCAGGAAGCCGTCATTCGCCCAGTAGTGGGTCACCAGCGTCGCGAACACCGCGTCCCGCTCCAGGTCGTCGGGGCGTCCGGGCGGTGGCGGATCGAGGGAGACGTGGGCCGCCTCCCAGGCCATCCAGTCACGGGCGGCGCGCCGGCGGTCCGCCGCGTCGTCGCCTGCGAGGCGCCGCGCATAGGCCTCGACGATGCGCTCCCCGCCGCTTCGGCCGGAAGCCTCGGCGAAGGCCTGCCACGCCTCCGGAAAGATTCTCCCGACGCCCTCGGTGATCCACGCGACCTCGTCCCGGCTGGTGGTGGTGACGGCGGCCAGCACGAGCCCGCTCACCCGGTCCGGATGACGCTGCGCATAGGCGAGCGCCAGGGTGGTGCCCCATGAGATGCCCGAGACCAGCCAGCGTTCGATGTCGAGATGCGCCCTCACCGCCTCGATATCGGCGATCAGCGCCGTCGTGGTATTGCCCGAGAGCCCGCCGAGGTCCGCAGTCACGAGCGGCCGGCTACGGCCGCAGCCCCGCTGGTCGATGCCGACGAGGCGATAGCGCTCTTGGTCGAAGTGACGGCGGTACCCGCCGCTTCCGAGCCCGCTCCCCGGCCCACCGTGCAGGAAGAGCGCCGGGATGCCGTCCGGCGCGCCCGAGGTCTCCCAGTAGATCCGGGTACCGCCGGCGACGGGAAGGAGACCATGATCGAGGAGATCGGACATTTGGCAGGGATCCCCGGCCTTTACCCCGGCTGGCACGTCTCGCAGAAGAACGTCGACCGTCCCGACTGCACCAGCCGCCGCACCACCCCGCGGCATCCCTTCGCCGTGCAGGCCAGCCCCTCCCGGTCGTAGACCCGGAAGGCGTGCTGGAAGGCGCCCGCGCTGCCGTCGGTGTGGACGTAGTCGCGCAAGGTGGAGCCGCCCGCCGCCACCGCCTCGGTCAGCACGTCGCGAATCACGACCGCGAGGCGCTTGGCCTTCGCGGTCGGGCGGCCGGCAGCGTCCGCGAGCGACCCGGCGGGCGCCTCCGGGTGGAGCTTGGCCCGGTGCAAGGCCTCGCAGACGTAGATGTTGCCTAAGCCCGCGATCAGCCGCTGGTCGAGGAGCGCGGCCTTGAGCGGCGTGCGTTTACCCCAAAAGAGCTGCGCGATCGTCTCGCCCGAGAGCTCGTTGCCGAGCGGCTCGATGCCCATGCCGGCGAAGTGGCGGCAGGTGGACAGCTCCGCCGACGGCACCAGGTCCATGAAACCGAAGCGGCGGGCGTCGTTGTAGACGACCCGGGCGCCGTTCGAGAGCCGGAAATCGACGTGGTCGTGCTTCGACTGGCCTTGCGCGCCCTCGAGATAGAAGTCGCCGGGCGAGACGGAGCGCCCGTCGGGCAGGTGCACGTCGAACCGCCCGCTCATGCCGAGATGCATGATCAGCGCCTCGCCGGAGGAGAGCTCGGCGACGAGGTACTTGGCGCGCCGCGACAGGGCCGTGACCTCCTGCCCCTTCACCCGGGCGGCGAAACGGGCCGGGAAGGGAAAGCGCAGGTTGGGCCGGTTCAGCACCACGTCGGTGAAGCGGGCGCCGACCATCGCCGGCTCCAAACCGCGGCGCACGGTCTCGACTTCGGGCAGTTCGGGCATCTCTCGTCCGTGGCGAAGGGCAATGGTGCGACCTTGAGCGCGACGAAGCGCACCCGGCGAACATGCTTGCCCAGATGGTGCTTTCCCCCCGGCTTCGCTATGCAGGCCGCCACGACAGGGGACCTGAAGGCATGGCCGGCGACGAGACCAGCACCGATTTCGGCTTCGAGCGCGTCAGGCTCGCGGAGAAGCAGGACCGCGTCAACGAGGTCTTCCGCTCGGTGGCCAAGCGCTACGACCTGATGAACGACCTGATGTCGGGCGGCCTGCACCGGGCCTGGAAGAGCGCCTTCGTGTCGACGCTCCGGCCCTCGCGCACCCGGCCGTTCCGGCTGCTGGATGTCGCCGGCGGCACCGGCGACATCGCGTTCCGCACGCTCGAGGCCGGCGGGCCCGACACCAAGGTGACGGTGCTCGACATCAACGAGGCGATGCTCGGCGTCGGCCGCGAGCGGGCCGGCCACCGGTACGGCTCGCGCATCGACTTCGTGGCCGGCAACGCCGAGTCGCTGCCGCTGCCCGAAAACACCTTCGACGCCTACACCATCGCCTTCGGCATCCGGAACGTGCCGCGGATCGAGAATGCCCTGGCCGAGGCCCACCGGGTGCTCAAGGTCGGCGGGCGCCTCCTGTGCCTCGAATTCTCCCACGTCGACGTGCCGGGCCTCGACAAGATCTACGAGGCCTACTCGTTCAAGGTCATCCCGCGCATCGGCGCGTTGGTGGCCGGCGACAAGGAATCCTACCAGTACCTCGTCGAGTCGATCCGTCGCTTCCCGACCCCCGGCAGCTTCTCGCGCATGATCGAGCAGGCGGGCTTCGGCCACGTCACCCACCGGCCGCTCTCGGGCGGCATCTGCGCCATCCATTCCGGCTGGAAGCTCGCGTGAGGCACCCGTCGTGCTGAGCCTCGTCGCCCACCTCGCGCGGGGCATCCATGTCGGCTGGGTGATGGCCCGCGAGGGCGGCCTCTCCTTCGTCGACGAAGCCGCCCTGCCGCCCCACCTGCGCGTCGTCCTGCGGCTCGGCCGCAAGCTGGAGCGCCCGGGCCTCGGCGCCGGCCGCCTGCCCGCGGCGCTGACCCGCCTCGGGCCCTCCTACGTCAAGTTCGGCCAGTTCCTGGCGACGCGCCCCGACATCGTCGGCATGGCGGCGGCGCGCGACCTGGAGCGGCTGCAGGACCGGGTGCCGCCCTTCCCGCAGGAGGTCGCGGTCGGCATCCTCGAATCGACCCTCGGTAAGCCGGTCTCGGAGCTGTTCACGGCGTTCAGCGAGCCGATCGCCGCCGCCTCGATCGCCCAGGTCCACCGGGCGCACCTGCGCGAGCCCGACGGCACCGAGCGGGTGATCGCCGTCAAGATCATGCGGCCGGGCGTGCGCGAGCGCTTCGCCCGCGACATCCAGGCGATGCGGTTCATGGCCCGGATCGTCGAGGCCCTGCGCCCGGAGGCCGAGCGCCTGCGCCCACGGGAGGTGGTGGAGACGCTCGCCCGCTCCGTCGCCATGGAGATGGACCTCAGGCTCGAGGCCGCCGCCCTCTCGGAGCTCGCCGAGAACATCAAGGACGACCCCGAGTTCCGGGTGCCGCAGCCGGTCTGGGAGCTGACCGGGCGCGACGTGCTGGCGAGCGAGTGGATCGACGGCATCCGCCTCAACGACCGGGCGGCGATCGTCGAGGCCGGCCACGACGTGGCGGCCCTCGGCCGGACCGTGATCCAGTCCTTCCTGCGCCACGCGATCCGGGACGGCTTCTTCCACGCCGACATGCATCCCGGAAACCTGTTCGTCGATCCGGCCGGGCGGCTCGTCGCGGTCGATTTCGGCATCATGGGCCGGCTCGGGCTCAAGGAGCGCCGCTTCCTCGCCGAGATCCTGCTCGGCTTCATCCTGCGCGACTACCGCCGGGTGGCGGAGGTGCATTTCGAGGCCGGCTACGTCCCCTCGCACCACTCCGTCGACGATTTCGCCCAGGCGATCCGGGCGATCGGCGAGCCGATCCACCAGCGCCGGGCCGACGAGATCTCGATGGCGAAGGTCCTGACGCTGCTCTTCGACGTCACGGCGCTCTTCGACATGAGCACCCGCACCGAGCTGGTGATGCTCCAGAAGACCATGGTGGTGGTCGAGGGCGTCGCCCGCTCCCTCGATCCGCGCCTCGACATGTGGACCACCGCCGAGCCGGTGGTGCGCGCCTGGCTCACCCGCAACCTCGGCCCGATCGGCCGCGCCGACCAGGCCCGCCGGGCGGTGCTGACCCTCGCCGACGTGGTGGCCGACGTGCCGGACCTCGCTCAGCGGGTGAAGCGCGTGCTGGTGCGCCTCGACGAGGAGGGCCTGCGCGAGGTGACGCGCGTCGAGCGCCGGATCCGCGTCGAGACCAAGCGGATGGTATGGTCGACGCTCGCCCTATGGGTGATCGCTGGGTCGCTGCTGGCGATCGCCGTGAGGTGACCGGGCGCCGCGGGGCCGGCGCGAGCCCGTGCTACGGCGAGCGACGGGTTGAAGCCGGAGCGGCGCAATGGACTGGTTCGAGCGTCTGACCGGCTTTCGCGAGACGGAGCACGCGCCGACGCAGCGGCGGCTGCGCGTGGAGGGCGGCTGCCTCGTGCGGGAGGGAAGCGGTGATCGCTTCGCGATCGGCACGCTGACGCTGCCCTCGGTGGCGGAGCTGCGCGCGGCGGCTTGCGGCGTGCGGCGGGCGGGTCGGACGCGGCTGAGCCTCGTCGAGGGCGACGTGCGGGCCCTGCACCGCCTGCCCGGGAACCGGGGCGCGCTGTTCCAGGTCGCCTCGCAGTTCAACATGCTGGAGATGGTCGGGCCCGAGGTCACCCCGGAGGACGGCGTCGCCCGCTACGCCGGCGACCGCACCCAGGGCCCGGCCTGCGCCATGGCGGCGGGGGCGGCCACGATCTACCGCAACTACCTCGTGCCCGTGGAAGGCGGCCTCGGCCAGACCGCCGGGCGGCAGCTCGACGGCCTCGCCGATCTCGGCGACGCCCTCGCGCGAGGTATCGGGACCGTGCGAACCGCGTTGTGGACCATGCGCAACGGCTACGCGCTGCCGACGCCGGCAGGGCTCGCGGCCATCGCCGCGTATCTGGACGGGGCGGACGAGGACGCCCGGGACGACCTGCGCGGCCGGCTGCGGCTCGGCCTTCACACGGATGTGGCGGTCACCGACGGACCGTCGCCCCATCCGCTGGTCAGCCAGGTCTTCTGCTCGGCGCTGCCGGTCGCCTATGCGGGCCTGCCGCAGGCGGACTGGGCACCGTTCGCCCGCCTGGTGCTGGAAGCCGCCTACGAGGGGACACTGCTCGCCGGGCTGCTGAACGCGGCCCGAGGCGCGTCCGGCCGCGTGCTGCTGACGCGCCTCGGCGGCGGCGCCTTCGGCAACGCCGACGACTGGATCGACGCCGCCCTGCTGCGGGCGCTCCGGCGTGCAGGCGATGGCGATCTCGACGTGGCGCTCGTCAGCTACGGTCCGCCCGCACCGGCCTTGCACGACCTCGTACGACGCTACGCCGAACCGGACCGATGAGCCGGTGCGCAACCGATGTTGCCGACCGTGGAAGAATTTCAGACTCAGCCAGATACCGGGCACTCCATCTCATGATCGATGTATAATTAGCTATTTGTTGGTATTATGAAAATTTGTGTTGACTTATAACTATTGTATAATTTTATTATTTATCTTGATATATTCATTTTTCGAAATGTAAATTTTTAGGATACATCATATTTCGTGGCCGATATCGAAACATGGAGGTAAAAAACTGGCGCTGCGCGTGCCGGTGCCGACCGGATTCGCCGGAGCCTTGCAGCCTTTCATTGACTCTCTCGCTTCGACGGCAACCTGTGGGGTGAAATATCCAGTCCGGCCTCTTTTCAGGCGCTGCCTTCCACGCTTAAGCTTGCCGCATTCCACAGTCGTCGGCAAGTCTCGTCCGGGAAGGTCCTGTTCATGATGAAGCATTGTCTGGTCGTGGCCTGCCTCGCGGGCGCCTTCGCGCTGGCCGGGGCAGCACCGTCGCGGGCGCAGAGCGCCGGCTCCGTGCTCGGCGGTCTCGCCGGCGGTGTCATCGGCGGCATGATCGCCGGCTCGATCGCCGCGCAGGCGGCCCGCCAGCGTCCGGTCGTCGTCTACGCGCCGCGTCGGCGGACGCGCGTCGTGCGCTACGCCCGTCCCCGCCCCGCCTACCCGGCCGCCGGCCCGGCCCGGGTGCAGGCGGTGAACGCCTCGGGCGATCCCTTCGCCTCGCCCCGCAGCGGCGTGACCGTCGTCAACCAGGCCCGCTGACGCGCCCCTCGCATGCCGGATCCCCGCCCTATGCTCCGCCCAATCGCCCTCGCCTTCCTCGCCGCGGCCGCAGCCGCCCTCCCGGCGGCGGCCTCCCCGGCCCCGCCGCGGCTGACGGTCGACAAGAGCTTCGGCAAGGTGGCGGGGTGGTCGATCGGCTATAGCGAGAGCCTCGGCGGGTGCCTGGCCGCCGCCAGCTACGGCGACGGCACCACCCTGTGGTTCGGCATCGGCGGGACGCGGGGAACGTCGTACCTCGCCCTCACCAACCCGAAATGGCGCTCGCTCGAGGTCGGCGGCCAGTACGAGCTCCACATGCTCGCCGGCCGCGAGCGCTGGCACGGCACCTTCACAGGCTTCGAGCGCGACGAGGCCCGGGGCCTGTTCCAGGCGGGCCTCAAGGAGCGTTTCGTCGCCGACCTGTCGCGGTCCGGCAGCATCGCGGTGCGGTTCCAGGGCCGGCAGATCGCGACGCTCTCCCTCGTCGGCTCGACCGAGGCCTTCGACGCCGTGCTGAGCTGCCAGAAGGAGGCGGTGACCGCCGCCGCCAAGGCGGGACCCGATCCGAAGCCCGGCCCCGATTCGCCGCGCAAGGCCGGCATGGTCAGCACCGGCACCGGCTTCTACGTCTCGGAGCGCGGCCATCTGCTGACCAACCACCACGTCGTCGCCGGCTGCACCGACATCCAGGTCCGCCAGCCCGGCTCCGGCATCCTCAAGGCGCGGCTCGTGGCCGGGGACGCGGCCAACGACCTCGCGGTGCTGGCCACCGACGTGCCGCCCAAGACCGTGCCGCCCCTCTCGGTCCGGGCGCGCCTGGGCGAGAGCGTCTACGTCTACGGCTTTCCCCAGAGCAGCATCCTGGCCTCGACGGGCAATTTCACCATCGGCAACGTGACGGCGGTGGCGGGCTCGGGCGACGACACCCGCAAGATCCAGATCTCGGCGCCGGTCCACCAGGGCAACAGCGGCGGCCCGATCCTCGACCAGTACGGCAACGTCGTCGGGGTGGTGCAGTCGAAGCAGGTCGCCTTCGCCTCCGGCGACGTGCCGCAGAACGTGAACTTCGCCATCAAGTCGGCGATCGCCCTGAGCTTCCTCGAGGCGAACGGCGTCGAGGCGCCGATCACCGTGCGCACCGCCGACGCGCTCGACGGCGCGGCGCTGGCCGAGAAGGCACGGGACTTCACCGTGCAGGTCGTGTGCGAGTGAGCCTTCCGCGGGCGTTCCGCCTGCCCGCCCGGCTCACGGATAGCGGACCGGCGGCGGGTCCTCGGGCAGCGGGATGAACTCGGCGTCGTTCGGCACCGTGTCGAACCGGCCCTGGCGCCAATCCTCCTTGGCCTGGGCGATCCGCTCGGGCCGCGAGGAGACGAAGTTCCACCACAGGTGGCGGGGGCCGTCCATCGGCTCGCCGCCCAGCACCATGAAGCGGGAAGTCTCCGTCGCCCGCACGCTGATCCGGTCGCCGGGGCGGAAGACCAGGAGCTGGCCCGGGCCGAAGCCGTCGCCGGCGATCTCGATCGCCCCCGACACCGTGTAGATCGCCCGCTCGTCGTAGTCGGCATCGAGCGGCAGGACGGCCCCGGCCTCGAGCGCCACGTCGGCATAGACCATCGGGCTCGAGGTCCGGACCGGCGAACGCGCGCCGTAGGCCTCGCCGGCGATCAGCCGCACGGTCTTGCCCTCGGCGGAGACGACCGGCAGGGCGGCGGCGTCGTAATGCTCGAAGGCCGGGGCGGTCTCCTCGTCCCGGGCCGACAGGGCGACCCAGCTCTGGAGGCCGAACAGCCGCGAACCCGTGTGGCGCAGGGCGCTGCCGGTGCGCTCCGAATGGGTGATGCCGCGCCCCGCCGTCATCCAGTTCAGCTCGCCCGGGCGGATCGGCAATTCGGTGCCGAGGCTGTCGCGGTGCATGATCTCGCCGTCGAACAGGTAGGTGACGGTCGACAGCCCGATATGCGGGTGGGGCCGCACGTCCATGCCCTGGCCGAGCAGGAACTCGGACGGGCCCATCTGGTCGAAGAACACGAACGGGCCGACCATCCGGCACTCGGCCGAGGGCAGCGCCCGCCGTACCGCGAACGAGCCGAGGTCGCGCGAGCGCGGCACGATCAGGGTCCGGATCGCGTCGCAGCTGAAGGCATCGCCCGGGACGGGGTCGTCGGCACCGTGCCAGCTCATCGCATCCGCTCCTTCCGAAGGGGCCCCGCGGGGGGTTATGTCGCCCGCCGGGAGGCCGTCCCGTGAGCCAGCATCCTGGCTGCACCGGATCGGTCTGAAAACAGAAACGATCGAAACGCATCGTTTCGATTTGCGGCCTCCGGCCGGACAGGGGAGCCATCGGGCGCAAGCTTCGCGCAATCCAGCTCCGGCACGCTGCGCGCTCCGGTAGAGGGAAGGCGGGCCATGGGCGACGGAGCACTGATGGGCGACGAAGCACTGACGGAGGAGCAGGCCGCCGAGCGCCTGGCCCATTACCTCCTGAAGGAGGCCTACCACGACCTCGCCGCGGTGCTGCTCAGCGCCAACGCCAAGGCGGCCGAGACCCTGTTCTACGCCATCGAGAAGCGCACCGCCGACGCGCTCCGCGCCATCGTGGCGGACCGGACCGAGGGAACCGCCTCGACCCGCATCGCCCGCACCGTCGGCGGCGAACTCCACGAGCTGTTCGCCGGGGCGCACGGCCGCGCCACGGCCGCCCAGCAGGTCGCGTAGCGGCCGACGGCCCCGGATGCCGGCGGGTCGCGCCGTCGAGCCAGAATCTCGGAAAATTCCGGGCCGGGCCAGGGCGGTTTCGACGATCCTCGGCATAAGCTCGACAGGGTGCGGGTCCCGGCCTTACGCTGGGGGAGATCAACGCCACCCCGCTCCCACGGTCCCGTCATGCGCCGGCTCCCCGTCTCCGCGCTCCTCCTCCTGTGCACGATTGCGGGAGGCCGGGCGGGAGAGCCGTCGGAACCGCGGCCGCTCTGGCTGCGCGAGCCGGCCCTGTCGCCGGACGCAAGCCGCATCGCGTTCCGGTACCACGGCCGGATCTGGACCGTGCCGGCAACGGGCGGCGAGGCCCGGGCGCTGACCGGTGCCGGCGCCCATGCGGAGACGCCGGTCTGGGCGCCCGACGGGCAGAACCTCGCCTTCGCCTCCGACCGCTCCGGTGCCCTCAACCTCTACGGCGTCCCGGCCGCCGGCGGCGAGGCCCGGCGCCTGACCTGGTACTCGCTCGACGAGCGGCCGATGAGCATGACGCCCGACGGGCGCTCGGTGCTGTTCGCCTCCGCGCGCCTCGGCGACGCCACCCGTACCTTCGCGCCCCCGCTCCGCTCCGAACTCGCGAGCCAGGTCTACGCCGTGCCGCTCGCGGGCGGGCGCGAGACCCTCGTCCTGCCCAACGCCGCCCTCGACGCGACCTGGGATCCGGAGGGGCGGCGCCTCCTCTACACCAGCGCCAACATCGAGCAGCGCTTTCGCCAGCACCAGGTCTCGCAGGCGGTGCGCCAGGTCTGGCTCTACGACGCCGCCACCGGCCGCCACGAGCGCCTGACCGGCGGCACCCGCGAGAGCCGCGGCGCGGTCTGGCTGCCGGGCGGCGAGATCGCCTATCTCGGCGAGGCCTCGGGCACGCTCAACGTCTGGCGCCTGTCCCTGGCCGACCGGGTGCCGCGCCAGGTCACGCGGTTCGACGGCGCGCCGGTGCGCTCCCTCTCCGCCTCCCGCACCGGCGACCTCGCCTTCGCCCGCGACGGGCAGGTCTACCGCCTGCGCGCCGGCGGCGGGACGCCCGAGCCGGTGCCGATCACGGCACCGGAGGCGACCTTTCCCGACGCGGTCCCGGCCCGCACCTCCGATTTCGGCGACCTCGCCCCGGCGCCGTTGGGTCACGAGGTCGCCCTGGTGGCGCAGGGCGAGATCTACGTCGCCGCGCGCGACGGCAAGTCGGTCAAGCGGATCACCCGCACGCCCGGGGAGGAGCGCAATCCGGCCTTTTCCCCCGACGGCCGCCGCCTCGCCTACGCGGCCGAGCGCGACGGGCATTGGGGCCTCTACGAGGTGCGGCCGGCGCAAGCCGACGAGCGGGGCTTCGCCCAGGCGACCCGCCTGATCGAGCGGGCGCTGCCGACCCCGCCGGGCGATGCCTTCCTGCCGACCTGGTCCCCGGACGGGCGGCAGCTCGCCTATATCCACGACCGCGGCGCGGTCCACGTCCTCGATCCCGCGACCGGCGCCGACCGCGAGGTGGTGCCGCCGGGCCGGTTCTATCCCTATCGAGACGGGTCGTGGTGGCTGGCCTGGTCGCCGGACGGGCGCTGGCTGGCGCTGCCGGTGCAGCTCGACCGGGGCTTCACCGACAACGTCGCGGTGGTGCCGGCGGACGGCTCGCGGCCGGCCGAGCGGGTGGCGCCGGCGGGCGAGGGCCAGGGCGAGGCGCGCTGGAGCCCGGACGGCGGCATGCTGGTCTGGCGCAGCGAGCCGGAGGACCTCCACTCCGCCTCCGGCGCCACCGAGCCGGCCGACATCGACGCGGTCTTCGCCTCGCGCCGGGCCCGGGATGCCTACGAGGCGCGCCTGCGCGTCCCCATCGAGCCCGAAGCCTCCCGGCCGGCCGACCGCGGGACGGAGCCGGGCGGCGAGCCGGACACCGCCGAGGCCAAGGCCGCGCTGGAGCGGGCCGCCGCCCGCCCGGCCCCGCAGCCCTTCGACCCGGACGGCCTCGAGGATCGGCGGCACCGGCTGTCGCCGGGCCATGTCGACGTGGTCCTGGCCGCGATGCTGCGCGACGGGACGAGCCTGCTCGTCGTCGAGCGCAGCGAGCGGCCGAAGGGCGAGGGCTACGCCCTGACCGGCACCATCCGCGACCTGCGCCGGGGCACGCGCCGCACGGTGTTCTCGGACCTGTCCTACAAGGCCTTCACGCCGGTGCGGCTGAGCCGCGACCAGAAATCCCTTCTGGTGCTGTCCGGGACCGGTTTCACCGAGGTCGACCTCGCCAAGGGCACCCCGCGTCACGTCCGGGTCGAGGCCGATGCCAGCCACGACCCGGCGGCGCGCCTCGCGGCGGGCTTCGACCAGTATTGGCGCCTGACGCGGGCGAAGTTCCTCGATCCCGGCATGCACGGGGTCGACTGGGACGCGGTACGGACCCGCTACGCCCGCTTCCTGCCGGCGCTGGCCGACGCCCGCGACCTCGCCGAGCTCCTGTCAGAGATGGCCGGCGAGCTCGATGCCTCGCATACCCGCGCCTTCCTCAGCCCCAGCGTGCCGGCGGGCGAGGAGACCGCCTCCCTCGGCCTCTATTACGACGAGACCTTTGCCGGCCCCGGCATGCGCGTCGCCGCGATCCTGCCCGCCGGACCCTTCGACACCGGCGACACCCGGCTCGCCCCCGGCGACGTGATCACCGCGGTGGACGGCGAGGCCGTGCCCGACGACGGCGGCCCGCGCCGCCTCCTGCGCGGCACCCGGGACCGGCGGATCGAGGTGGCGTTCGTCAAGCCGGACGGGACCGAGCTGCGCGAGCGCCGGGTGCCGGTGAGCCTGGAGCGCGAGCGCGACCTCGCCTTCGAGCGCTGGCGGCGCCGGCGCCGGGACGCGGTGGCGGCGCGCTCCTGCGGCCGCCTCGGCTACGTCCACGTCCGGGCGATGAACGCCGCTTCCTACCGCAGCACCTTCGCGGAGGTCTTCGGGCGCTTCGGCCGCGCCGAGGGGCTGGTGGTCGACGTGCGCTTCAACGGCGGCGGCAACCTGCACAACCAGTTGCTGACGATGCTCTCGGGCCGGCCCTACCTCACCTTCGCGCCCCGGACCGGACCGGTCCAGAGCGACCCGCGCGACCGCTGGAGCCGGCCCTCCGCCGTGCTGATGAACGGCGCGAGCTACTCCGACGCCTCGATCTTCCCGCAGGGCTATCGCGACCTCGGCATCGGCCCGCTCGTCGGCGAGCCGGTGGCCGGCACCGGCACCTTCGTCTGGTGGGTGCCCTCCCCGATCGTGCCGCGCCTCACCTACGGGCTGCCGCAGGTCCCGCTCTACCGCACCGACGGCACGCGGCTGGAAAACACCGACGTGCTGCCCGACCTCGCGGTCCCGGCCGACCCCGCCGCCTGGGCGGAGGGCCGCGACCCGCAACTCGACGCGGCGGTGGACCGGCTGCTCGGCGGGACGGGCGGGGCCTGCCGGCCGGTGGGGGCGGCGGTGGCGCCGGAGTGAGGCCCGGGGTCGGGGGCGACCAGCTCGGTCGTGCGGGCCGCTTTCCACCCTCGGCAGCCTCTCGCACGATCAGGTCAATTGAGTTTCCGCCCCAGCATGGCAGTGAGCACCTGCTTGACCGGTCGATATAATCGATCCCACCAGCAACCTCATCTTGAGATATCGTCCGCATCTCCGATGGGGTTGCGTATTGGAGGCAAGATCGTCCTTTGGCCTCTTGCGTGTGTCGAACAGTCTGTGACGATTGCAGGATTGAGCATTCATCTGACGGCGAGTGACCGGAGGTTTTCATGCCGGATGCCTCGCTTGAAGCGATTCTGGATCTCCGGTCGACGAGCCTGCGGTAGGGCGAGGACCGGATCCGACCGCTGTTGACCGCGCCGAGCGTCGCCCGCTCGGCCGGTGCCGTCCTGGATGGCCTGCTCCGGGGCAGCACGGCGCAAGACCGGCTGGATGCGAGCCGAGGCCGCGGGCGATCCTGGACCATGGCGTCAGCAGGCGGTGCTCGGGCGCAGCCAGCGGGATACCGACGCCCTGCGCGATGTCGTGGGCGAGCACGTCGTCGAGCACGTCGTCGAGCTTCTGGCCGAGCCACGACGCGACCCGCTCCCGGCATGGCTGGCACCGGCACGTGAGCCTGGCGATGCCGGCCCTCGCGGTGTCGGGGCGAGTGCGCCAGCCCCAAGAACCGAGCGAGGAGCCGAGCTCGACCGTGCCCTGGTCGCTGCAGGAGATCCGGCGCGTCGCGTTCCGGCTCGCCCGGCGGCGCGTCGAGCCGGCTCTCAGCATCGCCTGGTCAGCGTGGCGGCGCGCTCGCCGAGCCGACCATGGTCCAGCGGCAGACCGGGCGGCCGGTCTCCGGATCGAGGGACCAGGTGGCGCGCAGGACGGCATTCGCCGGCACGGCGGGAGCCGCGGGCAGGCGCACGGCAAGAGCGCCTTTCAGCGCGAAGGGCAGGATGGTGAAGGTCATGATGCACCTCTCGGGGGCGGCCGTCCGCGCGGCCGGCGCCCACGAGAGCGCGCCCGATCAGGCGTCCCTGCGAGAAGCGGCCGGCACGAACGGCGCGGTCGATCGACTGTGACTGTCGCTCGGCATGGGGTTGATGGTTCCTGGATGGGCGTGGCGGGGCGCAGAACCGCCCATGGCCACGCGAGGCTCCCTACACCCGTCGGCCGGCGTGTCAACGGGTTTGCCGGCACCCGGTGTCGCAGCAACTCCGTCCCCCGCGCAGGGCGGGGATGAGGCCGAATGCGGTGCGGCGGCACCGGCTTTGCGTTAGGTCTGCGCGCGGCGAGACGGGGGCTCGAGGTCCCCGCCAGGGAGGCGGCACGGATGACGGGAGCGGCGGGGCCGATGACGGCGGAGGTGGCCGACGGCCTGCCGACCCGGGCGAGGCTGTGGGCGATGCTGGCGATCGGCATCGCCATGTCGATGGCGGTGCTCGACGGCGCCATCGTCAACGTCGCCCTGCCGGTGATGGCGAAGGACCTGCAGGTCTCGCCGGGCGCCGCGATCTTCATCACCAATGGCTACCAGCTCGCGGTCACCGCCGCCCTGCTGCCGCTGGCCTCGCTCGGCGACATCCTCGGCTACAAGCGGGTCTACTGCACCGGCCTCGCGCTGTTCACCGCGGCCTCGCTCGCCTGCGCGCTCGCCGGCTCGCTGCCGGTGCTGATCGCCGCCCGCATCGTCCAGGGGCTGGGTGCGGCCGGCATCATGAGCGTCAACATCGCGCTCGTGCGCTTCGTCTACCCGCACCGGATGATCGGGCGCGGCGTCGGCACCATGGCGCTCATCGTGGCGATCGCCTCGGCGGCGGGCCCGAGCGTGGCGGCGGCCGTGCTGTCGCTGACGAGCTGGCCCTGGCTCTTCCTCGTCAACGTGCCGCTCGGCCTCGCGGCCCTGACGCTCGCCACCCGGATGCTGCCGGTCACACCCCGTAGCGGCGCCCGGTTCGATGCCCTGAGCGCGCTCCTCAACGCGCTGTTCTTCTGCCTGCTGATCACCGGCGTCGACGGGCTCGGCGAAGCGGGACGGGGCGGCACGGCGCTCGCCCTGCTCGCGGCGGCCGGCCTCGTCGGGGTCGCCTTCGTGTGGATGCAGGCCCGCCTGCCGGCCCCGCTCCTGCCGATCGACCTCCTGCGCATCCCGGTCTTCGCGCTGTCGATGGTGAGCTCGGTCTGCTCGTTCTCGGCCCAGATGATGGCCTACGTCGCCCTGCCCTTCTACTTCCAGGACGTGCTCCACCTCTCGAGCACCCAGACCGGCCTCCTGATGACGCCCTGGCCGATTGCCATCGCGGTGATCGCCCCCTTCGCCGGGCGGCTGGCCGACCGCTACCCGCCCGGGCTGCTCGGCGCCATCGGCCTCGTCGCCCTCTCGGCGGGCCTCGCCCTGATGGCCGCCCTGCCGGCCGACGCCTCGCCGCTCGCCATCGCCTGGCGGCTGACGCTGTGCGGCCTCGGCTTCGGGCTGTTTCAGTCGCCCAACAACAAGGTGATCATCACCAGCGCGCCGCGGGAGCGCAGCGGCGGGGCGAGCGGAATGCAATCGACCGCCCGGCTGCTCGGCCAGTCCCTCGGCGCCGCGGTCGTCGCGGTGATCTTCGGACACCTGCACGCCGGCGGCACCGCGATGGTGCTGTGGCTGTCGAGCGCGCTCGCGCTCACCGGCGCGCTCGCCAGCGGATTGCGGATCCGGCGCTGACGCCAGCGTCGTCGCGCATCGCCCGATCGCAATCCCGACCCTCCGCACAGACGACGCAACGATGTGGGCGGACGCGCCGCGCCGGACGCGACGACTATCCGGGATGAAGATCCTGTCCTAAACGTACCGTGCCAACGGCCCGACACGGGGCCGAACCGGGAGACCGTTCATGGACGCACGGGTTGTCGATCGCTCGCCGGGTGCACCCGGTCTCCTCGACCGCGAACGCATCGTCGCCCGCGCGGGCTTCAACCGCTGGCTCGTCCCGCCGGCGGCGCTCGCCATCCACCTGTGCATCGGCATGTCCTACGGCCTGTCGGTGTTCTGGCTGCCGCTGTCGCGGGCCCTCAGCGTCGGCCAGCCGGCCCCGGCGGCCTGCCCGGAGATGGGCCTCCTGACCGCGCTCGTCACCACGACCTGCGACTGGCGCGTCAGCGACCTCGTCCTGACCTTCTCGATCGGCATCGTGATGCTCGGCCTCTCGGCGGCCCTGTTCGGCGGCTGGCTCGAGCGCGCCGGCCCGCGCAAGGCCGGGCTCGCCGCCGCCTTGTGCTGGGGCGGCGGCTTCCTCGTCGCCGCGCTCGGCGTCTTCCTGCACCAGCTCTGGCTGATCTGGCTCGGCATGGGGCTGATCGGCGGCATCGGGCTCGGGCTCGGCTACATCTCGCCGGTCTCGACCCTGGTGAAGTGGTTCCCGGACCGGCGCGGCATGGCGACCGGCATGGCGATCATGGGGTTCGGCGGC
Organism: Methylobacterium sp. ap11; assembly: GCF_900110515.1. Lineage (NCBI taxonomy): Bacteria > Pseudomonadati > Pseudomonadota > Alphaproteobacteria > Hyphomicrobiales > Methylobacteriaceae > Methylobacterium > Methylobacterium sp. ap11. The sequence goes on along the minus strand of NZ_FOEB01000021.1, from coordinate 66,965 downwards.
GGCGCGATGATCGGCTCGCCGCTGGCCGACCTGCTCATCACCCGCTTCAAGGGCCCGGACGGCGCCGGCGTGTGGCAGACCCTGGCGCTGATGGGCGCGGGCTACCTCGTCGTCATGCTCTGCGGCGCCTTCGGCTACCGGGTGCCGCCCGCCGGCTGGCGGCCGGACGGCTGGACCCCGCCGGCAGCGAAGAACCGGATGATCACCAGCGGGCACGTCCACCTGCGCGACGCCCACAAGACCGCGCAGTTCTGGCTGCTCTGGGCGATGCTGTGCCTGAACGTCTCGGCCGGGATCGGCGTGCTGGCCCTCGCCTCGCCGATGCTCCAGGAGATCTTCGGCGGCGCGCTGATCGGCCGGCCCGACCTCGGCCTGGCGCAGCTCGATGCCGGCCAGAAGGCGCAGGTCGCCGCCATCGCGGCCGGTTTCGTCGGCCTGCTCTCGCTGTTCAACATCCTCGGCCGGTTCTTCTGGGCCACGCTGTCCGACCGCATCGGCCGCAAGCTGACCTACGCCACCTTCTTCGCGCTCGGCTGCGTCCTCTACGCCGCCGCGCCCTGGGCCGCCGGCATCGGCTCGCAGGCGCTGTTCGTGCTGTTCTTCTGCGTGATCCTGTCGATGTACGGCGGCGGCTTCGCGACGATCCCCGCCTACCTCGCCGACGTGTTCGGCACCCAGTTCGTCGGCGCGATCCACGGCCGGCTCCTCACCGCCTGGTCGACGGCGGGCGTCGTCGGCCCCTTCGTGGTCACGGCGATCCGGCAGGCCCAGGTCGATGCCGGCGTGCAGGGCGCCGCCCTCTACGGCCGCACGCTCCTGATCCTCTCTGGCTTCCTGGCGGCCGGCTTCGTGGCGAACCTACTGGTGCGGCCGCTCGCCGAGCGCTGGTTCATGCGCCCGGCCGACGCCCGGTCCGGCGCCGCCGTCGCCGCCGATCCGTCCGGCTCCTTCGGGATCGGCCGCGGCGGCCCGACGCCGGTGGCGATCGTCGCCTGGGCGGCGGTCGGCCTGCCGATTCTCTGGGGCGTGTGGGTCACCCTGTCGAAGGCGCTGATCCTGTTCCGGTAGGAGACCCCGCTACGCGGAGGCGGGCGGCCTCTCGGCCTCCCGCGCGACCGAGCCACGGCGAGCGGATGGCTTGCTGACCGTACGGGCGCATGCTGTCGCCATGACAGGCCGGACATTCATCGCCCTGCTCGGCGGCAGCGTCCTGCTCGCGCTGCCCTCCTCGTCGGCGGGCCGCTCTACGCCTTGCAGGTCGCGGCCTCGCACGCGCCGCCCCTCACGCCGGCCACGCCGCCAATCCTGCGAGGCGCCACGGCGGGCAGCGGGTGGGCCGGCGGCGGTTGCCCGCGACCGGCATCCCAGACGGCGGCGCCCGGACGTGAAGCCCTGTCGCCCGACCTGACGGCTCGCCTCTCCGACACCTTCCCCAAAGGAAGCGACGCCGACGCCGTTCGTGCGGCCTTGCTCGCCGAGGGCTTCCGCCCGACCGAACCGTGCCGGGACGATCGACGAATCGAGCGCGCCGGCTTCGAGCAGAGGGGTGGCGGCGTTGCCGCGCCGTATCCGGTCTCCGCCATCGTCGCGTGGAAACGGACCGAGACCGGGCGCGTGGAATGGGTAAAGGGGTTCGTCTCGTATCTCGCCCCGTGACCGTCGGCCGGCGGGCGACCGCGTCGCAAGCCTCGGCGGATCAGGGATCGGACCGCAGCTCCGCACAATCGCGCCGGCCGCCGGCCAGGCAATCCTCGCGAACGGATTCCCGGCGCAGCACGCCGGCGAGCCACACACAGGCGACCACCAGGACGGCCAGGAACAGGAGGGCGGCGAGCGCGCGACGCCGGCCGGCATCGCCGGGATCGGGGGGCTGGGTCATCGGCACGCGGGGGGCCCGGGGCGGGGCGGCGTCGGGCCGGAAGCGCGAATGGCCGCCGCGGGCGGCCATTCGGGGGAGAGACGGACCGGAGGAAGCCGGTGGCCGGGCAATCCTATTTCAGGTGCTGGGCGAGGTACTTGTTCATCTCGAACATCGTCGCCTTGTCCTTGCCGAAGACCTTCTTCAGCTTGTCGTCGGCGAGGATCTCGCGCTTGTTCTCGGGGTTCTGGAGCGAGTGCTTGCGGATGTACTCCCACACCTTGCTCACCACCTCGCCGCGCGGGATCGGGCTGTCGCCGACGATGGCGGCGAGCTCGGGCGTCGGCTGCAGGGGCTTCTGCAGGGCGTTGGGCTTGTCGCCGGATTTCGGCGCCGCGACCTTCTTGCCCTTGGCCGCACCCTTCGCCTCGTCGGCGGCGTCGTCCTTCGCCGTGTCCTTGGCGGCGGCCTTCGCGGCCTTGGGAGCGGCCTTCGGGGCGGCTTCGGGCTCGGCCTTGGTCTCGGCCTTCTTGGTGGTCTTGATCGCCATCGGTCTCCTCCGGTCTGCAACCCGTCTCCCAGGGTCGAACAGTGGACATGCCTGGGCACATAGCGTCAACAACTAAGCCGTGGGCGGCGCGTTCCAAGAGGAAATCGCCGCCGAACCGGAGTCATCCACATCGGATCACACCGTGAGCCTGACGCTGAGGAGCGTGGCTCAGGCGCGGGCATCCGTCCAGGTGGTCCGTCCCTCGAGCGGATAGGCCGGGTCGGTGTAGCCCGGCGTCGAGGGATGGCCGGCCGGCACCAGGCCGTCGACCAGAGCCTCGTCCTCCGGCGCGAAGCGGTAGTCGAGGGCCTTGGCGTAGGAGCGCCACTGCTCGAAGGTCCTCGGTCCGGCGATCACCGCCGTGACCGCGCGGTTGTTGAGCACCCAGGCCACCGCGAAGTCGATCACCGTGGCGCCCTTTTCCTCCGCATGGCGCTTGAGCGCCTCGGCGATGCGCAGGCTCTCGGGCCGCCACTCGGTCTGCATCATCCGGGTGTCGCCGCGCCCGGCGCGGGTGCCCTCGGGCGGCGCCTCGCCGGGGCGATACTTGGCGGTCAGCACGCCGCGGGCGAGCGGCGAGTAGGGCACGACGCCCAGCCCGTAATGGGCGCAGGCCGGCAGGTGTTCGACCTCCGGCATCCGGTTGAGGGCGTTGTAGTAGGGCTGGCTCGCCGCCGGCCGGTCAATGCCGTGCTCGTCGCACAGCCGGCAGATCTCGGCGACCCGCCAGGCCCGGTGGTTCGACACCCCGAAGTAGCGCACCTTACCGGCCCGGATGAGGTCGGCCATCGCCCGCACGGTCTCGGAGAGCGGCGTGTCGTGATCCTCCTTGTGGAGGTAGTAGAGGTCGATCCGGTCGGTGTTGAGCCGCTTGAGGCTGGCCTCGCAGGCCTGGACGATGTGGGCGCGCGACAGGCCGCGGTCGTTCGGGCCCTTCCCCATCGGGTTCGCCACCTTGGTGGCTAGCACCCAGGCGTCGCGGTCCTGCGCGATGGCCCGGCCCACCACCTCCTCGGAGCGCCCCTCCGTGTAGGCGTTCGCCGTGTCGATGAAGTTGATCCCCTGCGCGCGGGCATCCGCCACGATGCGGATCGCCTCGTCGTCGGGGGTGGGTCCGCCGAACATCATCGTGCCGAGGCAGAGCGGCGAGACCTTCAGGCCGGACCGGCCGAGCGTGCGGTACTCCATTGGGCGTTCCCCGATCCCGAAAATGGCGTTTGCGTGGCGTCGGCGGCGTCTTCGCGCCGGCCCGCATCCGCGTTGTGGATGCTGGGGTTTTCCCCTTCTTCATCCCGTTCGGCAAGGTCGCGTTAAGCACGGGGCCGCAAAGCTTTCGCCCATGATCATCGCAGCCCTCTCCCTCGCCTTCTGCGCCGCCGGCGCCCTCGTCCTCGGTCTGGGGACCATCGTCACCGTCGAGCCGCCGCGGGACCATCCCCACGGCGCCGGCCTGATCTGAGGGCGGCGCGCCCGCGGGCCCGGTCCGATGCCCGCAGGCGCGCTGCCGCGCTTCCTCCTCGTCTACGCCGCGCTCTATGCCGGTTACGGCCTGACCACGCCGTTCCTGCCCGCGCTCCTCTCCGAGCGCGGGCTGTCGCCGACGCAGGTCGGGCTGGTGCTGGCCGCCGGCACCGCGATCCGGCTGGCCGCCGGCCCGCTGGCGGGCGCGATCGCCGACGGGTTGCGCGCGGGCCGCGGCGTACTGGCCGCCTGCGGGCTCCTCGCGGGATCGAGCGCCCTCCTCTTCCTCGCCGGCCACGGCTTTGCCGGGCTGATGCTCGCCGGCCTGGCGCATGCCGCCGCGACGGCGCCGCTCGCTCCGCTCGCCGACGCCCTGGCGCTGCCGGCCGCCGCCGCTTCCCGCTTCGCCTACGGCACCGTGCGGGGCGCCGGCTCGGCCGCCTTCATCGCCGGCACGCTGGCGGCCGGCCAGCTGACGGGGCTCCTCGGCCTGTCGGCCCTGCCGGTGGCGGGCGCCGCCGCGTTCGCGCTGCTGGCCGCCGCGACGCTCGCCCTGCCGGCCGGGCCCGCCGGCCCGGAAACGCCGACCGTGCGGCCCGGCCTCGCCGAGCTGCGGGCGCTCCTCGGCGCCCCCGCCTTCCGCCGCCTCGTCGCGGTCGCCGCCCTGGTGATCGCCAGCCACGCGGTGCACGACGCCTTCGCGGTGATCCGCTGGCGCGAGGCCGGCCTGTCTCCCGGCACCGCGAGCCTGCTCTGGGCCGAGGCGGTGGGCGCCGAGGTGCTGGTCTTCCTGGTGATCGGCCCCCGGCTGCTCGGCCGCCTCGGACCCGGCGGGGCGCTAGCGCTCGCGGCCGGGGCGGGGATCCTGCGCTGGTCGGTGGCGGCGCTCACCGTCGCGCTGCCGGCGCTCGCGGCGATCCAGGCCCTGCACGGGCTGACCTTCGCGCTCCTGCACCTCGCGGCGATGCAGGTCCTCGCCCGGACGGTGCCGCCTGCCCTCGCGGCGACGGCCCAGACCCTCTACGGCACCCTCGGCCTCGGGCTCGCCACCACCCTGGCGACCCTCGCGGCCGGGCCGCTCTGGGCCCGGCTCGGCCCCGGCGCGTTCTGGGTCATGGCGGCGCTCTGCGCGGCGGCGCTGCCGCTGGTGCGGGGCGTGGGCACGCGAACCGACGCACGGCACGATACGGCCTGAGCCGATTTCACCGACGTGGTGACCGGTTCGGCGCCGAAAACCTGCGCCAACACAAGAACCTGAGCGGGCGAAGCGTCGACTCGCCAACGCGAGTCTGCCTAGCCGAAGCCGCTTGCACGCGCCGCGCGAATCGGCGCCAATCGCGCCGCTCCCCCTGCCGCGAGGATGACGGCATGACGCTCTCTTCCACGGCTTGTCCGCCCGGGGCCTTCCCGCTCACCGCGATCCCGCCGGGGCTGGAGCCGTTCGTCTTCGACCTGTTCGTGCCGGAGTACCGGCCGCTGCAATCGGGCGCCTGGCGCATCCATCACGGGCGGAACCTGCTCGCCCAGGGCTACTGGAGCCCGACGCGGCTGGTACCGCGCGTCACCGCCCTGGTCCGCGGCGACCACACCTGGATGTCGACGACGCCGATCGAGCTGGAGAGCCAGGAGATCGGCGTACGCCTGTCCGCCGGCCACGTCGTGGTGTTCGGTCTCGGGATGGGCTGGTCGGCGGTGGCGAGCGCCCTGCGGCCGGAGGTCACCGCCGTCACCGTGGTCGAGATCGACCCCGAGGTGATCGCGCTGCACCGGGAGCTCGACCTCGCCGCCCAGCTGCCGCCGGAGGCCCGCGCCAAGATCCGCATCGTCGAGGGCGACGCCCTGGCGTGGCGCCCCGAACGGCCCGTCGACCTGCTGATGCCGGACATCTGGTTGCCGTTGGTCTCCGACGACCGGGTGGCTGAGGTGCGCCGCATGCAGGCGAACGTCCAGGCCGCGAACCTGTATTTCTGGGGCCAGGAGCTCGAGATCGCCCGCCACGCCGCGGCGGCGAGACGCGCCCTCGACGAGGGCGGCATCCGCGACACGATCGCGGCCTTCGAGTTGCCCCTGGTCGGGCCGGCGCTCCCGGACTACGCGGACAAGGTGCGCCAGGTCGCGGCGCGGCACATGCGCGGTCGCTGGCTGCCGGGCACGACCGGAACCGCTCCGGCGGCGGCCACGTCCTGACCGGGCACCTCGTCGGGCCTCGTCGGACCGGCCGTTCGAACTAGTACGCCAGGACCATTGTAATGGTACGTGAGGACATGGCTTAAGCGGCGGCCGCCGGAGACCCCCGATGCCGCCGCCGATCACGACCGACCTCGACCCCGCCGAGGCGCCGGCTTTGCCGGCGGGCATCCAGGCCCATCTCGGGGCCGCCCTGCGCGCCGCCTACGACGACGTCGCGGCCCCGCCCTGCGACCGGCTGGAGGCCCTGGTCGCCCGCCTCGCCGCGGCGCTCGCCGGCCTCGACGCCGCGCCCGCGGAGGCGTTCCGGCGCGACATGCTGGCGGAGGTACCGCGGCTCCGCCGCCGGGCCGTGACGCTCTGCAACGACCGCACCCGCGCCGACGATCTGGTGCAGGAGACCCTGCTCAAGGCCTGGGCGGCGCAGGACCGGTTCACCCCCGGCACGCAGCTCGGCGCCTGGCTCTACACCATCCTGCGCAACCACTTCTATTCCGAGCACCAGAAGCGCGCCCGCGAGGTCGGCGATCCCGACGGAATCTTCGCCGGGCGCCTCGTCTCCCTGCCGGCCCAGCACGGCAACCTCGACCTGCGCGACGTGCAATCCGCCCTCGACCGCCTGGTGCCGGACCAGCGCGAGGCGCTGCTGCTCTCGGCGGTGCACGACCTGTCCTACGAGGACATCGCCGTCGCGATGGAGTGCCGGGTCGGCACAGTGAAGAGCCGGATCAACCGGGCCCGGGCCCGGCTGGCGGAGATGCTGGGCTGAACCCTGCGGACGCCGCCTTCACCGGCCGCAGCCGACGCAGATCCCGTCCTCGATCCGGTCGTCGGCCCGCTCCAGGCGGGTGCGCGCGTCGATCCGTCGTTCCAGCCGCGCATCGGCCCCGCCCGGATGCGGCATCACCCGGCCGACCGCGCTGGCGTTCGGCGCCGTGACGGTGGAGCGCGGCCCGCCTCCGGTGCCGGTCTCGTCGGGCAGGTCGCGGGCCTGCGCGGCCCCGGACGCGGCGAGCGCGCCCGCCAGCACCGTCCCGGCGAGCCATCGACGGGTGAACGCGCGCGATGCGGGCATGACCGGCTCCTGTCGCGGTGGGCATCCGAGGTCCGGCGGCCCCGGAAGGGCCGCACACGGCTCTCAACGCGGCAGGTCGGGCGCCGTTGCAGCGGGGTGTCCGCGCCTCAGGCGCGCGGCCGGCGGACCGGGGCCTCGTCGCGGTGATCGGGATGGTGACCGAACACGCCGACGGCGACCAGGACGGCGACGAGCCCCAGGGCGATCAGGAAAACCTGCATATCAACTCCTTCGCGCGGGACGGCTCGCGACCGGACCCCGCACGCTCCCTAACAAGATCCGCGCCACCTTCTGCCGGGTGGCCATAGCCGCCGCCCCGTGACAGCGGGACGACAGAGAGGGCACTCTGCCCGCAGGCGTGCCGGAATGCCAAGTCCCGATCCACGGGCTTCTGGATCCACGGGCTTCTGGATCCATGGGCCTCTCGATCCACGGGGCGCGATGCGTTTCATCCGTGCCGCGGCCGCGTCGCTTCGCCCGACCCCTCCCTGCCGCGGGAACGCCGGCCGGTTCCTCCCGTTGCCCCGGTCCCTCGCACCCGACAGACAGGACCTCTCGCATGCCGCTCCGCACCCCCCTCCTCGCCGCCGCCCTCGTCGCGGGGCTGGTAGGCTCCGCCGCCGCCCAGGGCATCGACAACGGCGCCGGCACCGCCAAGCCGTCGACCGGCAATACCGGCTCGGGCATGTCGAGCCAGCCGCCGGGCACCGGCATCGGCGGCAACAACCCGGGCAGCATGGGCTCGACCGGCGCGCAAGGGTCGAGCGGCGGCAACATGGGGCCCGGCCCCACCGTGACGCGCGAGGGCCCGACCGGCAGCGGCGCACCCGGCACCGGCCCGGGCTCGCAGAAGAACGGCACCGCGCGCTGACGGTCCACGCGCCCGGCGCATTTGTCAGCGCCCGCGCGGCCCCCTACGAGACGGGGCAGCGACCTCGTAGGGGATCACCCATGCGCATCACCGCCATCCGCGACATCGTCGCGCCGATCAAGTCGGACATCGCCAACGCCTGGATCGACTTCTCGACCATGACGGCGAGCGTGGTCGCGGTGGTGACCGACGCGGTGGTCGACGGCCGCCCGGTCATCGGCTTCGGCTTCAACTCGAACGGCCGCTACGCCCCGCAGGGGCTCCTGCGCGAGCGCTTCATCCCGCGCCTGCTCGCCGCCGCCCCCGAGGACCTCCAGGACGAGGATGGATTCCTCGACCCGCACCGGGCCTGGGCGACGATGATGAAGAACGAGAAGCCCGGCGGCCACGGCGAGCGCTCGGTGGCGGTGGGCGTCCTCGACATGGCCCTGTGGGATGCGCTCGCCAAAGCCAAGGGCGTGCCGCTCTGGCGGCTGCTCGCCGACCGCTACCGCGGGGGCGAGGCCGATCCGACCGCCTGGGTCTACGCCGCGGGCGGCTACTACTATCCCGGCAAGGGCCTCGACGCCCTCCAGGACGAGATGCGCTCCTACCTCGACCGCGGCTACAGCACGGTGAAGATGAAGGTCGGGCTGGTGCCGCTCGCGGAGGACGTCGCCCGGATCGAGGCGGTGCTCGCGGTGCTGGGCGGCGACGGCTCGCGCCTGTGCGTCGATGTCAACGGCCGCTTCACCCTCGAGGAGGCGATCCGCTTCGGCCGCGCGGTCGCGCCCTTCGGGCTGCGCTGGTACGAGGAGCCGGTCGATCCCCTCGACTACCTCGCCCACGCGGCGCTCGCCACGACCTATGACGGGCCGCTCGCCACCGGCGAGAACCTGTTTTCGCACCAGGACGCCCGCAACCTGATCCGCCACGGCGGCCTGCGGCCCGACCGCGACATCCTGCAATTCGACCCCGCCCTGTCCTACGGCCTCGTCGAGTACCTGCGCACCCTCGACGTGCTGCGCGCCCACGGCTGGTCGCCGCGCCGCTGCGTGCCCCATGGCGGGCACCAGTTCGCCCTCAACATCGCGGTGGGCCTCGGGCTCGGCGGCAACGAGAGCTACCCGGACGTCTTCGCGCCCTTCGGGGGCTTCGCCGACGCGGTGCCGGTGCGGGACAGCCGGGTCGCGATGCCGGACGTGCCCGGCATCGGCTTCGAGGCGAAGAATGCGCTCTACGCGGTGATGCGGCCGCTGGAACGGGCGTGACGCCGGGCGGGTCCGGGCGCGCGAGGACGATCGCCGCCCGGCCCGCCCGCCTCGCCGACCTGCCGGCGCTCCTGGCGGTGTTTGCCGCGTCCGAGGTCAGCGCCGCCGCGCCCGCGGAATCGGCCGGACGCCTGTGGCGGGAGAGCCTGGCGCATCCCGGCGTCGCGATCTTCGTCTCCGACGCGGACACCGGCGGTGGCCTCGCGGCGACCTGCATGCTCGTCAGCGCGCCGAACCTCCTGCGCGGCGGACGCGCCCACGGCTTTCTGGAGAACGTCGTGACCCACCCCGCGCATCGCGGGCGCGGGCACGGCCGGGCCGTCGTCCGGGCGGCCCTCGCCGAGGCCTGGGCGCGCGGATGCCACCACGTCCTGATGCAGAGCGGGCGCGCCGACCCGCGGGTCCACGCCTTCTACGAGGGGATGGGCTTCGTGCCGGGCCGCCGGACGGCCTACGTGGCGATGCGCCCGGAAGACCCGGCCTTCTGACCGCGCGCCGCCTACGACACCGCCCCGGCGAATTTCTCCAGGTGGCTCCAGGCCTCGGCCCCGTACTTGCCCTTCCACTCGGCGTAGAACCCGGCCGCCCGCAGCCGGTCCTGGAAGGGCGCGGGCGGAGCGTCGTTGATCGCGAAACCCGCCTTGCCGAGCGCCGCGCGCATGGTGTCGCCCTGGCTCGCGATGTCGCGGCGCTGGTCGAGGGCGGCGGCGTCGAAGTGGCGGGCGAGCACCGCCTTCACGTCGCCGGGCAGGCGCGACCAGGTCCGCTGGCCGGACATCAGCCAGAACCCGTCCCAGATGTGGTTGGTGAAGGAGAGGTACTTCTGCACCTCGGCGAGCTTGAAGCTCGTGATGATGGCGAGCGGGTTCTCCTGCCCGTCCACCACCTTGGTCTGGAGCGCCGAGTAGGCCTCCGAGAAGTTCAGCGCCACCGGCGCGGCGCCGAGCGCCCGGAACGCCGAGGTGAACAGCGCGCTGTTCGGCACCCGGAGCTTCAGGCCGTCGAAATCGGCCGGGCTCGCGATCGGCCGGGTGCTGGTCGTGGTCTGGCGAAAGCCGTTGTCCCACATCCGCTCGAACGGCACGAGGCCGGCCTTGGCGATCTCGCCCCGGATGTAGGCGCCGAGTTCGCCGTCGAGGGCCGGCCAGACCTTGTCGTAGCCGCTCCACGCGAAGGCGACGTTGATGAGCGAGGCGCGGGGCACCAGCGTCGCGAGGTTGGAGGAGGATTGCGCGAACATCTCCAGCGCGCCGGAACGCAGCTGGCTCAGCATGTCGGCATCCGAGCCGAGCTGCCCGTTGGGGAAGATCGCGACCTCGACGGCGCCGCTCGTTTCCTTGGCGACCTTCTCGGCCGCCTCGCGCAGGCGGATCGTCGCCGGATGGGTGTCGGGCGTGACGACCCCGCATTTGAGCCGCAGGCCTCCGCCCTGCGCCCGGACGTGGGGTGCCGCGACGACCGTGGCGGCGCCCGCGATGAGGGTGCGGCGCGTGAGATGGAGCATGGGGTCGGCCTCCCGTGTGTCCGTCTGTCCCGGCGCGGGTGCGCCGGAGGGCCGGATCTCGTCTGCCGCCCTGGTTACGCCGAGTCGACGCGGGCTGCCACCGCCCTCACCGTCCCCCGAGCGCCCGGGCCGGCGCCGTCGCGAGGTCCACCGCGCCCTCCGCGGTGTCGCCGATGCCCTGGCCGAGGGAGCGCAGGTGCTCGCCGTAGGTCTCGCGGCTCTGGGCGTCCACCACCGCGACCGGGGCCGAGACCGCGAGGCCGGCGGCGGTGCCGACCGTGGCGGCGGCGCCCGCGGTGATCTGGACGATGCGGTCGGAGAGGCCGACGCGGGAATCGGTGATCGTCTGCCCCTGCGCCAGGCGGTTGCCGAGCAGCGACACGAGTTGCGGGCTGCCGGCGAACTTGCCGTGGTTGAGGGCGTCGTCGCCCTTCATGGACGTGAGGTTCAGGACCGCGATGTTCTCGCGGGCGAGTTCGGTGCGATAGGGCTCGACCGTCGGGTCGATGGCCCCGAGCCGGGCGCCGGCCCCGCCCCAGACCAGGCGCGAGACCGCGAGCGCGTTGTCGTCCTGCGACACGAACAGGCTCAGGCGCGGCCGGCCCGGGCCCATGTCGCGAAACGCCTCGCGGGCGAGGTCGACGTCGACGTCGGGGGCGGCCAGCACCACGTCGCGGATCTTCGGGGCGACGCGCCCGTCGCGGATCGCCATCTGGCGCAGGGATTCGAGCACCAGCCAGTTGCCCATCGAGTGGGCCAGCACCGTGACCTCGCCGACCTCCGGGTTCTGGGCGAGGCGGCGCAGCACGCCCTCGAGCGCGTTGCGGGAATAGTTGGTGCTCTCCCGGTCGTAGCCGTAGGCGAGCACGCTGCCGCGGGACGGCCAGGTGAACAGCACTGGCACCACGTCGGCCCGGGTGTCGTGCACGATCTGGGCGAAGCGGTAGACCGCGTCCTCGAAGCGGTTGTTGAAGCCGTGGACGAAGACCAGCACGTTGCGCTTGCCCGTGCGGGCCGCGTTGCGGCGCAGGCGCGCCGCCGCCTCGGGCCGGTCCAGGGTCTCGGCCTTGAGGGTCACGAAATCGGTGGCGGGGTTGCCGGGCAGTTCCTTCGGCCACTGCACGGTGCCGGGGGTGCGCACCGCGTCGGGCGGGATCGAGACGGTGATGTCGGCATAGGACAGCTCCGGCCCGCGGTCGCCGGAATACATCTCGCCCGGGTTGGCGGCGGTCTTGCGGGTGGTGGCGACCAGCATGTCGACCCGCGACGCCCCCGGCACCGTGGCGGCGACCGGAGCGAGCACGCCCTTCGGCGCGCCCGCGCAGGCGCCGAGCCCGGCCGCAAGCACGAGAAGGCCTGCCAGGACCCGGCCCCGCACGACAACCCCCATCACCACGATCCGCTCCCCCGCCGCCGGGAGAGCCCGGCCGATTCGCTTGTGCCCGATCGTTACGGGCGCGGCTTAAGAATGAGCCAAATCCGTGTGGCGCCAATGCGGTGATGGGCGCGCATCCGCCGATTGTGTCCCACCCGTTGCCGCCAGGGCACGGTGGCGCCGGGATGCGCGGCGTCCGGCCCCGTCTCGCGGCCGAGGCCGGTTTCCAGGGCCCGGCATTGTGCTCTAGAGCCGGCGACGGCCCGGCGCTTCCCGCGAGGACGGGCCCTCCCCGCATCGGTCCATGGTCGCCCCCCTCCCCCTCTCGATCTTCCTCATCGCCCGCAACGAGGCCGACCGCCTCGGCGCCACCCTGGCGGCGGTACGCGACCTGACCGACGACCTGATCGTGGTCGATTCGGGCTCGACCGACGGGACGCAGGCGCTCGCCGCCTCCTACGGCGCCCGGGTGATCACCCGCGACTGGCCCGGCTACGGGCCGCAGAAGCGCTTTGCCGAGGAGCAGTGCCGCCACGTCTGGATGCTGAACCTCGACGCCGACGAGGTGGTGCCGCCCGAGCTCGGCGCCGAGATCCGCCGGCTCTTCGCCGCGGGCGAGCCGCCGCATCCGGCCTACGCGGTCGGCATCGCCGAGGTGTTTCCCGGCGAGGTCAGGCCGCACCGCTTCGCCTACACCCTGTGGCCGGTGCGGCTCTACCGCCGGGACCGCGGCCGCTACTCGCCCTCGCCGGTCCACGACCGGGTCGACCTCGAGGCGGGCGTCAAGACCGGGCGGCTGCGCGGGGTGATCCACCACTTCTCGGTCCGCTCGCTCGGCGACCAGCTCGCCAAGCTCAACCGCTATTCCGACCAGCAGGCCGACGACCTCGAGGCGCGGGGCGTGCGCCTGCCGACCTGGCGGCTCTTCGTCGAATTGCCGGGCAACTTCCTCAAGGCCTATCTCGGCCGGCGCCACTGCCTGCGCGGCGCCTACGGCTTCCTGCTGGCGATGAACTACGCGATCTCGCGCCACCTGCGGGTCGCCAAGCACTACGAGCGCCGGATCGTCGCCCGCGCCCGGGACAGGCGCGCCGGCTGACCGCGAGCGGGCTCACGGTCCGCAGCGCAGGGCCACCACCGCCCCGGCGACGCGGCCCGCGATCGCCCCGGCGGTGAGTGGCTTTGCATCGCCCGCGGGCGAGGCCGGGGCCTCCGCGCCGAGCAGCGCCTTCAGCGCCGCCGTCCCGACGAGCGGATGGGTGAGCGGCGGCACGATGCCGGCGACGAGGCGCGGCTGGGCCGGCAGGCGGGCGACGAGGCCGAGGAGGCGCCCCGCCCGGTCGAGGATGGGCGCGCCGGCCGCCCCCGGCTGGAGCGGGGCGAGCACGCCGCCGGCCGCGATCTCGCCGGTCGTCACGGTCGGTCCCTCCGCCCCCGCGGCGACCACGACCACGGCCTCCTCGGGTCTCGGCGGGGCGGCCGCGAGGACGAGGGCGGCGCTCGCCGGGGCATGTCCTTCGAGGAGCACGAGGCCCGCCGCCTCGTCGCGCCGCAGGATCCGGGCCGGCTCGCCGGCGATCCGCGGCGCCGAACAGGCGGCCGGCAGCACCGCGACGACCCGGCGGGGGCCGACGACGATCCCGGTGGCGGCGACCGATCCAGGCGCGGCCGGAGCGGCCGGTGCCGGCCCCTTGGCGCCAGGATCCTGCGCCGTGGCGGCCATCGGGCGCGGCGGGGGCGGCGCGGCCTCGCCCGGAAACGGCACGAAGCTGTTGGCGATGGCGATCACCAGCCGGTCCATCTCCCGGGCCGAGCCCTTGTCGTAGGAGAGGGTGAAGCCGCGAAGGCCGGCGGCCCCGGCGGCGGTGCGGATGTAGAATTTGCCCGTCGGCGTCTCGCCGGTGACCACCGTGAAGTCCGGGCGCTTGAGGCTGTAGGTCACCTTGCGCTCGGGCGTCGCCGCGGCGGCCTGGGCGTGGAGAGTGTCGAGGTCGGCCTCGCCGGCGGCGTAGGCCCGGGTGTCGAGGGTGACGCGCCCGTCCGGGCTCTGCCAGCGGGTGCCGCCGGCGATGCGGCTGCGCTTCGACAGCAGCCGCTCCGGTACGCCGAGGACGAGGCCGGTGGCGGAATCGGCCGCGACGGTGAAGCGGGCCGCCTTCCGGGCGGCCTCCCCGGCCGCCAGCAGGGCGGCGCGGCCGGCCTCGTCCAGGATGCCGGTCGCAGAGGCGGCACCGCCCCGGGCCTGCCAGGCCCCGATCGCCTCGTAGGTGCGCCGGCCGAAGGAGCCGGTGACGACGCTGTTGTAGCTGCCGGCCCAGACCAGGGCGTCCTGCACCGCCCGCCGCTCGGCCTCGGGCCGGGCCTCGAAGGCGGCGCGGGCCGCCTCGAAGGCCGGATCGGGCGCCGTCGGCCCGGCCGGGCGGGGCGCCGGGGCCTTGGCGGCGGGCGTGCCCGCAGCGGGCGCACCCACTGCGGGAACACCCGCGGAGTGCGCGCCGCCCGGCAGCGGCGCTTGCGCGTGGGCGATGGAGATCCCGCCGGCGAGGAGCGGCAGCAGACCGGCGGCGAGCAGGCGGGCGGGGCGCGGCATCGGGCTCTCCGGAAGATCGATGCCGGACCTTGGCAGAGGCGGCGCCGGACTTCCAGGGTCCCGCCGACGTCGCGGACCGGTCGGCGGGCTCGATCGAAGAAAAGCGTGGTCGGCGCAAGATCTCGCATAACCGCGAAAGCCCGCGAATTCGTTCCGAACCGGCGCGAGGTCGGATTGCACCGCGGCCGCACGCTGCACTAGGCTCCGGCCGGGCGAGGGAACGGGGGCAGGCCGGTCATGGCGATCATCAACCGTGTCGGACACGTCGCCGGCTTCCTGGCGAGCCTCTCGGCCACGGTCCTGGCGTTCGGTCCGGCCGCGGCCCAGCAGCCGGCGAGCCCGGCCCCCCGCCGCGCCGCCCTGGTCCAGTCGGCGCCCAAGGGCCAGGCTCCCAAGACCTATGCTCGCCCGGCGCTCGCCAGCGACGCGGTTCGCCTGGAAGCCCGGCTGCAGAGCGAGGGCGGAGCGGGGGGCAAGACCGCGGCGCAGTGGCGCCGCGAGGCGGAGACCGCGCGCACCAAGGACGACCTCGACGGGGCGCTCGTCGCCTTCCGCCGCGCCGCCGTGGCCGAGCCCGCCGACTGGCGCAACTGGTACGCCCTCGCCGAGGCCGCCAACGGCGCCGAGAACGACGATTACGAGACCAGCCAGACGCTGAAGGCCGAGGCTCGGGCCGGCGCCTACCTGGCCTACCAGCGCGCGGCCTCGCCGGCCGACGAGGCCAGGGCGCTCGCTCTGCTCGGCGCCGCCCAGGCCAAGCAGGAGAGCTGGCGCCCGGCGCTCGAGGCCTATGCGGCGAGCCTGGCGCTCGCCCGCGACGCGGAGACCGCCAAGACCTACGAAGCCCTGCGCGACGCCCACGGCTTCCGGGTGCTCGACTACAAGGTCGATTCCGACGCCGCCGCGCCGCGGGCCTGCTTCACCTTCTCGGAGGCCCTCGACCCGAAGGCCGAGATCGCGCCCTTCGTCGCCGTGTCGGGCACCGGCGACGCCGCCGTGACGGCGCAGGGGCAGCAGGTCTGCGTCGACGGCCTGCGCCACGGCGAGCGCTACGGGGTGGTGCTGCGCCAGGGCCTGCCGTCGAGCGTCGGCGAGAGCCTGCGCAAGGCCGCCGATTACGACCTCTACGTCCGCGACCGCAGCCCGCAGGCCCGCTTCACCGGGCGCAACTACGTGCTGCCCCGCACCGGTCAGGCCGGGGTGCCGCTCATCTCGGTCAACGCGCCGAAGCTGGACGTCGAGGTGGTGCGGATCGGCGACCGCGGCCTCCTGCCGGCGCTCCGCACCGACGAATTTTTAACGCAGCTCTCGGGCTCGGGCCTGCGCACCATCGCCCGCGAGCGCGGCCAGCCGGTCTGGAAGGGCACGCTCGACACCGCGCCCGCGGAGGTGAACCGCGAGGCGGTGACCGCCTTCCCGGTCCTGCAGGCGGTCGGCAGGATCGAACCGGGCCTCTACGTGATGTCGGCGCGGCCGAGCGGCACCGCGGCGCTCGCCGACGAGGAGGGCGGCTACGAGACCGAGGCGACGCAGTGGTTCGTGGTCTCGGATCTGGGCCTCACCGCCTTCAAGGGCCCGGACGGGATCCACGTGATGGCCCGCTCGCTGGCCTCGGCCGGGGTGCTGAAGGGGGCGGAGATCCGCCTCGTCGCCCGCAACAACGAGGTGCTGGCGAGCCGCGCGACCGACGCCCAGGGCCACGCCGCCTTCGATCCGGGGCTGTCCCGCGGCGAGGGCGGGGCGGCGCCGAGCCTCGTCGTGGCGCGGCTCGGCGAGGATTACGGCTTCCTCGACCTGTCGCTGAGCGCCTTCGACCTCGCCGACCGCGGCGTGAAGGGCCGGCCGGCGCCGGGCGCCGCCGAGGCCTACCTCTACCCCGAGCGCGGGGTCTACCGCTCCGGCGAGACGGTGCAGCTCACCGCGCTCTTGCGCGACGCCAAGGGCGCGGCGATCCCGGCCCTGCCCCTGACCCTGGTGGCCAAGCGCCCGGACGGGGTCGAGTACCGCCGGGTCCAGGCGGCGGACGGCGGCCTGGGCGGCCGCGCGGTCTCGCTGCCGCTGCTCCCCGGGGCGCAGGCCGGCACCTGGCGGGTCGCGGCCTATACCGACCCGAAGGCGGCACCGGTCGGCGAGGCGACCTTCCTGGTCGAGGATTACGTGCCCGAGCGCCTCGACGTGACGCTCAGCCCCGCCGAGGCGGCGCTGCGGCCGGGCGAGCCCGCGACGGTGGCGGTGAGTGCGCGCTACCTCTACGGCGCGCCCGGGGCCGGCCTCTCCGTCACCGGCGCGGTCGCGGTGCAGCCGGCGGCGCGCACCGGCATCAAGGGGTTCGAGGATTTCTCCACCGGGCTCGACGACGAGCGCGTCGAGCCGGTGACGGCGGAGCTCGACGCGCCCATCGCCACCGACCCGCAGGGACGCGCCACCGTGCGGGCGCCGGTGCCGGGGATCGGCGGGCCGCGGCCGTTCGAGGCCAAGGTATCGCTCCAGGTCGGCGAGCCCGGCGGCCGGGCGGTGCAGCGCAGCGTGACCCTGCCGATCCTGCCGGCGGGCCCGGTGCTCGGGATCAGGAAGACCTTCGGCGCCCTGCGCGAGGGCGCGAGCGCGACCTTCGAGGTCGCCGCCGCCCGGCCCGACGGCACCCGGCTCCAGGCCGAGGCGACCTGGACCCTGCTGCGGGTCGAGCGGCGCTACCAATGGTACCGGGCCGACGGGCGCTGGGCCTACGAGCCGGTGAAGACCACCACCAAGGTCGCCAACGGCCGCGCGGCTCTGGAGGGCGGCGCACCGGCTAAGCTCGCGATGCCGGTCGATCTCGGCACCTACCGGCTGGAAGTGCGGGCGCCCGGATTCGAGGCCGCGAGCCTGTCGTTCGGCGTCGGCTGGAGCGGGGGCGAGAGCGCCGACGCGCCCGACCTCCTCGACCTCACCCTCGACCGCGAGTCCTACACCTCCGGCGCCACCCTGAAGGCGCAGCTGCGGCCGCGCTTCGCCGGCACCGCCACCGTGGCGGTGGTCAGCGACAAGGTGCAGGAGATCCGCACCCTCGACCTGCCGGCCTCGGGGGCCACCGTCGAGATCCCGGTGAAGCCCGAATGGGGTGCGGGCGCCTACCTTGTCGCCACCGCCTACCGGCCCCTCGACCAAGCGGCCAAGCGCCTGCCCGGCCGGGCGATGGGCCTGGCCTGGTTCGGGATCGACCGGGACGCCCGCACCCTCGGGGTGACCCTCGAGGCGCCCGGGAAGGTGCGGCCCCGGGGCGAGTTGCGCCTGCCGATCCGGCTCACCGGGCTCAAATCCGGCGAGGAGGCCCGGGTGGTCGTGGCGGCGGTCGATGTCGGTATCCTCAACCTGACCCGCTACGCCACCCCCGACCCGTTCGGGTTCTTCTTCGGCCAGAAGGCGCTCTCGGCCGAGGTCCGCGACCTCTACGGCTACCTGATCGACGGGATGCAGGGCACGCTCGGCGCGATCCGCTCCGGGGGCGATGCCGGCGGCGCCGAGCTCGACGGGGCGCCGCCCGCCCAGGCGCCGCTCGCCCGCTACTCGGGCGTCGTCACGGTGGGGCCGGACGGACGGGCCGAGGTGGGCTTCCCCCTGCCGGCCTTCAACGGCACCGCCCGGGTGATGGTGACGGCCTGGAGCGCCGCGCGCGTCGGCGCAGCCTCCGCCGACGTGGTCATCCGCGATCCCGTGGTGGCGAGCGGCACCCTGCCGCGCTTCCTCGCCGTCGGCGACCGCTCGCGTCTCCACGTCGCCCTCGACAACGTCGAGGGGGCGGCGGGCGACTACGCGGTCGACGTCGACCTCGCCGGCCCGGCCATCGCGCCGGCCGGCGCGCTGACCCGCTCCCTGCCCCTCGCGGCGGGCGGGCGCGCCAGCGTCGAGATTCCGTTGACCGCCGCCGGGCCGGGCCTCGCCCGGGTCGATCTGCGGCTGACCGGCCCGGGGCTCGCCGAGCCCGCCGGCCAGAGCTTCGCCCTCGCGATCCAGCCCGGTACCGGGACGCTGCTGCGCCGGGAGGTCCGCACCCTGGAGCCCGGCGCCAGCCTGACCCTCTCGGGCGACCTCCTCGCCGAGGTGATTCCCGGTACCGGCGCGGTGACGCTCGCCGCCTCGCCCCTGTCGGGCATCGACGTGCCGGCCCTGCTCCAGGCCCTCGACCGCTACCCCTACGGCTGCACCGAGCAGTTGGTGAGCCGGGCCCTGCCGCTCCTCTCGGTCAACCGCCTGGCGGCGTTGTCCCAGCTCGGCCTCGACGGCACCGCCGACGAGCGGGTGCGGAATGCGATCGACCGGGTGCTGTCGCGCCAGGATGCGAGCGGCGCCTTCGGGCTGTGGTCGGCGGGGAATGCCGAGGACCTCTGGCTCACCGCCTACGCCACCGACTTCCTGACCCGTGCGCGGGAGAAGGGGTTTGCGGTCCCGCCGACGGCGCTGACCCTCGCCCTCGACCGGCTGCGCAACACGGTGGCGAACGCCAACGACGTCACCGAGGGCGGCCTCGATCTCGCCTACGCGGCCTACGTGCTCGCCCGCAACGGCCGCCCGGTGATGGGGGATCTGCGCTACCTCGCCGACACCAAGCTCGCCGCCTTCGCCACTCCCCTCGCCCGCGGCCAGATCGCCGCGGCGCTGGCGCTGCTCGGCGACCGGACCCGGGCCCGCACCGCCTTCGAGGCCGCGGTGGCGGCGCTCAAGGCCGAGCGCGACGCCGGCACCTACCGGGCCGATTACGGCTCGCGGCTGCGCGACGGCGCCGGGCTGATCGCGCTCGCCGCCGAGACCGGCATCGCCCGCGACGCGATCGGGCCGCTCGGCACCGTGGTCGGCGAGGAGCGGACCTCCGGCCGGGCGACCAGCACCCAGGAACAGGCCTGGATGGTGCTGGCCGCCGCCGAACTCGCCAAGGACACCGCCAAGGACACGGCGAAGGACGCGAAGGAGACGCCCGCCCTCGCCCTCGACGGCGCGCCGGTGACGGGCGCGCTCTACCGTACCTTCCCGGGGGCGGTCCTGGACGCGAAGCCCGTGACGGTGACGAACCGCGGCAGCACCCCGGTTCCGATCAGCCTCGGCATTTCCGGCAACCCGGCGGTACCGGAGCCCGCCGCCGCCAAGGGGTATACGATCGAGCGCAGCTACCACCGCCTCGACGGCAGCCCGGCCGACCTCGCGATGCTCCGCCAGAACGACCGGCTGGTGGTGGCCCTGAAAGTGACCGAGGCCAAGGCCAGCGCCGGGCGCCTCCTCCTCGTCGACCGCCTGCCGGCGGGCCTCGAGATCGACAACCCGAAGCTCCTCGACGCCGACGCCACCGCCGGCCTCGCCTGGGCGAAATCCGACGTGAAGCCCACCCATACCGAGTTCCGCGACGACCGCTTCGTCGCGGCCTACGACCGCGACCCGGGCCAGTCGGCGTTCTTCAGCGTCGCCTACACGGTGCGGGCGGTGACGCCCGGCCGCTACGTCCACCCGGCGGCGACGATCGAGGACATGTACCGGCCCGAGCGCTACGGCCGCACGGCCTTCGGGACGCTGGAGATCGGCGCGGCGCGGTAGGACCGCTCCAGGCCTGCGACAGCCCGCGGTTCCGCCGCGGGCCGGACCGTCACCGCGGCGCGGCCGCCTTCTCGCCGATCCAGACCACGTGCCGGCCGCCGCTGCCGGCCGAGCGGACCTTGTGCTCCTCGACCGTGAAGCCGCCGCGCTGGAACCGGGACTTGAACTTGCGGTCGGGGCGCTCCGACCAGACCCCGAGGAGGCCGCCCGGCTTGAGGGCCCGATGCGCCCGGCCGAGGCCGGCGACGTCGTAGAGGCGGTCGTTGGTCTGCTGCACCAGCCCCTCGGGGCCGTTGTCGACGTCGAGCAGGATGGCGTCGTAGGCGCCCGGTCCGTGATCGATCACGTGGTGGACGTCGGTCTCCCGCAGCGTGACGCGGGGATCGTCGAGGCTGCCGGCGAAGAGATGCGCGAGCGGCCCCCGCGCCCAGGCGACGACGGCGGGGACCAGCTCGGCGACGACGACCTCCGCGTCCGGAGCCAGTTCGTCAAGCGCCGTCCGCAGGGTGAAGCCCATGCCGAGCCCCCCGATCAGCACCCGCGGACGCCGCCACTCGCGCAGGCGCGCGCAGGCCAGGGAGGCGAGCGCCCGCTCCGAGCCGCTGCGGCGGCTGTTCATCAGCTCGATCGAGTCGACCACGATCGCGAATTCGTCGCCGCGCCGCATCAGGCGCAGCGTGGCAGCCTCGCCGGGGATCGGGCTGGTGTCGAGGTGAACCCAGGGGATCAAGGAACGGACTCCATCGGGACGGCGACCGGCCGCGGAAGGGGCGTGGACGCGATCGGGTTGTCGGGCGGGTTGTCGGGCAAACGATCGAAAATGCGGAAGCGGGGCCGGACCTCGCGGCATCGGGAGGTGCCGGCGGGGAGGACGCACCCGGGCGGACGCGGCTCCGGCAATGGCGCCGGCTATCGCACGGGCCGGCCCGGTCCGTCGAGCCGCGCCTTCCCCGCATTCTCTCCCGCTTTCGGGCGCGCGAAGGTGTGTCCTCGGCTGCGGTTCCGTGCCATAAACCCCGCGATGAGCGAGAACGAATTCTATCCCTTCACCATCGAGGTGGCCCCGCTGACCAGCCCGAAAGGAAAATTCGGCTGGGCGATCCGCAAGCACGGCAAGCTGCTGGAGCGGTCCGACCGCCCGCACGACAGCGAGGAGCGGGCCTATGCCAGCGCCACCGCCGCCGTGGAGCGTGCCTTCCGGCCGGCCGATCCGCGCCGCCGCTGAAGCCGCGCCGCGCGACCGGGGGCGAGACGCGCGGCCGGATGCGCCGTGGACGGCCGCCGCTCGCGAGACAAAGAGTTTCGCCTTGTCAATGATCATGACATCGGTCATGATCAATCCGTCGATACGTGTCCGGATTTTGTTGGGTTTCATCGCCCCGCCGACGGGGTGGCTGCTCCGAAACATCCTTCCGACGTGATCGCGAAATCTGTCCAGCGGCACCGATCGCGGGCAGAGCGCCCCCGGGCGGGTCCGCATTTCCGCCACCGGAGGACCCACCGTGGCCAAGATGTTCATCACCGGCTCCGCCCAGAGCCCCTCGACCGAGGAGTTCAAGGCGCGGATCGCGCGGCTCTCGGCGATGCCGGCCCACACCGCCTCGCCGGCCAATGCCCGCAAGAACCGCCCCGCCAAGCCCGGCTTCGGCAAGTCGTTCCCGCAGGACACGGCCGATGCGCAGGAGCCGTCCGAGACGGACGACACCTCGGAGGCCTCCGCCGAGGGCGAGGGCGAGGGCGCGGAGAACGCCGAGAAGGATACCGACTAGACCAGCGCCCGATCGCCCTGCAACCGGGCGCTGCTCTAGGCCATTGGCTTTGCCGCATTTTCTATCGACGAACCGGTGTCCACTTCGTCGGAAAATGCTCTCGATCTTGCGCGCGGGCGCGTCCGTCAGGGCGCCGCCCGCCGCACCAGATCGAGGAAGGCCCTAAGCGGCGCCGGCACCTGCCGGCGCCCCGGATAGTAGAGGTGGAAGCCCGGGAAGGGCGGACACCACGCCTCCAGGAGCCGCACCAGGCGGCCGGCCGCGAGGTCGGCGGCGACCTCGGCCTCGAAGACGAGCCCGATGCCGATCCCGTCGAGGGCGGCGAGCCGGATGAGGTCTTGGCTCCCGAGGATCAGCGGTCCGTCGAGATCGAGCACCGGCACGACGCCATCGCGCTCCAGCTCCCACGCGAACAGGCCGCCGCCGGGGAAGCGCTGGTGCAGGCAGGCATGGCCGGCGAGATCCTCCGGCTCCCGCGGCGTGCCGCGTGCCGCCAGGTAGGCCGGCGCCGCCACGACGGCGAAGCGCTGCGGCCCGCCGAGCGGCACCGCCACCATGTCGAGGGCCAGGCGCTCGCCGAACCGCACCCCGGCATCGAACCCCTCCCCGACGATGTCGCTGAGCGCGTCGTCGCTGGCCACCTCGACCCGGACCTCCGGATGCGCCGCGAGAAAGCGGGCGAGCAGAGGCCGCAGCACCAGCCGGCAGGCGCTGTGCGGCGCGTTGAGCCGCAGGGTCCCGGCGGGCCGCCCGGCCGACGCGGAGGCCGCCGCCACCGCCTGCGCGATCTCGTCGAGGGCGGGACCGAGCCGTTCGAGCAGGGCGGCGCCGGCCTCGGTCGGCGCGAGGCTGCGGGTGGTGCGGTTGAGGAGGCGCACGCCCATCCGCTCCTCCAGGCCCCGCAGGGCATGGCTCAGGGCCGAGGGCGACAGGCCGAGCGCGGCCGCCGCACGCCGGAAGCTGCGGTGATGGGCCACCACCGCGAAGGCCGCGAGGTCGGAGAGGTCGGCGCGGACCATTGGTGAGCCTGGCTCATCGGTTCATGCGGAGCGGCGCAGCTTATCCGGCGGGCGCCGGAACGCCAGATCGGGGCGGTCCGACAGGAGGATCCATCCATGCTGCGACGTTCCCTCGGCCGCTCCGGCCTCACCGTCTCCGCCCCCGGCCTCGGCTGCATGGGCTTCTCGGAATTCTACGGGCCGACCGACGAGGCGGCGGCGCCGGCCGCCCTCGCGGCCGCCCTCGACCTCGGCTACGATTTCCTCGACACCGCCGACATGTACGGCCACGGCCGCAACGAGGCCCTGATCGGCGGCGTGCTGCGGGGACGCCGCGACCGGGTGGTCGTCGCGACGAAGTTCGGCATCGTGCGCGAGCCGGGCTCGGGCGCACGGCGGATCGACAACAGCCCGGCCTACCTCACGGCGGCCTGCGAGGGATCCCTGCGCCGCTTCGGCATCGAGACCATCGACCTGTACTACTGCCACCGCCGCGACCCGGCGGTGCCGGTCGCCGAGATGGTCGGCGCGATGGCGCGCCTCGTCGAGGGCGGCAAGGTGCGGGCGCTCGGCCTGTCGGAGGTCTCGCCCGAGACCCTGCGGGCCGCCCACGCGGTCCACCCGATCGCCGCGGTGCAGACCGAGTATTCGCTATGGAGCCGGGAGCCGGAATCCGGCCTGATCGAGACCTGCCGGGAGCTCGGCGTCGCGCTCGTCGCCTATTCGCCGCTCGGCCGCGGCTTCCTGACCGGCCAAGTCGACGTCGCGGCGCTCGCGCCGGACGATTTCCGCCGCAGCAACCCGCGCTTCCAGGGCGACGCGCTCGAGCGCAACCGCCGCCTCGCCGAGGCGCTGTGCGCCTTCGCCCGTGCGCGCGACGCCACGGCCGGCCAGGTGGCGCTCGCCTGGCTGATGACCCGGGCCCCGCACGTCGTCCCGATCCCCGGCACGCGCCAGCCCGAGCGTCTGGCCGAGAACGCCGCCGCGGCCGACCTGGCGCTGACCCCGGCCGACATCGCGGCGCTCGACGCCCTCTTCGCTCCCGGCGCGGCGGCGGGCGCCCGCTACCCCGAGGGCGGGATGGCGGGCATCGAGAGCGCGGCCGGATAGGCGGGCCCGGCGCCTCACTTCACCGCGAGGGCGAGGTTGCCGATCTCATCCAGGTAGGCGCGGATGTGGTCCGCGTTCTGGCCGTAGTCGCGGTCGCCGAAGCGGGTCGAGGAGCGCACGTCGATGCGGGTGCCGTCGGCCCGCGGATGCAGCCGCACCGTCACGTCGTAGGGCAGGCCGAGCAGGCGCGAGCGCACCACCGCCTCGATGCGGCCGTTCCCCACCCGGCCGCCGGGCCGGTAGGATTCCACCACCTGCCACTTGCGGTTCTGAGCCGCCTTCAGGGCGAGCGCAAAGGCCTCGTCGGGGCCGAGATCGAGGGTCAGGGGGGCGATCTGCGGGTAGGCCTCGCGCTGGAGCGCGCGGGCGGCGGGGCTCGAATCCCGCGGCAGGCGCCAGTTCCGGGCCTCCCAGGCGGCGCGCGAGCGCGAGAAGGCCGGGGGATTCTCGATGTCGGTCGAGACGTCGGTGAGCGGGGGCAGCATCACGCCTCGCGCGGTCATGTAGGCCGGATAGGCCAGGACCAGGGCGGCGAGCAGCAGCCCGCCCACCGCGGTGCGCAGGCCCTGCGCGCCCTCGCGCCAGATCCGCACGAAGGCCGCCAGCGCGAGCAGGACCGCGAGCGCCGCGAGCCCGACCCCGGAGACCAGCACCGTCATCGCCGCGTCGGTCTCGGCCCGCGGGTCGCGCACCAGCACGAGGGCGATGGCGACCACCGCGAGGGAGAACCAGGCGAGGCGCAGCGACCACGGCGCCGCCCGGGTGACGGGCTCCTCGAGGATCAGGCGGCGCATGTCGGATAGCGGAGGGAACGGGAGGGCTGGCAGCGCATGATCCGGCGGGTCTCGGCCGCGCCGGGGCGGGCGGCATCGCTGAGGCCCGGTTTATCGCTCCCCGGCCGCCCGCGCTACCGGGCGCCCGGCGGCTGGCCGGCGAAACGGGCGTGAGCGCACAGCCCCGTCCCCAGGGGCCCGCCCGCGTGCAGCCCTCCCCCGCTCCGGCGCCGTTTCCCAAACCGCCGACTTGTTCTAGACGGCTTCAGGTTCCCCATCCTTCCCCGAGCCCAGGTCCGCCCATGTCCGCCGCCCTCCGCCCCGTCCCGCGCCCCGGTGTCCTCGCGATCGAGGCCTATGTTCCGGGCAAGAGCGCGGCGCCGGCCGGCGTGAAGCTCCACAAGCTGTCCTCGAACGAGAACCCGATGGGCCCGAGCCCGGCGGCGATCGCGGCGATGCAGGAGACGGCCGGGCACCTGGAGCTCTATCCCGACGGCTCGGCGACCAAGCTGCGCCAGGCCATCGCCCAGAAATACGGCCTCGACCCGGAGCGCATCGTCTGCGGCGCCGGCTCGGACGAGCTGCTGTCGCTCCTGACCTACGCCTATATGGGCCCGGGCGACGAGGGCGTCTATTCGCAGTACGGCTTCCTCGTCTACCGCATCGCCATCCTGGCGGCGGGCGGGACGCCGGTGGTGGTGCCCGAGCGCGACCACACGGCCGACGTCGACGCGATCCTGGCGGCGGTGACCGACAAGACCCGCATCGTCTACCTCGCCAACCCCAACAACCCGACCGGCACCTACCTGCCGTTCGACGAGGTGCGCCGCCTCCATGCCGGCCTGCCGAAGTCGGTGCTGCTGGTGCTCGACGCGGCCTATGCCGAGTACGTCCGGCGCAACGACTACGCGGCCGGCCTGGAGCTGGTCTCCGAATCCGAGAACGTCGTGATGACCCGCACCTTCTCGAAGGCGTACGGGCTCGCCGCACTCCGCATCGGCTGGATGGTGGCGCCGGCCGCCATCGTCGACGCGGTCAACCGCATCCGCGGCCCGTTCAACCTCGGCGCCGCGGCGATCACCGCCGGCGCCGCCGCGATGGCCGACGACGCCCACATCGCCGCCGCGGTGGCCCACAACGACGCCTGGCTGCCGAAGGTGACGCAGGCGCTGGAAGGCCTCGGGCTGACCGTCACGCCGAGCGTCGGCAACTTCGTGCTGATCCACTTCCCGGAGACCGCCGGACGCACCGCGGCCGACGCCGACGCCTACCTCACCGCCCGCGGGATGATCCTGCGTCGGGTCGCGGCCTACGGCCTGCCGAACGCGCTACGCCTGACGATCGGCGGCGCCGAATCCAACGAGGCCCTGGTGGCGGCCCTCACGGCCTTCATGAAGGGCGAGCCACGTGGCTGAGCCGTTCCGGCGCCTGGCGCTCGTCGGCCTCGGGCTGATCGGTTCCTCGCTGGCCCGGGGCGCCCGGGCGGGCGGGCTCGCGCGCGAGATCGTCGCGGTCGACCGCGACGAGGGCGTGATCGACCGCGTGCGGGCGCTCGGCCTCGCCGATACGGCGACGACCGACCTCGCCGCCGGGGTGGCGGGGGCCGACCTCGTGATCCTGTGCGTGCCGGTCGGCGCCATCGGGGCGGTGGCCGCCGAGATCGCCGGGGCGCTCGCGCCCGGCGCGATCCTGTCCGACGTGGGCTCGGTCAAGGCCGCGGTGGTGGCGGCCGCCACCCCGCACCTGCCCGAGGGCGTGAGCTTCGTGCCCGCCCACCCGGTCGCCGGCACCGAGCATTCGGGGCCGGATGCGGGCTTCGCCGCGCTGTTCCACGGACGCTGGTGCATCCTCACCCCGCCGGAGGGCACGGACCCGGCGGCGGTGGCGCGGGTGCGCGGCTTCTGGGAGGGGCTGGGCTCGGTCGTCGAGACGATGACGCCGGCCCACCACGACCTGGTGCTGGCGATCACCAGCCACGTCCCGCACCTCATCGCCTACAACATCGTCGGTACCGCCGCCGACCTCGAGACCGTGACCCAGTCCGAAGTGATCAAGTTCTCGGCCGGCGGCTTTCGCGACTTCACCCGCATCGCCGCCTCCGACCCGACGATGTGGCGCGACATCTTCCTCACCAACAAGGAGGCGGTGCTGGAGATGCTGGGCCGCTTCAACGAGGACCTGTCGGCGCTCGCCCGCGCCATCCGCTGGGACGACGGCGAGGCGCTGCACGCCCTGTTCACCCGCACCCGCGCCATCCGCCGCGGCATCGTCGCCATGGGCCAGGAGACCGCCGAGCCGGATTTCGGCCGCCGCGCCGGTGGACCCAAGGCAGCGGAGTAGGGGCGGCGGAGTAGGGGCGGCGGAACCGTTCCACCGTTCGAGCTTTGCCATAAGCGTTGCCGTTTCGTCGTCTTCGTCGGATACTCCCCGGCGAGGGCGGCGTGGTGAAACTCGTGGTGCAATGATCGTGTCCCATCGATCGACCTGGATGCGCGGCCTCGCGGTCGCCCTGATCGGGGCGCAGGCCGCCGCCTGCGCCTCGCTGCCGCGCGCGCCCTACACGGCCGCGGAGGCCGCCGTCGCCACCGTGCCGGGCCAGGCCCCCGAGGTGCGGTTCTGGGCCGACGGCTCGGCCCGCAGCTTCGCCGCGGTCGCCGACCAGGTGAAGGGCTCGCGCGAGCCGTTCAGCTACCTCGCCCTCTCGGGCGGCGGCGGCGACGGGGCCTACGGCGCCGGCGTGCTCAACGGCTGGAGCCAGACCGGCCGGCGGCCGAATTTCACCATGGTCTCGGGCGTCTCGACCGGTGCGCTCATCGCGCCCTTCGCCTTCCTGGGCCCCGCCTATGACGGGTACCTGCGCGAGATCTACACCAGCGGCGAGGCCGCGACGCTCGTTCGCTCGCCCAACCCCCTCAACGTGCTGACCGGCGACGGCCTGTTCGGCGACGCGCGCCTGCGCGACCTCGTCGGGCGCTACGTCACCCCGGACCTGATCGCGGCGGTGGCCGAGGAGCACAACAAGGGACGGCGCCTCCTCGTCGTCACCACCAACCTCGATTCGCAGCGCGCCGTGATCTGGGACATGGGCGCCATCGCGGCGAGCGGCCAGCCCAACGCCCGCGACCTCTTCCGCGACGTGCTGACCGCCTCGGCCAGCGTGCCGGCGGTCTTCCCGCCGATGCTGATCGACGCCCAGGCCGGCAACCACGCATTCCAGGAGATGCATGTCGACGGCTCGGTCGTGACGCCGGTCTTCACCCTGCCGGAGGCGTTCCTGACCCAGGACGGGCGCATCGCCGAGAGCCGCGGCAAGCCCAACATCTACGTCGTCATCAACGGCCGCATCGAGCCGAGCTTCGACCTCGTCCAGAACGGCACCCTGCCGATCGCCGTGCGCTCGCTCTCGACCGTCGGGCGCTCCCGCGCACGAGCCACGCTCGCCAGCACCTACGCCTTCGCACGGCGCAACGGCATGGGCTTCAACCTGACCTACATCGACCGGCGCATCCCCGAGGTCCCGGCCTCGCAGGGCTTCGACACCGCCTACATGCGCAAGCTCTACGACGACGGCTACCAGAAGGGCAGCAGCGGCACGGTCTGGCAGACGAACCTGCCGCGCGACGGCGAGCCGGCGGTGCCCGCGGTGCCCGCGGTGCCCGCGCTGGCGCTGCGGTAACGCGAACGAAGGGGAGTTACCGTGGCGGGCGAACTGGACGGCAAGGTCGCGGCGGTCACCGGCGCGGGCTCTGGCATCGGGCTCGCCAGCGCCGAGGCGATGCTGGCGGCAGGGGCCCGCGTGGTCCTCGTCGACCGGGACGAGGCGGCGCTCGCCACCCTGTGCGCCCGGCACGGCGCGGCGGCGCTCCCGCTGCCCCTCGATCTCCTCGATCCCGCCGCCTGCGCCGGGCTGCTGCCACGGATCCTGGACGCCGCCGGCCGGCTCGACATCCTGCATGCCAATGCGGGCACTTACGTCGGCGGCGACCTCGTCGACAACGAGTCGGCGGCGATCGACCGGATGTTGAATCTCAACGTCAACGTCGTGATGAAGAACGTCCACGACGTGCTGCCGCACATGATCGCCCGCGGCTCGGGCGACATCATCGTGACGAGCTCGCTCGCCGCCCACTACCCGACGCCGTGGGAGCCGGTCTACGCCTCGTCGAAATGGGCGATCAACTGCTTCGTCCAGACGACCCGCCGGCAGGTGTTCAAGCACGGCATCCGCGTCGGCGCGATCTCGCCCGGCCCGGTGGTCACGGCGCTCCTCGCCGACTGGCCGCCCGAGAAGCTGGCGGAGGCCCGCGCCTCCGGCAGCCTGCTCGAGCCCGAGGAGGTGGCGAACGTGGTGATGTTCATGCTGACGCGCCCGCGCGGCATGACCATCCGCGACGTGGTGATGCTGCCGACGAACTTCGATCTGTGATGGCCTATTTGACCGAGAGATATATTTTCTCCCATCAGCAACCTCATCCTGAGGTGTTAGTCGATCTCTGATCGACTGACCTCGAAGGAGGTCTCCAGGGATCGCAGCGGCTTCTGGAGGCCTCCTTCGAGGTCAGTCCATCTACGATGGAATGACACCTCAGGATGAGGTGAGAGGGCAGGATAATATCAGTAACACCAATTGTTTTTTAAGCAGTCCCTGATAATTTTTATATCGTAGAAACATCCTGCCTGACCAACAGCCTTATCCGGAGACGCCGAACCGGATCGACCGTTTCCCTCTCGAAACGGTATCGCACCCGTCCGGCAACGACCATTCACTCCCCCGAGCCGTACCAGGTGAAGTGCTTCTTGATCGGCGCGATCACGTCCCAGGTCCCCGAAAAGCCCTTCGGCGTCACGAAGGCGTCGCCGGCCCGATAAGTGCGGGCGGTGCCCTCGGCATCGGTGACGATCACCTCGCCCTCCAGGATCTGGATGAATTCGGCCCGGCCGAAGTCGATACGGAATTTGCCGATCGCGCAGGTCCAGATGCCGGCAGCGAACAGGCCGTCGGGGCTGGTGTAGATGTAGGTCGCGGTCTGGACCGGATCGCCCGACAGGATATGCGATCGCGGCCAGGCATAGGGCGCGGTCGGCGGCTGCACCGCCGGGAAGTCGACGGTGCGCTGCACCGGGCCGTCGAGGAGCGGCGGGGCGGAGCGCGATCGGAACGGGATCATCCGCGCGAGCGGCATGGCGCCCAGATAGGCCAGGAGCGGCCCGGACGTGGTGATGAGCTGCTTGATGATCGCCATGGCCTCGCCACCGATTGTTTCCGCCTCGGCAACATTGGGCCGGGCGGCCTTAACGGCGAACTGCGCCGGTCGTGCGAATCCGCCCGAATGCCGCCGGGGCGGCATGGAGCGGTTAAGGAAGTCCTTTCGCGATTAGCGTGGCGTCGCGTGTCGTCTCCCGGCTCACATCGCGCCATCACGACCTTGCGAGGTGTGGGCATAACTCCGCGACATCGTCCGCCGGTCGCTGGCGCCGGCCCGCGGAGACGCTTTAAGTCGTGTCGGGGCGCAGGGTCGAAGCCATGTTTTCCGTCTCGGCAAGGGTGCGGCCGGTGGCCCGGGCGCTCGCGCTGGCGCTGCTCCTCGCGGGCGGGGCCGTCGGCGCGCCCTCGGCGCGTCCGGCCTCCGGCCCTCTGGCCTGGCCGGCCGGGCACGCTCTCGTCGACCAGACCGGCGCCGTGCTCGACGAGGCCCGCTTCGCCGGGCGCCTGCGCCTGGTCTATTTCGGCTACACGCGCTGCCCGGACCTGTGCCCGACCGCGCTGATGACCGTGACCCAGGCCCTCGACGAGT
The DNA here is from genome assembly GCF_900110515.1 of Methylobacterium sp. ap11. NCBI lineage: Bacteria > Pseudomonadati > Pseudomonadota > Alphaproteobacteria > Hyphomicrobiales > Methylobacteriaceae > Methylobacterium > Methylobacterium sp. ap11. The sequence continues at coordinate 36,237 of NZ_FOEB01000021.1, read as the reverse complement.
TGCCCCCCGCCCTGCTGGCCCGGCTGGTGCCGGTGCTGGTCGCGGCCGATCCCGAGCGCGACGGGCCCGCGGCACTCGCCCGCTACCTAGACACCTTCCATCCCGCCATCGTGGCGGTGACCGGCCCGGTCGCGGTGATCGACGCCCTCGCGGCCGCGGTCGCGGCCCCGATCCGGCGCCACGACGGGGTGGTGGACCATCCGGGCGACCTCTTCCTCGTCGGCCCGGCGGGCGAGGTGCTGGCGCGGCTGCCGAACGGGATCGACCCGGACGCCCTCGCCGCGACGCTCCGGGCGGCCCTGGCCCGCTGACGCGCTACTGCATTGCACAAGTCGCTCTCGCGTCGCACCAAGTAGAGCGTGCATCGCGCCACGTCGAAACGACGACATCCCGACACGAAGCGGGTTGACGCCCGCACCCTGTCGGCTACTCATAGGTGAAATCATAAGAACATAATAACAGGCAACGGGAGGAAAGATGGCTCGTGAGGGACAACGTGTGCCCGGTCTCGACCGGCGCAGCGTCGTGATGGGCGCCGTTGCCTGCTGCGCGACCGGGGGCGCCGCGTTCGCGGGGCCGGAGGACACGCTGCCGCAGAAGGGCGACCGGCTGGTGCTCGCCGACGGGGCGAAGGCGGGGCAGGCCGTGACGCTGGACGGCCTGCCGGTCGGCGGCGAGCTCGTCGAGGCGGTGGCGGTTGACCCGCAGGGCGGCCGGCGCGAGGGCTCGCGATTCTCCAAGATCATCCTGGTGCGGGTGGCCCCCGATCAGGTTGCCGAGGACCAGCGCGCCCACGCGGTCGAGGGCGTCGTGGCGCTCTCCGGCGTCTGCACGCACCAGGGCTGCACCATCTCGGGCTGGAACCACGAGACGAAGCGCCTGAGCTGCTTCTGCCACCATTCCGAGTTCCTGCCCGCCGAGGGCGGACGGGTCGCCAAGGGGCCGGCGCGCAAGCGCCTGCCGGTCCTGCCGCTGGCCAGGGGCGAGGGCGGCGCGCTGATTGTGGCCGGCGGCTTCACGGCCAAGCCCGGTCCGGGCTCCGCTTGAGGACGGGCGACGCCAGCGGGCGCCGCGCACCGAAAACGGCAGCCCTGCCGCGCCGATCGTCGAGACGAGGGACCGTCGGCGCACCGCGTGCCGAGGGTAAGAGACCCGCGCGCCAACGACGCGGGTCCGCAAAACCAATCGATAGGGTCTTGGGAAATGCCGGGCCGGCCGCCGCGCCGGGCCCCCGCCTTGAGGAGAGCAGCATGTCACGTCTCGTTCGGGCCAGGCACTGGCTCGCCGCGGTCGCGCCCTGTGCGGTAGCCCTCGCGCTCGCCGGTGCGCCGGCCGAGGCCGGCCCGGCCGACAAGGTCGACTACAAGCCGGTCACCGACCAGCGGCTGGCGAACCCCGAGCCGGAGAACTGGCTGCAATACCGGGGCAACTACCAGAGCTGGGGCTATTCCCCGCTCGACCAGATTACCGCCAAGAACGTCACCAAGCTCGTCCCGGCCTGGAGCCTGTCGACCGGCGTCAGCGAAGGCCACCAGGCCCCGCCGATCGTCAACAACGGGGTGATGTTCGTCACCACCCCGCAGGCCCAGGTGATGGCGATCAACGCCCGCACCGGCGAGATCCTGTGGCGCTACCAGAAGGAGCTGCCGCCGGAGTTGTCGCAGCTGCACCCGACCAACCGCGGCGTCGGGCTCTACGGCGACAGCGTCTACATGACCACCACCGATGCCTGCGTGGTCGCGCTCGGCGCCACCACCGGCAAGGTGAAGTGGGAGAAGTGCGTCGCCCCCTGGCAGGACGGCTACTACATGACGCTCTCGCCGCTGGTAGCAAAGGGCAAGGTCGTGGTCGGCGTCTCCGGCGGCGAGTACGGCGTGCGCGGCTTCATCACGGCGCTCGACGCCGAGACCGGCAACGAGGCCTGGAAGACCTACACGGTGGCCGGCCCCGGCGACCCGGCGGCCGACACCTGGAAGGGCGATTCCTGGAAGACCGGCGGCGGCTCGGTCTGGATCCAGGGCAGCTACGACCCGGCCGCCAACCTCGCCTATTTCGGCACCGGCAACGGTGGGCCCTGGACGCCGGACGCGCGGCCGGGCGACAACCTCTACACCTCGTCGGTCGTGGCGCTCGATCTCGATTCCGGCAAGATCAAGGGCCACCACCAGTATCACTGGAACGACGCCTGGGACTGGGACGAGGTCTCGGCGCCGGTGCTGATCGACATCGAGCGCGACGGCAGGAAGATCGCGGCCGCGATCCATGCCGGCCGCAACGGCTACCTCTGGACGCTCGAGCGCAGCAAGGACGGGCCCCTGAGCTTCGTCGACGGCAAGCCGTTCGTGCACCAGGACGTCTTCGCCTCGCTCGACCCCAAGACCGGCCGGCCGACCTACGACCAGTCCAAGATCCCGGGCATCAACCGGCGCGCCGCCTTCTGCCCCGGCCTGTGGGGCGGCAAGGACTGGCCGCCGGAAGCCTACAATCCGAAGACCGGGCTGTTCTACATCCCGTCCAACGACAACCTGTGCTCGGAACTGGCCGGCGCCCAGGCCGGCACGCGCAAGCCGGGCGAGCTCTATATCGGCATCCCGATCGACGAGGTGCTGAACTCGCTGCGCCTGCGCGACGGGGTCGACAAGTCGAAGCCCTTCGCCATCGGGGCGATCCAGGCCTGGGATCCGAAGACCGGCAAGAAGGCCTGGCAGCACGACTTCCAGGATTCGGCGAACTGGGGGCCGCTGCTCACCACCGGCAGCGGGCTGATCTTCGCCGGCGGCACCAGCGACCGGAAGTTCCGGGCACTCGACGGCACCACCGGCAAGGTGCTGTGGGAGACGCGGCTCAATTCCGGCGTCACCGGCGTGCCGTCGAGCTACATGGTCGACGGGATCCAGTACGTGGCGGTCCAGGCCGGCTGGGGCGTCGATGCCGAGCGGATGCTGACCGGCATCAACGCGCTCATCCCCGAGGAGCGCCGGGTCAGCGTCCTGCCGCAGGGCGGGGTGATCTGGGTCTTCCGGGTAATGGGCGAGGAGGCGGCGGCCAAGTGACCCGCCCCTCGACGAAGCCGGGGCTGCGTCTCGCCGCCCTGGCGCTCGTGGCCGGCCTCCTCGCGGGGCCGGCCGCGGCGCAGCCCGCACCGGAGGCGCCGGCCGGGAGCGGCGCTCCCCTCCCCGCGCAAGCGGACGCCCTCGTCGCCTACGTGACGAAGGCCATGACCGACCACGACGTCGCCGCCTTCGAGCGGCTGGTGAACTGGACCGGCACGAGGGCGCAGCGCAAGCGCCTGACGCTCTACCAGATCCGCTCCGGCTTCGGCCGGCCGATCAAGGCGGCGGCCCTGGAGCCGATGCCGGAGGACGGCCTCGCCGAGGCGACGGCGCGGGGCACGCTCAAGGCCAACATGCCGGTGACCGAGCGGCTGCGGGTGGTGTTCGACGAGCCGCCGGTCGAGGGCGACGCCGCCCCGACCAGCGTGTTCCTGGTCGGCCGCGAGGGCGGCACCTACCGCATCGCCCTCCTGGTCCCGACCGGGCCGCCGAGGGGTAAATGATGTCGCGGCAACTGATCTCGCAGCAAGTGATGTCGCAGGCCGGCGGACACGACAGGACGATTCGCGAGCGGCTCTCGCCCTTCCTACCCTCAACCTCATCCTGAGGTGCGAAGCGATCGAAGATCGCTGAGCCTCGAAGGAGGGCTCCAGATATCCCGGAGACTTCTGGAGCCCTCCTTCGAGGCTCCCGTTGGTCGCACCTCAGGATGAGGTGGCGGGTGAGATGCGCGATCACTGCAGCCGCCTCGCCCCTGTCGTGCGCCGTGCCCGCAGCCACATGCTCCGGGCTGCCCGGAAAGCTATCCACGCTTGACCCCAGCCCCCGGGTAGCGCAAGCGTTTGGAATTATAATTCCACCGCCCGAGGGATTCGGCCATGGACTTCACGCTCTCTCCCCGCATCGAGGAGTATCGCGCCCGCATCGCGGCCTTCGTCGAGAGCGAGATCCTGCCCGTCGAGGCCGACCGGAGCACCTGGGACGAGCACGAGAATATCGGACCCGAGGCCCTGGCGCGTTTGCGCGACAAGGCCAGGGCCGCCGGCCTGTGGTGCCTGCAGCTCAAGCCCGAGACCGGCGGCCAGGGGCTCGGCAAGGTCGGCATGGCGGCCTGCTACACCGAGATGAACCGCTCGATCTTCGGGCCCGTGGTGTTCAACTCCGCCGCCCCCGACGACGGCAACATGATGGTGCTGGAAGCGCTCGGCACCCCCGAGCAGAAGGCGCGCTGGCTGGAGCCGATCGTCTCCGGGGAGGTGCGCTCGGCCTTCGCGATGACCGAGCCGCATCCCGGCGGCGGCTCCGACCCGTCGATGATCAGGACCCGCGCCGAGCGCCAGCCGGACGGCTCGTGGCGGATCACCGGCCGCAAGTGGTACATCACCGGCGCCGAGGACGCGGCCCACTTCATCCTGATCGCGCGCACCTCGGACGATCCGCGCTACGGGCTCACCGCCTTCCTGTTCCACCGCGACCAGCCGGGCTGGGAGATCGTCCGCCGCATCCCGATCATGGGGCCGGAGGAGCATGGCGGCCATTGCGAGCTCGCCTTCGACGGCTTGACCATCAAGCCCGAGGACGTGCTCGGCGGCGAGGGCAAGGGCCTGAAGGTGACGCAGGTCCGCCTTGGCCCCGCCCGCCTCACCCACTGCATGCGCTGGCTCGGGCTCGCCGGCCGCTGCGTCGAGATCGCGCAAGAGTATGCCGCCACCCGCGAGGGCTTCGGCGTGCGCCTCGCCGAGCGCGAGAGCGTGCAGCTGATGCTCGGCGGCCTCGCCATGGACATCGAGATCGGTCGGCTCCTGGTGATGCGCGCCGCCTGGGAGCTCGACCAGGGGCGGTTCGCCCGCAAGGAGGTGTCGATGGCGAAGGTCCACGTCGCCAACACCCTGCACCGGGCGGCCGATATCGGCATCCAGATCAACGGCGCCCGCGGCTACTCCAAGGATACGGTGCTGGAGTGGATCTACCGCTACGCCCGCCAGGCGCGGCTGGTGGACGGGGCCGACGAGGTCCACCGCATGGTGCTGAACCGCCACCTCGAATCGGAAGGCCGCGGCTTCTTCGCCTGGCCCACTGGGGAGGCATGAGGTCCAAGATCTGAGCCCCCTCCGGGCGGAGGTCTGCTAAGGGTCTCCACCCCCGTTCCGTTCGAGCCGCCCGATGCCCGCCCTCCATCCCGACGTCCAGGCCCTGCTGGCGATGCTGCGCGCCGCCGACGCGCAGCCCCTCGAATCGCTGCCGCCCGAGGCGGCGCGGCGCAGCTACCTCGCCGGGCGCCGGGCGCTGCAGCCGCCGCCGGACGAGGTGGCGCAGATCCGCGACCTCGCCGCGCCCTCCCCGGCCGGCCCGGTGCCGCTGCGGCTCTACCGCGGCGAGGGCACGGCCCCGGAGGCGCGCCTGCCCTGCCTCGTCTACCTGCATGGCGGCGGCTGGGTGCTCGGCAACGTCGAGTCGCACGACTGGGTCTGCCGGCGGCTGGCCAACCTGACGCGTGCTTGCGTGATCTCGGTCGATTACCGGCTCGCCCCCGAGCATCCCTTCCCGGCGGCGGTCGAGGACGCGGCCGCGGCGCTCGCCTTCGTGGTCGAGCGGGCGGAGGGGCTCGGCGTGGATCCGGCCCGGCTGGCGGTGGGCGGCGACAGCGCGGGGGGCAACCTCGCGGCGGTGCTGGCCCTGATGGGCCGCGACGGCGCCCTGCCGCGCACCGCGATGCAGGTGCTGCTCTACCCCGCCGTCGATCTCGCGATGACCAGCGAGGGCTACGAGCGCATCGTCGCGGGCCAGCCCCTGACGGCCGGCACGATGCGCTACTTCGTCGACCATTACGTGCCGGAGACCCGCGACCGCACCGACTGGCGCGCCTCGCCGGCCCGCGCCGCCAGCCTCGCCGGGACGGCGCCGGCCCTGGTGCTGACCTGCGGCCACGACCCGCTCTGCGAGGAGGCGCGAGCCTACGCCCACCGCCTCGAGCGCGACGGCGTGCCGGTCACGGCGCTGCACCTCTCCGACCAGACCCACGGCATCCTGACCATGAGCCGGCTGGTGCGGACCTCGGCGACGATCCTGAGCTTCGTGGCCGAGGCCCTGCTGGAGCGCTGGAGCCTGGAGGGCGGACGCGGGGCACGCTGACGGGCACGCGCCCGCGGCCCGCACAGACAGGGCCCGCCCGCCCACGGCCGGATCACCGGCCGTGCGTCGGGGTGGTCACGGCGCGTCGTCGGAAGGCGTCTCGCCGACGCCGATCGCCTCGACCAGGCTGATGATGCGGCGGCGGACCTGGTTGTCGCCGATGCGCTGGAAGGCGCGCACGAGCTGCAGGTCCTGGCTGGTCCAGAGCACGTCGTGGGCGACGGGATCGGCCGCGGCCTCGGCCCCGCCCTCCTCGCTCCGCATGCCGTCCTGGCGCGGCGCGCCCTCGTAGAAGAAGCTCACCGGCACGCCCAGCATCTCGGAGATCTGGTTCAACCGGCTGGCGCTGATCCGGTTGGCGCCCTTCTCGTATTTCTGGATCTGCTGGAACGTCACCCCGAGGGCGTCGCCGAGCCGTTCCTGGCTCACGCCGATCAGGAGTCGTCGGACGCGTACGCGATGCCCGACATGACGATCGACCGGATCCGGTGCCTTCTTCACTATGACGCTCCGCGGGACTGGCCGGACGCGCGGCGGACGCGCGCCACGACGACCAGCGACAGGCACCCTAGGAGCATGACGCAGAAAAGAACATCACCGAATCGTCCGTAAGGCGGACTTTCCCTAAGGTTCCTGGGCAGCGGCCGGTCGAGCACGCCCTCGGCCCCGACCGACAACATTCCGGTCACCCGGCCATACGGGTCCACGACCGCGCTGATGCCGGTGTTCGCGGCCCGCACGAGAGGAATACCTTCCTCCACGGCGCGCAGCCGCGCCTGGGCGAAATGCTGGCGCGGGCCCGGCGTGTCGCCGAACCAGCCGTCGTTGGTGACGTTGAGCAGCAGCCCCGGACGCTCGCGATGCGCGGCGACGGCCCCGGGAAAAATCGCCTCGTAGCAGATCGAGGGCGCCACCGGAGGCAGGCCCGGCACGGAGAGGGGAATGCGCTCCTGCGCCTCGCCCGGGGTGAAGCCGCCCGGTACCGCGACGAACTGCTTCAGGCCGAGCGCCCGCAACAGGCCGTCGACCGGATCCGGCAGGTACTCGCCGAAGGGCACGAGGTGAAGCTTGTCGTAGCGTCCGCCGACGATCCCGTCCTGGCCGATCATCAGGATGGAGTTGTAGAAGCGCAGGCGTTCGCCCGGTAGCGGCTCGTCGGCCCGGGCCGCACCGGTGACGAGGAGCGTCCCGGGCGGCAGCGCGCTCCCGATCCGGCGCAGCGCCTGGGGATCGCGCTGGATCAGGAACGGAAACGAGGATTCAGGCCAGATCAGGTGGGTGACGTCGCGCAGGCCCTGGCGGTCCGGCGCGGTGGCGCTGTCGCTCAAGCCGAGATAGCGCTCGAGGATGCCCTCGCGGTTGCGCGGGTTGAAGCGGGCATCCTGCGGGATGGCGGCCTGGACGAGGCGCAGGCGCACGCCGGGCACCTCCGGCATCGGGCCGGCGGGCAGCCGCAGCGCCCCCCCGAGGGCGAGTCCGGCGAGCAGCAGGAGCGCGGCGCCGGGCGGCCCGAACCGCCGCAGCGCCGCGCGTCCCGGCCCGTCCGGATCGGAGAGCGTGGCGGGTGCCGCGCAGATCAGCACCGCCAGCACGGTGAGCCCGTAGAGGCCGACGACCGAGGCGGCCTGCATCAGCCAGAGGTTCTGGCCGAGCGCCATGCCGAGGGTGTTCCACGGAAACCCGGTGAACAGGTGCCCGCGCAGCCATTCGGCGCTTGCGATGCCGAAGGCGAGCGCGGCGATGCGGGCGGGCCCCGGCGACCAGAGCAGGCGCGCGACGGCAAAGCCCGCGCCGTAGAACAGTCCCAGCGCCGCCGGCAGGCCGAGCACGCCGAGCGGCATCAGGTAGGCGAACTGGTCGGCCTCGACCAGGAAGGCGGCGCCGAGCCACCACAGCCCGGCCGTGAGGTAGCCGAAGCCCCAGGCCCAGCCGATCACGCCGGCGGCGAGCGCCGTGCCGGCCCGCCTGCCGAGGCGCGAGGAGGCGGTGGCGGCTCCGTCGAGGAGCCAGACCGCCGGGACGAGCGCGAGGCAGAGGGCGGGCAGGAACCCGAAGGGCGGCATCGCCAGGGCGCCGCAGGCCCCCGCGAGCCAGGCGAGGCCGAGCCGCACCCAGCCGGAGGTCAGGGCGACGCGGTGGGCGAGCGGCGTGAGGCCGAAGGGCGTCGCCGGGACGGCGCGGGCCGCCCCGTTCGTGTCGGTGTGCTGCATCGGCGGGCTCGCGAGGGCGCGCGCGGCGCCGCACGGGCGCCGCGGGTGAGGGTCAGGCGGCGGAATCCGCCCGGAGGCCGGCCTCGGCGCCGGGGGGCGGCAGGGCGAGCGGCGCCTCCGGTCCCTCGAGCCGGGCGAGGCCGCGATGCATGCGCAGGCGCTTGATCCGCCGCGGGTCGGCGTCCAGCACCTCGACCTCGAAGTCGCCCGGCATGGCGATGACCTCGCCCCGGGCCGGGACCCGGCCGGCGAGCGTGACGATCAGGCCGCCCAGCGTGTCGACCTCCTCGGCCGCCTCGCCCACCGCCGCCGCGAGGTCGACGCCGGTTGCCTCGGCGACGTCGTCGAGGCTGGCGCGGGCGTCGGCGACGAAGATCTCGCTCTCGCCGTCGACCTTGAGGACGCGGTGGCCCTCGGCGACGTCGTGCTCATCCTCGATGTCGCCGACCACGACCTCGATCAGGTCCTCGATCGAGATCAGGCCGTCGGTGCCGCCGTACTCGTCGATGACGAGCGCCATGTGGGTGCGGCTCGCCTGCATCCGGGCGAGCAGGTCGATCGCCGGCATGGACGGCGGCACGAACAGCACCGGGCGCAGGATGCGGGTGGTGGCGAGCGTCGCCGCGAGGTCGACCCCGGCGAGGTCGGGCAGGCGGTCGCCCTCGGCTTCGGCCCGGCTCGCCATGTAGTCGACGAAGTCGCGGATGTGGACCATGCCGCGGGGGTCGTCCATGCTCTCGCCATAGACCGGCAGGCGGGAATGGCCGGCCGAGCGGAACACCTTGAGCAGGGTGCCGAGCGCGGTGTCGATCGACACCGCCACCACCTCGGACCGGGGGATCATCACGTCGTCGACCCGCACCCGGTGGAGGCTCAACACGTTCTTGAGCATCGCCTGCTCGACCGCCGAGACGGCGTGGTCGCCGTTCCGCACCTCGTCGAGGGCGTCCGAGAGGCCGTCGCGCTGGGCGTCGCGGGCCTTCAGGTGGAAGATGTTGAGGAGGCGATCATACCAGGGTTCGCGCCCCGGACTGTCATCCTCCGGGATCGCCTGCGCGGTCGCGGCGGCGCTGCGACTTCGATCGTTGCTCATGTCTCTCGCGTCTGGGATGGGAGCGGCGGCTCACTCGGCCGCATCGCCGTACGGGTCCGGCACGCCGAGGCGCCGCAGGGCCTTGACCTCCAACGCCTCCATGGCGTCGGCCTCGGCATCGCCGAGCTCGTGGTCGTGACCGAGGAGGTGCAGCGTGCCATGAACCACGAGGTGGGCGAGGTGGTGGCCGAGGGGCTTCGACTGCTCCCCACTCTCGCGCAGCATTGTGTCATACGCAAGAACCACGTCGCCGAGGAGGCGTGGGCCGCCGCCATGCGGCTGCTCGTTGGGGAAGGACAGCACGTTGGTCGGCTTGTCCTTGCCCCGCCAGGCGCGGTTCAGCTCCTGCACCGAGGGGTCGTCGGTGAGCACCAGGCTGATCTCGATCGGGCCGCCGGGCGGCACGACGGCGAGCGCCGCTTCCACTGCACGGGCGATGAAGGCCTCGAGATCGGGCGCGACGGACTCCCAGCGCTCGTCCTCGACCGAGACGTCGATCTCGTTGTCGCTCACGGCAGCGGCCCTCGGCGCGAGGGGGTCGGCCGCTGGGGTGCGAGTTCCGGGTTCTCCCGGGCATCGGTCTCGTAGGCCGTGACGATCCGGCGCACGAGGTCGTGGCGGACCACGTCGACGTTGCGGAAGGTGACCCGGCCGACGCCCTCGACGCCGTCGAGGATCCGCACCGCCTCGACGAGGCCGGATTTCTGGCCCGGCGGCAGGTCGATCTGGCTCGGATCGCCGGTGACGATCATCCGGGAATTCTCGCCGAGCCGGGTCAGGAACATCTTCATCTGCATCGAGGTGGTGTTCTGCGCCTCGTCGAGGAGCACCACCGCGTTGGTCAGCGTCCGCCCGCGCATGAACGCGAGCGGGGCGATCTCGATCATGCCGGTCTGCAGGCCGCGATCGACGTGGCGCGCCTCCATGAAGTCGTAGAGGGCGTCGTAGATCGGGCGGAGATAGGGATCGACCTTCTCGCGCATGTCGCCGGGCAAGAAGCCCAGCCGCTCGCCGGCCTCGACCGCAGGGCGCGACAGGATCAGCCGCTCGGCATGGCCCTGCTCGAGGAGCGAGACCGCGTAGCCGACGGCCAGCCAAGTCTTGCCGGTGCCGGCAGGCCCTTCCGCGAAGACCAGCTCGTGGGCGCGCAACGCCTTTATGTAGGCGTCCTGAGCGGCGTTGCGGGCCCGTACGCCGCCGCGGCGGCGTGTGGCGATCTGGTCGAAGGACGGGCGCTCGCCGTTCGCCGGCGCCTCGGCGGGCGAGAACAGGTTGCCCTGGAGCGAGGATTCCTGGATCACCCCGTCGACGTCGCCGAGGCTGAGCGGCGCCCCGCCGCCGTCTCGGACGCGGGCGTAGAGCAGTTCCAGCACCCGGCGCGCCCGCTCGGCCGAATCCGGCGGGCCCTTGACCACGACGTGGTTGCCGAGCGCGGTCGCCACCACGCCGAGGCGCCGCTCCAGATGGGCGACGTTCTGGTCGAACTGGCCGAAGACCAGGCTCGCCAGGCGGTTGTCGTCGAAGGTCAGGGCGATCTCGGCCGCCTCGCTCAGGCCCGCCACCGCCCGCGGGGGGATCTCGCGCTCGCGCGCGGGATCGCGCCCCTTCGGGCCGCGCCCGCCCGCCTCTCCGGTCGCCATTCTGTCGTTCCTCACGCGGCGGCCGTCGCGGCCGCGGCAGCTTCGCCGATCGCCTCGCCGAACAGGCTGTTCGAGCCGGCCCGGGTGATCCGCACCGGGACCACCGTGCCGATCGCCGCGACGTCGCCGTCGATCTGCACCGCCTGGAGGTAGGGCGACTTGCCGGCGACCTGGCCCGGATGGCGCCCGGGCTTCTCGAGCAGCACCGGCACGGTCCGGCCCACCGTGGCGTGGTTGAAGTCCTGGCGCTGGCGCTCGAGCAGGGCCTGCAGCTCGGCCAGGCGCTCGCTCTTCACCGCCTCCGGCACCGCGTCCTCGCTCTCGGCCGCCGGCGTGCCGGGGCGCGGGCTGTACTTGAACGAGAAGGCGCTGGCGAAACCGATATCGGCGATGAGCCGCATCGTCTCGGCGTGGTCGGCATCGGTCTCGCCCGGGAAGCCGACGATGAAGTCGGAGGAGAGCGCGATGTCGGGCCGCGCCGTCCGCACCCGGTCGATCAGGCGGCGGTAGGTGTCGGCGTCGTGCTTGCGGTTCATCGCCGCCAGGATCCGGTCGGAGCCCGACTGCACCGGCAGGTGCAGATAGGGCATCAGGGCCGGCAGGTCGCGATGGGCCGCGATCAGGGCCTCGTCCATGTCGCGCGGATGGCTGGTGGTGTAGCGCAGGCGCAGGATGCCGGGAATCGCGGCGACGCGGCGGAGCAATTCGCCGAGCGTCCAGTCGCGCCCGTCGGGCCCCGGCCCGTGGAAGGCGTTGACGTTCTGGCCGATCAGGGTCAGCTCGCGGGCGCCCGCCGCCGCCAGCCGCTCGGCCTCGGCCACGATCTTGTCGACCGCGCGCGAGACCTCGGCCCCGCGGGTATAGGGCACGACGCAGAAGGCGCAGAACTTGTCGCAGCCCTCCTGCACCGTGAGGAAGGCCGAGACGCCGGGGGTGCGGCGCGCCGGCAGATGGTCGAACTTGTCCTCGACCGGGAATTCGGTGTCGACGACGCGGCCGGCCTTGGAGGCGGCGAGCAGCTGCGGCAGGCGGTGGTAGCTCTGGGGGCCCACCACCACGTCGACGCCGGGCGCGCGGTTCAGGATCTCGCGCCCCTCGGCCTGCGCGACGCAGCCCGCCACGACGACGGTCGTGTCGTGGCCGGCCTCCGCCCGCTCGCCCTTCAGCACCCGCAGGCGGCCGAGCTCGGAATAGACCTTCTCCGCCGCCTTTTCGCGGATGTGGCAGGTGTTGAGGACGACGACGTCGGCCTCCTCGACGGTGCCGGTCTCGACGAAGCCCTCGCGGCCGAGCAGGTCGACCATCCGCGAGGCGTCGTAGACGTTCATCTGGCAGCCGTAGGATTTGACGAACGCTTTCTTCAACGAACCGGCCCTGCCAGGAAAAGATCGGGTGGATGATCGGACGCGGCGGCCGCCCGCCGCGGGCCGTCTTCCGTCATTTAAGCCGTCGCGGCCGGAATGAGAATAGGCGGCGCGGCCGCGACGGGCGGGGCATCGGCGCGCGGAGTCTCGGGAAGAACCGGGCGGCCGGTCACCGCCTCCTGGAGGGCGCGGCGCACCGAGGCCTCGGCAAGCGCCGTCGCGGCCTTGCGGTCGGTGCCGGCCGCGAACGCGACCGGCTCGCCCCAGGTGACCGAGACGTCGATCGGGCCGCGTTCGAAGAACAGCTTGACGCTGGGGCCGAGCTCCATGTCGCCGTACCAGGCGATGTCCGGCCGCTCGGCCCGGGTCAGCGGCAGGCCGTGGCGGCGCGTATAGGCGATGCAGAGCGGCTGGAGCCGCACCCGGTCGAGCCCGCCCTCGGTGATCGCCGCCCGCGCCGCGCCGACGAGCGAGGTGCGGAACGGCAGGAGCCGGGTGCCGTCGCCGGTGGTGCCCTCGGCAAACAGCACGATCAGGTCGCCGGCGCGCAGGCGCCGGCTCATCTCGGTGTTGACCACCGCGGTGTGGCGCTTGCGCGCGCGATCGATGAATACCGTGCGCTGCAGCCGGGCGAGCGTGCCGATCACCGGCCAGCCGGCGATCTCGGACTTCGCCACGAAGGAGAGCGGCCGCACCGCCCCGAGCACCGGGATGTCGAGCCAGGAGATGTGGTTGGCGATGACGAGCGCCGCCTCGCCCGGAGCCGGCGGGGTGCCGGTCACGGTCAGGCGTACCTTGAACAGGCGCAGGAAGGCCCGGTGCAGCCAGACCGGCGCGTGGCCGGCGAACCGCCCCCGCCCGAGCTTCAGGGCCAGCCAGTGCGGCCCGGCGAGGAGCGCGAAGACGAGGGCGTAGGCGAGGAGCCGCAGGCCGGCGACGAGGTACGTCATGGGTTCGACGGCGGGGCGCTCGGCTCTGGGCAGGTTTCTTCGCGGGCCACGCGGTCCGGGCCGCGCGTCGTCTGCCGCATATCAAGTCCGGCTTGGGGCGTCCACCGCCCGGACTGCTCGGCTGCCCGCAGGGCTGTCCAGGTCAAGAAATGGCGCGGGTATCCCCTCTCCCCGCGGGCGGGGAGAGGCTTGAGCCCCCCTTGCCGGGGGCGAAGGGAGCAGCGAACCGCAGGTTCGCCGCGAGGGTGAGGGGGTGGTGCCGGAGGAGCCTCATCAGGAGACACCCCCTCACCCTCGCTCCGGCTTTCGCCTCAGCTTGCCGCGTCGCCTGAACGGCGACACGGCCCTCTCCCCGCCCGCGGGGAGAGGGGAAACCCGCGCCATGATTTACTCTCCTGGGGGGGCCGTTCACCCGCGACCCCTACCCCAGGGCCGCCTGCATCATGATCGCGTTGGCGCGCCCGCCGTCGGGCCGGGCGTAGTAGCTCGCCCGGCGGCCGGTCTCGGCGAAGCCGTGGCGGCGGTAGAGGGCCAGCGCCGGGGCGTTACCGTCGTCGACCTCGAGGTGGACCCGGCGCACGCCCAGGTCTTCCAGGGCGACGAGGTGGGCGCGCAGGAGCTGGCGGCTCAGGCCGGCGCCGCGGGAGGCCGGCCCGAGGACGACGGTGAGGATCTCGGCCTCGTCGAGCACCTGTCGCGAGAGGACGAAGCCGCCGAGCACCGTGCCGAGCATCAGGGCGTGGGCGACGTGGCCGCGCTCGCACAGCATGCGCTCGAACTCGTCCGCCTCCCAGGGCCGCGCGAAGGCGGTGGCGTGGAGCGCCGCCAGCTCCCCGGCCCGGTCGGCCGAGGTCAGGGGCGCGACATGGGCGGTCGGGGGGGAGCGGAACGGCATCCACTTCATCGGAACAACTCCGTCAGCGGCGGGGAAGCCGCATATGGTCCTGGGGCTGGGCGTCCGGCCCCCGCAGGTAGAGGGGGCGGGCGAGGGCGTGGGCGGGGTCGGCGACGAGGCCGAGCGACGCCACCCAGGCGATCTGCGGGGCGGTGTGGCCCTCGGGCACGACGGCGCGCTGCCCCTGCCCGGCGGCCGCCGCGGCGAGCGCCGGCCCGGCCGAGCCGGCGAGCGCCGCGGGGCCGGATCCGAGGAGGCGCAGGGCCTCCGGCAGCGGCAGCAGGCTCGGCGGCACCGCGATGCCGCCGTCCTGGCTCAGCGCCTGGAAATAGACCTGGCCGTGCCGCGCATCGATGGCGGCAGCGAGCAGGTAGCCCCGGCCGAGGTAATCCTCGTCCGCGGCGAGCAGCGGCGCCAGCAGGGCCGACAGGGTGGTGACGCCGACGACCGGGATGCCGCAGGCGAGCCCCACGGCGCGCGCCGCCGACAGGCCGACGCGCAGGCCGGTATAGGAGCCCGGGCCCACCGTGACGGCGACCCGGTCCAGGCTCTCGAACCCGCCCTCGACCCGGGCCGTCACCCGCTCGACCAGGGGCAGGAGCGCCTCGGCATGGCCGCGCGCGAGGTCCATGCTCTCCTGGGCCAGGGGCTCGGGAGCGTCGTCCGCCATGATGCAGGCGGCGCAGCGCTCGAGCGCCGTATCGATCGCCAGGATCCGCACGTCTCTTCGGCTCCGCCCTCGTTCGCGCCCGCGGGTCCGTCGTCGCGGCCGGGCCGGTCGTCGGCCCGCCGCTTCAGTCCCAGCCTGGCACGGACAGGTTAACACAAGAAGGACCGCCCCGCGTCAGGCGGGGCGGCCCGGTCCGGTTCAGCCTTTAGATCATCCGGGGGGCCCGAGGAACCGTCCCGGCGGCGCAAAAGCGCCGCCCGGAGATGCCCTCGCCTCCCCCGGAGGGCCGCGCCCGTCTTAGGAGACGGCCTGGACCTCGCGCACGTCGGGCAGGAAGTGGCGGAAGAGGTTCTGCACGCCCTGGCGCAGGGTGGCGGTGGAGGACGGGCAGCCCGAGCAGGCGCCCTTCATCTCCAGGTAGACCACGCCGTCGCGAAAGCCCCGGAAGGTGATGTCGCCGCCGTCGCCCGCCACCGCCGGGCGGACCCGGGTCTCGAGCAGGTCCTTGATGGTGACGACCGTGTCGGCGTCGGCCTCGTCGTAGAACTCCTCCGCCGCCTCCTCGGGGGCGTGGCCGGCCTCCATGACCGGAGCGCCCGACATGAAGTGCTCCATGATGGCGCCGAGCACCGCGGGCTTGACCTGCGGCCAGCCGGGCTCGCCCTCGGCCTTCGTCACCGAGATGAAGTCGTGGCCGAGATAGACGCCGGACACGCCCTCGACGGCGAACAGCGCGCGGGCGAGGGGCGAGCGGGCCGCGGCGCCCTCGTCCCGGGCCTCGAAGGTGCCCTCTTGCAGCACGACCTTGCCGGGGAGGAACTTCAGGGTGGCGGGGTTGGGGGTGGCTTCGGTCTGTATGAACATCGGTGATCCTCGAAAAGTTCTCTGCGCCGGTTCAAGGCCGGCCGGGAACGGCGCGGGGCGGTCGGGCGCCCCCTCGCCTGCCGGGAGATGTGGACCCGAACGGGCCAAAGCTCAATGGAGAGGCGTCATCCGGCGAGCGCCGTGATCTCCGCCTCGCTGAGCGCCCCCGGCACGATCACCACCGGCACCGGGAAGCTGCCGGCGCTGCGCCCGGCGATCGAGGTGACCAGCGGGCCCGGCCCGTCGGTGCCGGCGGCGGCACCGAGGACCAGGAAGGCGATGTCCTCGTCGGCCTCGATCTGGCGCAGGATCGCGTCGGCGCGCTCGCCGGTGCGCACCACGAGTTCGGGATCGACGCCCGCGGCCCGGCGCGCCGAGGCCGCCAGGACCTCCAGGCGGGCCCGGGTCTCGGCCTCGGCCTCGGCCCGCATCGCGTCGCCGACCCCGAGCCATTCCATCGTCTCGGGCGGCTCGGCCACCGCCAGCATCACCACCCGGGCGCCGAGCCGCGCCGCGCGTCGCACCGCGAAATGCACCGCGCGGTCGCATTCCGGCGTCTCGTCGACCAGCACCATGAACTTGAGCCGATGCCCGGCCTCGAAGGATTGCCGCCGCTTGATCTCGACCATGCCCGGACGCGCTCCCACCGGCCGATGCTGCCCGCGCCGTGCGCCGGCCGCAAGCCGTCCCGCGCGGACGCCCGGCGGACCGGGGCCTGATGCGCCCACCCGACCGAATCATCCGAATGCGACGCAATACCGCATTCGATCCGCGGAACCATTTCGGACGTGATGCCGACGCGATTGAATTGCCCGAGAGACAGATCGCACCCGTTCGAGTGATCGATTGCACATTGGGCAGGCACCCCGCGAGCATTTTCGGCACGAAGTCGATGTCAATTCGTCGCCCGCGGAACCAGAGGCTGATTTTTCCTCACCGTTGCAAGAGACTTCGGCCGAAGAACCATGTAACGCTCTGGTGAGCTTCGGTGCCGTAGCCTACCGTCCGACCGGCCTGCTGCCGAACCCATGACGGTTGGACGAATGGCCTAGGCCGGTGGTGCCCGGGCGGGAGAGATCGGTGCTTGCTCAAGACTTCATGGCCTTCCACGAGGCGTCCCGGCGCAACGGCATCATCCTGTCGTTCGGCGGCGACCTGTCCGAGAACGTCCTGTTCTCCCTCGGCGAGGTGCTGAAGCTGCGCATGCAGCAGGGAGCCGCCGACGCCACGGTGTCGAAGCGCGTCTTCTCGATCTTCGTCGAGCAGGCCCAGAACGTGATCCGCTACTCCGCCGACAAGCTCGTGCCGCCGGGCGCCCCCCAGGGCGGGATGGTGAGCGCCGGCCTGATCGTGGTCGGCGTCGAGAACGGGCGCTTCTTCGTCGCCTGCGGCAACGAGGTGCCGGGCGAGCACGTCCCGGCCCTGCGCGCCCGGCTCGACCACATCGTCGGGCTGTCGGGCGAGGAATTGAAACACTACTACCGCGAGCGGCTGCGCCAGCCCGCCGACGAGGGCAGCCTCGGCGGCAGCATCGGACTGATCGAGATCGCCCGGCGCTCGAGCGCCCCGGTCGAGTACGACTTCCAGGCCCGCGGCGACGACCGCAGCTTCTTCTGCCTCAAAGCCTTCATCTGAAGCACCCGACGATGGACCGGATCCAGATCCCCGCCACCAGCCGCTCGCCGCTGGTCGACTTCGACTTTCCCGCCGGCCGCCTGGCCTTGCGCGGCGAATCCTACCCCGAGGACGCCGCCGCCTTCTACGGCCCGCTGCTCCAGGCCCTGCGCGGCCATCTGGAGGACGGCGACGGCCCGCTGACCTTCGAGGTCGCCCTGTCGTACTTCAACTCGTCGAGCGCCAAGGCCTTGATGAACCTGTTCATGCCGCTCGAGGACGCCGCCGGGGAGGGCCGCGACGTGACGGTCCGCTGGCTCTACGCCGAGGGCGACGACACCATCGCGGAGGCCGGCGAGGATTTCGCCGCCGACTTCTCGCACGCCCGGTTCGAGATGGTGCAGGAGACGGCGGCATGACGAACGGCGTGACGGGCAGGCCGGCTCCGGAGCCCGCGGTGATGACGGACGGCGACGCCCCCCCGGAGCCCGAGGCGCATCCCCCGGAGGGCGGGCGCGGCGAGCCGCGCGGGCGCACGCGCGCCGGCAACGTTTTCAGCCTGTTCGACAACGAGGAGGCCGTCCTCGACCGGACCGAGGTGATGCTGACCCAGCTCGCCGCGGTGGCGGACGGGGTCAAGGTGCTGGCCGAGGCCTATCGCCGGGGCTACCGCGAGCAGCGCCGGCTGGTGCGCCTGAGCGACCGGATGCAGGCCGACCTGCAGAACGCCAACAAGCGCCTGGCCGACCAGCAGCGCGACCTGCAATCCCTGAACGTCGCGCTGTCGGGCGAGATCGAGACCAGCGCCCGCCTGGAGGCGGAGTTGCGCCGCCTGGCCGACACCGACCCGCTGACCGGGGCGCTGGCCCGCCGGCGCTTTCTCGAGGTCTGCGCCCGGGACTGGCCGCGGCGCGACGACCAGTCGGCCTGCCTCCTGATGCTCGACATCGACCGGTTCAAGCTCGTCAACGACAGCCACGGTCACGCCGCGGGCGACGCGGCGCTGATCGCCTTCGTCACCGCCTGCCGCTCGGCCCTGCGCTCCCTCGACACGATCGGGCGGCTCGGCGGCGAGGAATTCGCGGTGCTGCTCGTCGGGACGGGGATCGAGGACGGGGCGGCGGTGGCCGAGCGGATCCGCGCCGCCGTGGCGGCGATGCCGGTCGCGGCCGAGGCCGGGCCGATCGGCATCACGGTCAGCATCGGGCTCGCCGCCGCCGGGCCCGGGGAGACCCTGCAGGACGCGATGCGCCGGGCCGACGCGGCGCTCTACGCCGCCAAGCATGGCGGCCGCAACCGGGTGGAGCTGGCCCCGTCAGTCCCGGCGGCGACCGCCCGGTGAGCGGCGAGACCCTCGACACCGCCGCTCCGGGCGGCCCCCGCCGCGGCGGCTCGCTGCGGGGGGCCGGGCCCCTGCGCCGCGGCGATGCGCCGGCCGGTCCCGGCGTCACCGGGGTGCCGACGACGCAGGATGGCGGCGCCGACACGATGCGCCCGGGGGCGCTGCGCGGCGCCGCCCGGGGCCGCAACCTCGACGGCCTCGCCCACACCCTGTTCCTGCGGCTGTCGCCGGTGATCGCCGCCCTGGTGCTGCTGACCCAGGTGGTGATCGCCTGGGTCAATTACGGCGACCAGATCCGCCTCTCGGGCGAGCGCGCCCAGACGATGGCCGACATGACCGCCCGGGCGCTGTCGCGCCCGGACTGGACCACGTCCTACGGCCCGTCGCTCCAGGCGCTCGGCCTCGATCCCGGCTTCCGTTACGCGGTCCTGCGCGACGGGACCGGCGGCGTAGTGGCCCGCCTCGGCGAGGAGCCGCGGGGCCGCAACTTCGAGCGCATCCAGGTCTCGGCGGAGATCGAGGGCGGCGTCGGCGCGCCGGCCGCGGGCGGCACGCCCCCCGGCAGCCTGACCCTTGTGCTGTCGGCCGAGGGCTTGCGGGCCAATGCCGAGAAGCAGTTCGTGATGGTGCTGGGCGCCAGCCTGGTGCTGATCCTGGCCTTCGCCCTCGCCCTGCGGGTCGCGGTGCGCCGCCACGTCCTGGCTCCCCTCGCGCACCTGCACGCCGCGATGGGCCGGGTCGAGCGGAAGGACTGGGCGACGGTGGACCTCGCCGGCCGCCGGCGGCCGAGCCGCGAGATCGCCGACATCTCGGCGGCCTTCAACCGGATGGTCGAGGGCCTGCGGAGCGGCGACGAGGCGCGCCACCTGCTCGCCGAGCTCGAACGCACCCACGGGCAGCTCGCCGAGGCCAACGGCCTAGTGATGGAGAGCCTGGGCTATGCCCGACGCATCCAGCAGGCGGTGCTGCCCGGGCCCGAGGCCCTGCGGCACTCCGGCCTCGACCTCGCGGTGCTGTGGGAGCCGCTGCACGTCGTCGGCGGCGATTACTTCTGGGTCGAGGAGATCGACGGGCTCACGGTCGTCGTGGTGGCCGATTGCACCGGCCACGGCGTGCCCGGCGCCTTCCTGACCCTGATCGTGGCGACCGCCCTCGACCGGATCCTGCACGACCGGGCCCTGCGCGCGCCCGACGCGATCCTGGCCGCCCTCGACGCGGCGGTGCGGGGGCGGCTGCGGCAGGCCGGGGACGGGGCGAGCGGCTCCGACGACGGGCTCGATTGCGGCGTCTGCGTCGTCGACCGGGCGGCGCGCACCCTGCATTTCTCGGGAGCGGGCCTCGCCCTCACGGTCCTGTCGGGCGGCACGATCACCCGGATCAAGGGCCGGCGCCACGGCCTCGGCTACCGGCCGACCGGCCGGGAGGAGACGCTCGCCGCGACGGTGCTGGCACTCGAGGGCGGCGAGACCTTCTTCCTGATGACCGACGGGGTCAGCGACCAGATGGGCGGCGCCTCGCGCCGGCTCCTCGGTCACCGGGGCGTCGCCGGGATCCTGCTGCGGCACCGGGACCTGCCGCTCGCCGGGCAGGTGGCGGCGCTGGAACGCGACCTCGCGGACCATCGCGGACCCGAGCCGCGCCGGGACGACATGGCCCTGGTGGCATTCCGGCCTGTCCTGACTGAGCCTGTCCTGACGTGAGACGGGCGGGGATCCCGTGGGGAGCCCCGCCCGGTTCGTCGGATGCCGATCGCGAGCGATCGGGGGCCGATCAGAAGCGGCAGATCCGGCGCGGCCCGTACGGGGTCGGGCGGATGAAGCAGCGGCGGCCGTAGACCCGCGGTGGACCGAAGTAGCGGCGGCCATACATCGGCCGGCAGCGGCCCCAGGGTCCGCGGGCGAAGCCCGGGCCGCAGCCCTGGGCGACCTGCGTCACCGGCGCCTCGGGGGCGAGCAGGCCCGAGAGGCCGGGGCCGGCCGGGGCGGCGCTCGCGGGGGCGGCCGCGAGGCCGCCGAACGCCAGGGCGGCGAGGCCGGCGATCTTCCAACGCATCAGCATGCGGATGGTCCTCCGTATGGTCCGTGACGGTATCCGTGGAGCGGGCGGCGCCGGGTTCGGCCGCCGCGCCGAGCCGACACAACCGGGAATGCGCCGTTCTGTTCCCGTGCCTTCGTCGCCGGCCTCGAAAAAGGCGCCCGGCCCCGTGTCGACAAGCCGCGACCGTTCCTGTAAGGGAGCCGGCAACTCACAACAGGACGCCGAAATCCTGACGCCTGACCCCATGCCGGGGCGCGGCGGCGACGGCAGGAGTTTGACAATGAACATCATCCAGCAGCTCGAGCAGGAGCAGATCGCTCAGCTCAACAAGACGATCCCCGACTTCGAGCCCGGCGACACGGTCATCGTGAACGTCAAGGTGAAGGAAGGCGAGCGCAGCCGCGTCCAGGCCTACGAGGGCGTCGTGATCGCCCGCTCCGGCGGCGGCATCAACGAGAGCTTCACCGTCCGCAAGATCTCGTACGGCGAGGGCGTCGAGCGCGTCTTCCCGGTCTACTCGCCGAACATCGATTCGATCAAGGTCGTGCGTCGCGGCAAGGTGCGTCGCGCCAAGCTGTACTACCTGCGCGATCGTCGCGGCAAGTCGGCCCGTATCGCCGAGCGCGCCGAGCGCGGCGCCGAGAAGGGCAAGACCAAGAAGAGCGCGAAGCCCGCCGCCGCGGAGTAAGTCTCTCTGCGGGTCACCGCGAGGACGTCACAGCACGAACGAGAAGGCCGCCTCCCCTGCCGGGTCGAGGCGGCCTTCTTCGTTTGCGGGCCGGCTCAGCGCTCGCCGCGCCACCGGCGGACGAGCCGGTTCCACCTGTCCTCGAGCCAGCGCGCCGCGCGCTCGAGAGACGGCTTCATGCCGGGGATGTCCTCGCTCAGGAGCGCGAGCCCGAGCGGCAGCATCCACAGTCCGAAGACCGGCAGGATCGCCAGGAAGCCGCCGAGGATCAGCAGCACGGCCGCCGGAATCCGTACCCAGCGCCGCGACGGCGCCCGCAGCCAGGACACGGAATCCGCCACCCGCCGCGGCAGGAGTTCGAGCAGCCGGGCGATCCGGTCGTCCCAGGCCTTGGCGAGGACGTCCTTACCACTCAGGGGCGGCGTGCCGGTCGTCGCGGGCGGGAGGGGGCGTGTCGTGATGTCGTCTCTGGTCATGATCGGGAACAAATGGACCGGACGGGCCAACGGTTCCGCGAGGGCCCACCGAAGCTGCGAGGCCGCGCCGCATTGCCGGCCCCCGGGCCCCGTCCTAGCTTCCCCGTCATGGAGATACCCGGCGAGAGATGCGGCGCGGCGGAGGGCGGTGACACCCCGGCGCCGGGCACCCTGCAGGTCCGCGTCGTCCAGCGCATCGGCGAGATCGCGGCGGCGGACTGGGACCGTTGCGCCCACTCCGCCGAATCGATGGCGGGGGCGGGCGAGAGCCACAACCCCTTCGTCAGCCACGCCTTCCTGTCGGCGCTGGAGGATTCGGGCTGCGTCGGCGGCCGCACCGGCTGGGTCCCGCTGCACGTCGCCGCCGAGCGCGACGGCCGAGTGATCGGCTACGCGCCCTGCTACCTGAAGTCCCACTCGCAGGGCGAGTACGTGTTCGACCACGGCTGGGCCGACGCGTTCGAGAGGGCGGGCGGGCGCTACTACCCCAAGCTCCAGGTCAGCGTGCCGTTCACCCCGGTGACCGGCCCCCGCTTCCTAATCGCCCCGGGCGAGGACGCGGACGAGGCCACCGCCGCCCTCGTCGCCGGCCTGCGCGCCCTGCGCCGGCAGGTCGAGGCCTCCTCGATCCACGCGACCTTCCTGCCCGAAGCCGAGGCGGAGCGGGCCGGGGCGCTCGGCTTCCTGCGCCGGGTCGACCAGCAGTTCCACTGGGACAACGACGGCTACACGACCTTCGAGGATTTCCTCGGGGCGCTCGCCTCGCGCAAGCGCAAGGCGATCAAGCGCGAGCGCCGCGACGCCCTCGCCTCCGGGATCACCATCGATTGGGTCACCGGCGCCGACCTGACCGAGGCGCATTGGGACGCCTTCTACCGGTTCTACGTGGATACCGGCTCGCGCAAATGGGGCCGGCCCTACCTCAACCGGCGCTTCTTCTCGCTCATCGGCGAGCGGATGCCGGAGCGGATCCTGCTGGTGATGGCCCGGCGCGAGGGGCAGTACGTGGCCGGCGCCATCAACCTGATCGGCGACCGCGCCCTCTACGGTCGCAACTGGGGCTGCATCGAGGATCATCCGTTCCTGCATTTCGAGGTCTGCTACTACCAGGCGATCGATTTCGCGATTCGTCACGGCCTCGCCCGGGTCGAGGCGGGCGCGCAGGGCGAGCACAAGCTCGCCCGCGGCTATCGCCCGGTGATCACGCACTCGGCCCACGACATCGCCGATTCCGGCCTGCGGGCGGCCATCGCCGACTACCTGCGGCGCGAGGCGCGCCACGTCGCGGCGGCGGCCGAGGAGCTCGACGCGGCAACGCCGTTCCGGCGCGGCGAGGACTAACAAATACCGGCCCGGAGACCCCGAGCCATGCATCCGCGCGCCTGGACTCGCGCGCCGGGGGCCTTGAGGATGCGGGCCGTCCGGCCCGAGGGCGCGTCCCCGGGTCCTTCCGTCCGGAGCATTTTGGCCGCATGTCCCCGATCGACCGCATCTCCGCCGACCTCGACGCCCTCACGGCCATCCGGCGCGACCTGCACGCCCATCCCGAGCTCGGCTTCGAGGAGGTGCGCACCTCCGGTATCGTGGCGGAAAAACTCGCCTCCTGGGGGATCGAGGTCCATCGCGGAATCGGCCGCACCGGCGTCGTCGGCGTCCTGACCGGCCGCGGAACGAGCGCGCGCCGCATCGGGCTGCGCGCCGACATGGACGCGCTGCCGATCGAGGAGGCGACCAACCTCCCCTACCGCTCGACCGTGCCGGGCAAGATGCACGCCTGCGGCCATGACGGCCACACCACGATGCTGCTCGGCGCCGCCAAGTACCTCGCCGAGACCCGCGATTTCGACGGGACCGCGGTGTTCATCTTCCAGCCTGCCGAGGAAGGCTTGGGCGGCGCCCGCGCCATGCTGGCCGACGGGCTTTTCTCGCGCTTTCCCTGCGACGAGGTCTACGGCCTGCACAACAACCCGGGCGGGCGCGTCGGCGAATTGTCGGTGCGGGCCGGCGCCGCGATGGCGGCGGCCGACTTCTTCGACATCCGCATCGTCGGCCGCGGCGCCCACGGGGCGCAGCCACACCGCGGCGTCGATCCGGTGGTGGTCCAGGCCGCCCTGGTCCAGGCGCTCCAGACGATCGTCAGCCGCAACGCCGACCCGCTGCAATCGGCCGTGCTCTCGATCACCCAGGTCCATGCCGGGGCGGCCTACAACGTGATCCCGGAGGAGGCCCACCTCGCCGGCACGATCCGCACCTTCGACGACGACATCCGCGCTCTGGTGGCCAAGCGCATGCGCGAGATCGCGGCCGGCATCGCGGCGACCTTCGGGGCCGAGATCGTCGTCGACATCCGCAACATCTTCTCGGTGCTGCGCAACAGCGAGGCCCAGACGCGGGCCGCCGCCGAGATCGCCACCGAGCTGTTCGGCGCGGCCAAGGTCGACACCGCGCCCGAGCCCAAGATGGGCAGCGAGGACTTCGCCGACATGCTGCTCGCCGTGCCGGGCGCCTATGCCTGGCTCGACGGCAAGGGCGGGGCGGCCGTCCACAACGCGGCCTACGACTTCGACGACGCGATCATCCCGCTCGGCGCGGCCTACCTCGCCCGGCTGGTCGAGCGGCGCTCGGCGGCGTGACAAGGGGCCGGACCCGCTGCCCCCGCGGCGGGTCCGGCCTCGCCGTCCGTCCGGCACCGTGCCGGCGCCTCCGCCGGCAGGGCCTTGCCGGCAGCCCCCCTCGCCGGAAATGAGCGGTTGCGCCGGGGTGCCGTCCTGCCGCAGGAGCAGGCCCGGAACGCCGCCGAGGGAGCGTCGGCCCCGGCCCGCGCTCCCACGAGCTCGCAGCGACACGGGATTTCGAGATGACCGACACCGCCTACGATCCCCAGAACATCTTCGGCAAGATCCTGCGCGGCGAGGTGCCGTGCCACAAGGTCTACGAGGACGACCACGTCGTCGCCTTCATGGACGTGATGCCCCAGGCCGACGGGCACACCCTGGTGGTTCCCAAGGTCCCGAGCCGCAACCTGCTCGACGCGGACCCGGCGACGCTCGGGGCCCTCTACGCCGCCGTGCAGCGCGTGGCCCGGGCCGCCAAGGCGGCCTTCGCGGCCGACGGCGTCGCGGTCTACCAGTACAACGAAGCGGCGGCCGGACAGACCGTCTTCCACCTCCATGTCCACGTCCTGCCCCGGCACGAGGGCGCCGCGCCGCGCCGCCACGTCGAGGGCATGGCCGATCCGGCCGTGCTGGCGGCCCACGCCGAGCGGCTCCGCGCGGCTCTGGCCGGCTGACGGGAACCGGGCCGGAATCGGGAGCTTGCCCCAGACACGCGAGAGGCCGGGCGGCGGCATGCACGGGACGGGAATGCGCGACGATCCGGGGCGGGGCCGCTTCGAGCTCGAGGTGGACGGCGAGGTCGCCTATGCCGACTATCGCCGCCGGCCCGGCGCCCTCGTCATCGCCTACGTGTACGCGCCGCCGGCCCTGCGCGGCACCGGCACCGCCGACCGGCTGATGCGGGCGGTCGCCGAGACCGCGCGGGCGGAGGGCCGGCAGATCGTCCCGCTCTGCGGCTACGCGGCGTCGTGGCTGCGCCGCCACCGCGACCTGCCGGGCTGACACCCGACCCGGAAGATCACAGCCGAATTGGGTGTCACAAGCCCACGCGGGTGGAGCCGCAGGCTCCACACGCTTGAGCGACGCCGATTTCCGCATCGCGACGCGATCAGGCGGAAATCGTCAGAGACTTCACCCCACCATGTCGAGGGGCGGCGCCAGGCCGTCCGGCAGCGGGCAGCGATAGGGCGTACGGGAGAGGCGCTCGGCGTGGTCGGCCTTGGCGCGGGCGAGGAGATCTGGGTCGCGCAGGACGTCGACCGCCGTTCCGGCCATCGCCTTGGCGACGTGGACCATCCCCTTGTGCGCCGCGGGGTTCGTGCCCTGGGCGGTCATCTGCCAGGAATGGCCCGGGGTGCCGATGGCGTAGGTGGCGCCCCGCGCCTGCACGGTCGGCACCGCCCAGCTCACGTCGCCGACATCGGTCGAGCCCATCATCCGCTCGCCGACAGCCCGCAGCGGCACGATCGCGTCGCAGAGCGGCGCGTCGGTCACCGGCATGCCGAAGCGGCGATGGGCCGAGACGATGTCCTCTTCCGTCAGCGTCGCCCGGATCTTGTCCGCGAAGGCCCGGTCCTCGGTGTCGAAGGGCGGGGGGCCGAGGCGCATCAGGTTGGCGTGCATCGCCTCCTCGAGCGGCGGGTTCGCGAGCAGGTTCGACATCGCGCTCACCACCCGGCTCGTCACGGTGGTCTCGGTCATCAGGGCGGCGCCCTGGGCGATCCGTTCCACCCGGGCCGCGAGGTCGAGGAGGCTCGGCAGGTCGGCGGCGCGCACGAGGTAGCGCACGGTGGCGCTCGCCTGGACGACGTTGGGGGCGATGCCGCCGGCATTGAGATAGGCGTAATGCACCCGCGCGTCGCTCGGCATGTGCTCGCGCAGGTAGTTGACGCCGACATTCATCAGTTCGACCGCGTCGAGGGCCGAGCGCCCGAGATGGGGGGCGGCCGCCGCGTGCGAGGCCTTGCCGACGAAGGCGAAGTCGATGAGCTGGATCGCCAGGGAGACCGGCTCCCAGATCGCCACGAACGGGCCCGGATGCCAGGTGATCGCCACGTCGACGTCGGAAAATACGCCGTCGCGCACCATGAAGGTCTTGGCGGCGCCGCCCTCTTCCGCCGGGCAGCCGTAGTAGCGCACGCGGCCGGGCAGGCCCTCCCGGGCGAGCCAGTCCTTGACGGCGGTGGCGGCGAGCAGCGCCCCGGCGCCGAGCAGGTTGTGGCCGCAGCCATGGCCGGCGCCCTCCCCCGGACGCGGCCGGTGCTCGGCCACGCCCGCCTCCTGGCTCAGGCCCGGCAGCGCGTCGTACTCGCCCAGGATCGCGATGACGGGACCGCCCTCCCCGGCCTCGCCCATCATGGCGGTCGGGATGCCGTCGATGCCCTCGGTCACCCGGAAGCCCTGGGCGCGCAGCATGGCGGTGTGCTCGGCCGCGGAGCGCACTTCCTGGAAGTTGAGCTCCGGCATCTCCCAGACCCGGTCGGAGAGAGCCACGAACGCCGCCGCGTGCTCCTCGACGTGCCGCCAGATCGCCTCGCTGTTGTGCATGTTTCCTCGTGCCCCGGGGCTGTTGTGCAGGTTTGCCCCGTCCCTTGTCGCACGATGGGGGCCGGGCGCCATGCGCCCGGCTCGCCCCTGGAATGCGCCCCGTTAGCTCCTGGCCGCCGCGCGCCGCGCCAGTGCCCGGTCGAGGAAGCCGAGCCGGTCCTGGCCCCAGAACAATTCGCCGTCGAGCACGAGGGTCGGCGAGCCGAACACGCCGAGCGCCTCGGCCTCCTCGCCGTTGCGGCGGTACCGGGCCTGCACGGCCTCGCTGCCCTCGGCCGCCACCAGGGCGGCGCCGTCGTAGCCGTTGTCGTCGGCGATGGCCCTGCGCACCGCCGGGTCGGCGATGTCGCGCTCCTCCGCCCACAGCGCGCGCAGGATGGCGTGCGAGAGCGGAAAGGCGTCGAGCCCGGCGGCCTGCGCGGCGATGACCGTCCAGCCGGCATGCTTGTTCCAGTTCGGCGCCGGGTTCTCCATCGGGTAGTGGCGCGGCGTCACGTTGAGCGGCAGGCCGAGATAGTCGCGCCAGCGGGCGAGCTCGACGGCATGATAATCGCGTCGCGGCTGCGGCCGGGTCCGGATCGGCACGCCGCCGGTCTTGGGCACCACCTCCTGGAAGTCGAAGGGCTTGAGCACCAGCCGGGCGCGGTGGCGGCGCACGATGTCCT
Source organism: Methylobacterium sp. ap11 (assembly GCF_900110515.1). Taxonomy (NCBI): domain Bacteria; kingdom Pseudomonadati; phylum Pseudomonadota; class Alphaproteobacteria; order Hyphomicrobiales; family Methylobacteriaceae; genus Methylobacterium; species Methylobacterium sp. ap11. The sequence continues at coordinate 8,382 of NZ_FOEB01000021.1, read as the reverse complement.
GGAGCCGCGGCCCGCCGAGATAGGCCCAGGGCGAGGACAGGCTGTAGAAGCAGGACAGATCGGGCATCGGGACCTCCAGGATTGGCACGGGCATGGATACACGGGCATGGATATCGACCAGGACAGCGCGGCCGTGAAGGGACTAACACTCCTCGCCGCCGAGGTACGGCGCGACCTCGCCCGCCTGAACCACCCCCCCGCCCGCTGGACCCTGCCGGTCGACGGACCGGACGGGCGCCCGGCCCTCGACGTGCTGGTGGTCGGCGCCGGGATGTGCGGCCAGACCGCCGCCTTCGCGCTGCTGCGCGAGGGGATCTCGAACCTGCGGGTGATCGACCAGGCGCCCCGGGGCGCCGAGGGGCCGTGGGGCACGTTCGCCCGGATGGAGACCCTGCGCTCGCCCAAGCACCTGACGGGGCCGGATCTCGGCATCCCCTCCCTCACCTTCCGGGCTTGGTGGGAGGCGCAAGCCGGCGAGGCGGGCTGGGCCGACCTCTACAAGATCCCGCGCCTCGACTGGCTGCGCTACCTGTTGTTCGTGCGCGATACCGTCGGCATCCCGGTCGAGAACGACACCCGCCTCCTGCAGCTCTGGCCGGCAACCGGGCTGATCGGGGCGCGGATCGACGGGCCGGCCGGGCCCGAGACCCTGTATGCCCGCAAGGTGGTGCTCGCCGCAGGCCGCGACGGGTCCGGCGGACGTCGGATGCCGCCCTTCGCCACCGGCGGCGCGGGCCGCCTGTTCCATTCCTCCGACCCGATCGACTTCGCGCGCTTCCGGGGCGGCCGCGTCGCGGTGCTGGGCGCCTCGGCCTCGGCGATCGACAACGCCGCGACGGCGCTGGAAGCCGGGGCCGCCGCGGTGACGCTGTTCGTGCGCCGCTCGCGGTTTCCCCAGGTCAACAAGTCGAAATGGGCCGCCTTCCCGGGCTTCCTGCGCGGCTACGCCGCCCTCGACGACGCCAGGCGCTGGGCCTTCACCACCTACCTGATGGGCGAGGGCACGCCGCCGCCTCACGAATCGGTGCTGCGCTGCACCCGCCACCCGAACTTCGCGGTGCGGTTCGGCGAGAGCTGGACCGGAATCGAGGAGGTGCCCGACGGTCTCGTGGTCGAGACGGGCCGAGGCCGCTACCCGGTCGACGCCGCCGTGGTGGCGGTGGGCTTCGACATCGACCTGACGCGGCGCCCGGAGCTCGACCGCTTCCGCGACGCGGTGCTGACCTGGGGCGAGCGCGTCCCGGCCGCCGAGGCCGAGGCGCACCCGGAGGCCGCCCGCTTCCCCTATCTCGGCGACGGGATGCAGATGCTGGAGCGAGTGCCCGGCCGGTTGCCGGAACTGGGCCTGCTGCACGTCTTCAACTGGGGCGTCAGCCTGAGCCACGGCGCGCTCGCCGGCGACATCCCGGGCCTCGGCATCGGGGCGACGCGGCTGGCCCAGGCGCTGGTGCGCGACCTCTTCGTGTCGCAGGCCGATGCCCATTTCCCCCGCATGGTGGCGCACGAGGATGCGGAGCTGGAGCCGACGCCGTTCTTCGTCGCCCGGGAGGCGCGGTGAGGCGCCCTCCCCGCTCCGGTCAGGGCAGCGGCGCCTTCGCCGGGGGCTTGCCGCTGATCAGCGCCATCGTGGCCTCGTCGCGCTCGGAGATCAGCCGGGCGCCGCGCTGGAAGCTGACATAGGCCCAGAGCCAGCGCAGGGTGACGACGAGCCGGTTGTGAAAGCCGACCAGCAGGTAGACGTGGGCGACGCCCCAGACCAGCCAGGCGAGGAAGCCCTTCAGCTTGACGTGGTCCCACTGCACCACGCCGGCATTGCGCCCGATGATCGCCAGGTTGCCGCGGCTGCGGAAGCGGAACGGCTGTGGCGCCCGGCCGTGCAGGATGCGCTCGCGCAGCGAGCGGCCGAGGTAGCGGCCCTGCTGGTCGGCGACCTGGGCGAGGCCCGGCAGGGACGTGCCGTCCTCGGCCTTGGCCTGGGCGAGGTCGCCGAGCGCGTAGACGCCCGGGCGGCCGATCACCGCGAGGTCCGGCCCGACCGGGACGTGGCCCTGGCGCGTCGTCTCGACCCCGAGCCACGCGCCGGCGGGCGAGGCGCGCACGCCCGCGCGCCCCAGACCACGGTGGCGGCCGGGATCAGCCGGCCCTGCACGGTGATGCCGGCCTCCGACACGTCCTCGACCGCGTGGTCGGTCAGCACCGTGACGCCGAGGCGCTCGAGCGCCTGGCGGCTGTAGGCCGACAGGTCCTCCGAGAAGGTGCCGAGGATCCGGGGAGCCGCCTCGATCAGGAGGATGCGGGCCCGCTTCGGATCGATGCGGCGGAAATCCTGCGACAGGGCGTGGTGGGCGAGCCCCGCGATGGCGCCGGCCATCTCCACCCCGGTCGGCCCGCCGCCGATCACCGCGAAGGTCAGCAGCCGCTCGCGGGCGGCCGGGTCGTCCTCGCGCTCGGCCGCCTCGAAGGCGAGCAATACCCGGGCCCGGATCCGGCGGGCGTCGTCGAGGGTCTTGAGGCCCGGCGCGTAGCGCTCCCATTCGGGGTGGCCGAAATAGCTGTGGGTGGCCCCCGTCGCCAGGACCAACGTGTCGTAGGGTATGCGGGTACCGTCGCGCAGGATCGCGGCGCGGCCCTCGACGTCGATGCCCTCGACCTCGCCCATCAGCACGCGGACGTTGCGGTCCCGGCGCAGGATCGCCCGGATCGGCTCGGCGATCTCGCCCGGTGCGATGACCGCGGTGGCGACCTGGTAGAGCAGCGGCTGGAAGAGGTGGTGGTTGCGCCGGTCGATCAGCGTGACCTCGATGCCCTCCGCGCCGCCGAGGCCGCGCGCCGTGGTGAGCCCGCCGAAGCCTCCGCCGACGATCACCACCCGGTGCGGGCCGGAGGACGGCACGCGCAGGCCCGTCGCGTCGGCGCCGGGCACGGGTCCGGACACCTCTTCCGGACCGTGAAGGGGCGCGGACTCGACGGGAGAGCGGTTCGGGATCTCGGTCATGCGGTCTCTCTGGGCCCTCGGGATCCGGGTGGCGGGCGGCCTCGCCGGCAAGACCGCGCGGCGGGAACCGCGGGCGAGTCGCTGCGGGGAACCTTGCCGGGGCGCCTCTCTACCCCAAGGTTATCAGACCGCAACCCGGCGAGTAGCCCCCGTGATGGCGGAGCCGGCAGGTCCATCCACCGGGATCGGCCGGATTCCGACCGGGGAGCGGGCCGGGCGAACCATCGGCCCGCGGTTTATTCTACAGATATAAACTGTGTAAATCGGCTTACCTCGACGGCACGCCGGATTTGGGCTACCCGTGCGGCGGAACACGAGCCCCCAAGGGAGAGACATCGCATGGCCGACGCCACCGCCACTTCGGAATCCGGCCGCACGATCGGCCACGGCCGGGTCTACGACTCGATCACCGAGACCATCGGCAACACCCCGCTGGTGCGCCTCAACCGCCTCGCCAAGGAGCGCGGGATCGACGCCGAGATCCTGCTGAAGCTCGAGTTCTTCAACCCGATCGCCTCGGTGAAGGACCGCATCGGCGTCAACATGATCGACGCCATGGAGGCCTCGGGCGTGCTGAAGCCCGGCGGCACCCTGGTGGAGCCGACCTCCGGCAATACCGGCATCGCGCTCGCCTTCGTGGCCGCCGCCCGCGGCTACCGGCTGATCCTGGTGATGCCCGAGACGATGTCGCTCGAGCGGCGCAAGATGCTGGCCTATCTCGGGGCCGAGCTGGCGCTGACCCCCGGCCCGCAGGGCATGAAGGGCGCGATCGCCAAGGCCGAGGAACTCCTCAAGGAGATCCCGGGCGCGATCATGCCCCAGCAGTTCAACAACCCGGCCAACCCCGAGATCCACCGCAAGACCACCGCGGAGGAGATCTGGGCCGACACGCATGGCCAGCTCGACGCCTTCGTGGCGGGCGTGGGCACCGGCGGCACCATCACGGGCGTCGGCCAGGTGATCAAGCAGCGCCTGCCGTCGCTGCGCGTCGTCGCGGTCGAGCCGGAGGATTCCCCGGTCCTGTCCGGCGGCCAGCCCGGCCCGCACAAGATCCAGGGCATCGGCGCCGGCTTCGTGCCGGGCGTGCTCGACCGCGGCGTGATCGACGAGGTGGTGACGGTCTCCAACCAGACCGCCTTCGACACCGCCCGCCTGCTCGCCCGGATCGAGGGCATCCCCGGCGGCATCTCCACCGGCGGCAACGTCGCGGCGGCGCTCGAGATCGCGGCCCGGCCCGAGTTCAAGGGCAAGCGCATCGTCACGGTCGCGTGCTCGTTCGCCGAGCGCTACATCTCGTCGGCGCTGTTCGAGGGCCTCTGAGGCGTCCCCGGCGGGGCCTCACGGCCCCGCCGCATCGTCCGGATTCCGGGAATCAGGCGACGAGTTCGGGCAGCTCGGTCCGGCGCCCCTCCTCGCAGGCGCCGCGGCGAAACAGAGCGGCGCAGCGCGATTCGCGGTGCACGCTCAGGATCGAGGCCCGGTCGATGTCCGGGTTGTCGGCGAGGATGCGGCGCACGTCCTCGACGAGGCGTCCATAGCGCCCGGCATCGAAGCCGCTCTCCAGGGGGCTGACCGCGATATAGGCTTCCACCACCAGGACCTTCTCGGCCTTGTCGCGGGAGACCTCCGCGGCGATCCAGGCGGATTTCACGAGGCGGTTCGGGTTGACCATCGGCGTACCTCCGTTCCGGGCGGACCGCTCTGCGGCGGCTTCATCCACCCCGAGACTGCGGCAAGACGCGCACGCTGCCAATACCCCGGGCGCCGCAACCGGACGAATGGACGCAACGGCACCATGCGCCATGCACATGGAACAGCGAAAATTTTGTGCCATCCGACATGATTTCGGCACCGCACATCCCGCATTGCAAAAGAATCCGGCGGTCATTCGGCGCCGGGTAGCGGCCGCACACCCCATCGAAACGACCCTGGACGCGGTGCTGGTCTTTCGGGTGTTCGCGGACCGGAAGGTCGGACGACCAGGGTTGTGCGAAATCGGGGCTCAGGCCGCCCCGCGCTCCTTCAACCCCGTCTCCGACCAGAGCGACGCGCTCACCTCGACCCGGTTGCGGCCGTTGCGCTTGCAGCGGTAGAGCGCCGCATCGGCCCGGCCGACCAGGCTGTCGGTGCTCTCGCCCGGGGCCAGGGTGGCGACCCCGAACGAGCAGGTGCGGGTGCCGGCCTCCGGCAGGGCCGTCTCCTCGACGCGCTGGCGCAGGCGCTCGGCCAGGGCGACCGCCGCGGCGAGGTCGGTGTCGGGGCACAGCAGCATGAACTCCTCGCCGCCCCAGCGGCCGAGGATGTCGGTCGGCCGCACCGCGTCGCGCAGCAGGCCCGCGAAGGCGATCAGGACCTGGTCGCCGACCTTGTGGCCGTGGCGGTCGTTGACCGACTTGAAGTTGTCGATGTCGCCGAGGATCAGCGAGAGCGGCCGCTCCCGGTCCTCGGTCGCCTCCGCCAGGGCCTCGTCGAGCTTGCGCCGGTTGAACAGGCTGGTGAGGAGGTCGGTATGGGCCAGGGTCTCGAGGTCGCGGGTGCGCTCGGCGATGCGGTCCTGGAGCGTCGCGTTCATCTCGCGCAGGTCGCGCATCAGGGCGGCGTTCTCCTCGAACGACCACCGCAGCCGGTCGCGCATGGTGTTGAGCGCGCCGGCGAGCGCGTGCAGTTCGTTGCGGCCCCCCGCCTCGATCATCAGCGGCGGCGCCCCGAGGGAATCGGCGTCCATCCGGGCGAGGTAGTCGCGGATCTGGCCGAGCGGCCGGCCGACCATGGTGCGGATCACCAGGTAGAAGATGAACCACAGCATGACCGACTTGATCGCCGAGTTGATCAGGATCACGTACAGCGTGTTCTTGACCTGCTCGATCGCGATGCTGTCGTCGGAATGAACGGTCCAGGAGCCGATCGGGTAGATGCGGCCGTTCTCGTCGGTGTGGACGACCGGGAAGGTGCGGCTGAACGGCGTGCCGAAGGGCCGGGCGGCCAGCTTCGCCTCCTCGTTGCGGCCGACGGGCCAGACCGCGCCGGCCTCGTCCGTGAAGGTGCCGGTCGCCTGGACGCGCCGTCCGGCCTCGTCGCGCACCTCGACCCCGACGACCGCCGGGATCTCCTGCATGCCCGCCAGGATGCCGCGCAGCACCTCGGCGTTGTAGCGCCACATCGCGTCCTCGATGCCGGGCGTGAAGGTGCGCTGGAGAGCCGCCACGTCGTCCTGGAGGCGCTGGCTCGCCGCCCGGTAGGCGACCATCATCTGCACGGCCGTCAGGCCGACCGCGACGATCACGTAGCAGCCGAAGATCACCCGCATCAGGCGGCCGGCGAGGGCCCGGTCCCGGGAGGAGGGACCGCCGTCGAGGACCGCACGGATGGAGCGAAGGATCGTCATGCCCTGGACCCGGCTTCGAACAAGATGAGGCAACAAGAGGGCGGTCGCGGGACGAGCCGCGTCATGCCGGTGACGACGGTTCTCCCCTACCATGACTTCCCGTGCGAGTCCCGTCCGGCCCGGTCGTGCGAGACTCGCGTGAGACCTTCAAGATCGAGTTAATCGTACACGAACGACGTCGCCGTCCGATCGCCGTCGACCTGCGTCCCCAGCCCGCGCGACCGGTCCGATGCGGAGATGCGCTGCGTCAGGCGCGTGGGCGCTAACCAGACTTGCGTTGGCAAGCCAACGCTTCGTCCGCTTAGGTCATTGTTTTGTCGCAGATTTTTGCCGCAAAACCGGTGGCCACTTTTGCGAAATCTGCTTAGAGGGGCGACGCCCCGCGATCCCGCGATCGACCCCTGCCGGTCAGGCGAGCCACGCGACGAGGAGCGAGACGGTCACCACCGAGGCAAGGTGCGAGAGCAGGATCGCCCCGGAGGTCACGCCGGCCTCGAGCCCGTAGAGCTTGGCGAGCGTGAACGGGCCGGAGCCGATCGGCAGCGCGCTGAGCAGCACCGCCGCCCGCGCCCAGAGGTCGGGCACGGCGAAGACCTGGTAGACGAGGAGCGCCGTCACCGCCGGCTGCAGCACCAGCTTGAGGACGACGAGCACGGCCATCGGTCGGATGTCGGAGAGCACCACCCGCTCCTGGGCGAGGAAGAGCCCGATGCAGACGAGGGCGCAGGGCGAGGCCGCGCCCCCGAGGAGCGTGGCGAAGCGCTCGACCGGCCCGGGCACCGGCGTCCCGGTGAGGCCGACCGCCAGCCCGGCGAGGGGCGCGATCAGCAGCGGGTTGCGCAGGAGCGCCAGCACGACCTTGCGGGCGGTGCCCGAGCCCGCCCCCTTCTGCAGGTCGAGCTCGATCACCACGATCGCGAACAGGAACAGCACGCAGGCGGTGAACAGGGTGGCGATGACCGCGGCCGGCAGGCTCGCCGGCCCGAAGACCAGCAGGCAGAGCGGGATGCCCATGAAGCCGACATTGCTGTAGCCGGCATCCAGCCCCTCGATGCAGGCCTGGGCCGGCCGCAGGGACCGGCCGAGGCCGAGCAGGAAGGCGGCCGCGAAGGCCGCCGCGATGCCGCCCGCGAAGGCCGCCGCGAAGCCGAGCTGGGCGACCTGGGCGGGGGTGATCTTCGCCATCGCGCCGAACATCAGGGCCGGCAGCGCCAGGTATATCGCGAAGCGGTTCAGGCTGTCGGCCGCCGCCGGGCCGAACAGGGCGGTGCGGCCCGACAGGAACCCGGCCAGGATCAGGGCGAAGATCGGGAGGGCGGCGTTGAGGACGGCCTGCATCGGGGAAGCGCCGGGACCGGGCGAGGCGCCGGCGAGAGCCGCTTTGGTGCAGGGGCGCGACCGGCGCAAGGGCGTGAGCCCTGCGCCGGTCGCGGGGCGAGGTCCCGCCGCCGGAGGGCGGCGAAATGCGGGGGCGACGGGTCGGCCCTCGATCGGACTCTTGGTCCGACTCTTGGTTCGACCTTGGATCAGCCCTGGTTGCCGAAGCCGAAGGTGGTGTCGCCCGGGGCCGCGCGACCCTCGAGCGCGCCGTATTGCAGGTAGTGCAGCATCGGGTCGACCTTCGACCGCGCCACGTCGCCGTTCGTCGCAAGGTAGGCCGTGGTGTCGAACCCCTTCGACGGGTCGCGGCCCTCCTTCCAGCCGTAGAGGTCGTAGTGCAGCAGCGGGTCGACGCCCGCCGCCTTCACGTCGCCATAGGCGTTGAGGTAGCCCTTGGTGTCGAACACCGCGTCGGGGTTGCGCCCCTCCTTCCAGCCGTAGAGCTGGTAGTGGTCGTAGGCGAAGGCGAACGGGTCGCGCCCCGAACTCGTCGCCGCCCGCGCCACGTCGAGGTTCGACAGCAGGTAGTACTCGGCGTCGAAGCCCGGATGCGCCCCGAGGTCGGCGGCCTTGCCGATGGCGGCGTAGATCTCGCGGCCCTCGCCCTGGCCGTAGAGGAGGT